>PMLO01000184.1 GCA_003158895.1 Propionibacteriaceae bacterium
CGCATCGACCTCGACCCGATGCCCAACTGCCACTTCGACACCGTACGGCGCGTGGCCGGGGTCGTTCACGAGGTGCTCGACGAGCTGGGCATCGTGGGCTACCCGAAGACGTCGGGCGGCAGCGGACTCCACGTGTACGTACGGATCGTGCCCGAGTGGGGCCACNNCCGGCCGGTACGGTCTCGACGCCGATCACCTGGGACGAGATCCCCGATGTCGTCCCGGCAGAGCTCACGCTCGCGACCGTACCGGCACGCTTCCTCGCGACCGGTGACCTGCACGTCGGCATCGACGACGTCCATCACCGGCTCGACATGCTGCTGGAGTGGGCCGACCGGGACGGTGCCGACGTGCCGGAACCGGACGACGACTCGACGTCGTGACGCTGAGGGCGCCCGCTGTGGGACGATAGGAAACCCGTACACCGTCTGAAAGGGAGTTCGCGATGGCCATCCCGTCCTTCGTGGACTCCGTCACGCTCACCGTGATCGCCGGCAACGGCGGCCACGGCTGCGCCTCGGTGCACCGCGAGAAGTTCAAGCCCCTCGGCGGTCCCGACGGAGGCAATGGCGGCAACGGCGGCTCGGTCATTCTCCGGGTCGACCCCAATCTCACCACCCTCGTCGACTACCACCGGCAGTCCCGCCGCGTCGCACCGAACGGCGGGCCAGGCAAGGGGGACTACAAGCAGGGCGTGCACGCGGACGACGTCATCTTGATGGTGCCCGAGGGCACCGTGGTCTCCGACGCGGACACGGGCGAGCTGCTCGTAGACCTTGTCGGTGACGACGCCGAGCTTGTCGTCGCTCATGGCGGCCGTGGAGGCCTCGGTAACGAGGCGCTCGCATCACCCGCCCGGAAGGCCCCCGGCTTCGCGCTCCTCGGGGAAGAGGGCGCACAGCGACGGATCACGCTCGAGCTCAAGGTGCTCGCCGACATCGGCCTCGTCGGGTTCCCGAGCGCCGGCAAGTCGTCCCTGATAGCAGCGATCTCGGCCGCACGTCCCAAGATCGCGGATTATCCGTTCACCACGCTCGTACCGAACCTCGGGGTCGTCGTGGCCGGCGACGTCACGTACACGGTCGCTGACGTCCCCGGACTCATCGAGGGTGCCTCGGACGGTCGCGGCCTCGGCCACGACTTCCTGCGCCACATCGAACGCTGCCAGGCGATCGTGCACGTCATCGACTGCGCGACGTACGAACCGGGGCGCGACCCGCTCACCGACCTCGACATCATCGAGGGCGAGCTGGCTGCGTACGGCGGCCTCGAGGACCGCCCTCGCCTGGTCGCGCTCAACAAGGTGGACGTGCCGGATGGTCTCGAGCTCGCCGAGATGGTCGAGCCTGACCTGAGAGCACGCGGCCTCGACGTCCACCTCATCTCCACGAAGACCGGTGTCGGCCTGGTGAAGCTCACGTACACGATGGCCGCACTGGTCGCCGCGCGGCGCGCGGCGCAGCCGCCGCGGCCCGCCCCACGGATCGTCGTCAAGCCCAAGCCGGTCGTCGGCGCGCAGGAGTTCACGATTCGCAAGCAGGGCGACGGCGAGGGCGGCTACCTCTGGCGGGTACGGGGCGACAAGCCCGAACGCTGGATCCGGCAGACCGAATTCAGCAACGCCGAAGCCGTGGGCTACCTGGCCGACCGGCTCAACAAGCTGGGTGTCGAGGACGAGCTGCTCGCGATGGGCGCGGAGCGAGGAGACACCGTCGCGATCGGCGGGGAGGATGCGGTGGTCTTCGACTTCGCTCCTCAGGTCGACATCGGCGCGGAGCTGCTGAGCCGACGCGGCGAGGACAACCGGATGCAGGAGCTGCGGCCCGCGGCCAGGAGGCGCCGGGCCAAGGACGCCGTGTATCAGGAGCGTAAGGCGGCCGAGCGGTCCGTCAACGCCGCGATCGACGGCGTCGAGTGGGACGACGAAGAGGGTGAGGACGACGCGCCAGCGGATAGCTAACGCACGACGGATCGTCGTCAAGGTCGGATCGTCCTCGCTCACCTCGCCGGACGGTGGCATCGACCCCGAGCGCATCGGACGCATCGTCGACGCGATCGCCGCGGCTCGCAGGGCCGGCCGCGATGTCGTGCTGGTCTCGTCGGGAGCGATCGCGGCAGGGATGGGGCCGCTGGGCATGCGTACGCGACCCCGCGACCTGGCGTCGCAGCAGGCCGCTGCGTCCGTCGGTCAAGGCCTGCTCGTCGAGCAGTACGCCGCGATGTTCGCGGTCCAGGGGTTCACCGTCGGCCAGGTCCTGCTCACGGTGGGGGACACGACCCGCCAGGGGACGTACCGCAACGCGCTCCGTACGTTCGACCGACTTCTCGAGCTGGGCATCGTCCCGGTCGTCAACGAGAACGACACGGTCGCGACCCAGGAGATCAGGTTCGGCGACAACGACCGTCTGGCGGCCCTCGTGGCTCACCTCGTACGTGCGGACGCCCTGTTTCTACTGAGCGACGTCGACGCGTTGTACACGACCCATCCTTCAGCGCCGGGTGCCGAGCGCATCACCGAGGTGCACAACATCGACGAGCTCGCCGCTGACACGTCCCGGACGGGTACAGCGGTCGGTACGGGTGGGATGACGACCAAGCTCGAGGCGGCGCGGATCGCGGTGGGTGCCGGGATCCCGGTCGTTCTGGCGGCCGCCGAGCANNTTCCACCCGTCCGGGAAGAAGCGTTCCTCGCGTCTCAACTGGCTCGCTCACGCGTCGCGGCCCACCGGTGAGCTGGAGCTCGACGAGGGCGCGGTGAAGGCGATCACCAAGGGGAAGGCGTCGCTGCTGCCGGCGGGCATCACCGCCGTACGAGGAGCGTTCCACGCGGGTGAGCCCGTCCTCCTCGTCGATCCGGCCGGTGCGCCCATCGCGCGGGGGATCGTCAACTACGACTCCGACGTGCTGCCCGCCCTGCTGGGACGCAGCACCAAAGATCTTGCCCGCGAGCTAGGCATCGAGTACGAGCGCGAGGTCATCCACCGCGACTCGCTCGTACTGCGCAAGCCGAGGCGGAGTGACAACGTGCCCGAGGCCTGAGGCCCCGGGCACGCCCTGTGTCGATCAGGTAGGCGGCGCGCCGCCCGCTGGACCGCCACCCGCGGGGCCTCCGCCGGTCGGGAAGTCCTGGGGCTGCTGCTGCTGAGCGGTCGCAGACCCCCTGGACGCCGCGATGCTCGCGCCGGGGATTGCCTTGTTGACGTCAGCGATGACGACGCTCTCGCCGGCCGTGACGCCGCTGATGATCTCGATGACGGTGTCGCCGAGCGCGCCGGTCACCACGCGCTTGGTCGACAGGATGCCGTTCGTGACCACCTGGACAGTGCCTGACCCGGTACCGGTCGGCGTGACCGCCGACGCCGGCAGGACGACGGCTGCGTTCACGGTCTTGGTTGTGATCGTCACCCCGACGCGTGAGTTCTCAGGCAGCCCATCGCCACCTGACGCGATGGTGATGACCGTCGCGTACGTCGTCGTCGACTGGCTGCTCGAACTGTTCGAACTGCTCGAGCTGCTCGCTGCCGCAGCGGCTCCCACGGCGAAGCTCGCGGTCGTGGTCGGCAGCAGGCTGATCCTCGTGATTGTGCCCTGCAGCGTCGTCCCGCCGATGGTGCTGGTCACGGTTGCGGCCTGCCCTGTCGCCGTCTGGCCCCTCTTGGCGAGCGGCACGGGCACCGATACTTCGATGGCGCCGCTACCGATGATCACGGCCGTCGCGGTCGCGCTGGCCTGCTGGCCCACGATGAACGGCATCGACGCGACCTTGCCCGCGATCGGGCTGGTGATCGTCGCCTGGTTGAGCTGGTCCTGTGCCTGAGCGAGCGCGATGTTAGTCGTCTGGATCGTGGACTGGTCGGTGATCAACGTCGCGGCCGTCACTGTGCTCCCACCACTGCGAGACAGACCCGCCGCGGCCGCAGCTTGCAGGGCCGAATTGGACGAGGACAGCGTCGACGACTGCGCCTTGGCGGCGGCTGCACCAGCGCTCGCGGCGGATGCCGCTGCTGCCTGCTGCTTCTGCAGCGCGTTCGCCTGGGCCTGAAGCGTGGCGGCCTCGGTGTCGAGGGCCTTCACCGCGGCAGCAAGCGCCACGTTCGCGGCGGTCATCTGATCCGGCAGTGTCGCCTGGCTTGCCGTGAGCGTGTCGATCGCCGACTGGCAGGTTGTGGTTATCAGCGAGTTCGCCAATGCGGCCGCCGTGGACGACGTGCTCGTCTTGGGCTTGGTCGATGACGCTGCGCCCGACGCGGTGGACGAAGCCTTGCTACTCGACGTGGTCCCGATCGCCTGCCCGGTGACCGTCCCCGAGGCTGTGGGAGTCGGCGTGACGGTGACCGTCTCCGTGACCGTCGCCGTGACCGTCTGCGTCACGGTCGCCTGCGGGCTGGCTGTCGTCGTGGGGATGAGCGGGACGCACTCGGTGATGAAGATCGGAAGTGCGGTTTCGACGGTCTGCACGCCGGCCTGTAGCGCTGCGATGGCATCGGAGGCTGCCTTCACCGCTGCTGCTGGGTCAGTGGCGCCGCCCGTACCACCCGTACCGCCAGTGCTGCCGCCCGACGGGGTGGCTGAACCGGACGGGAAGCCCGATCCCGACGGCGTACCGCTCGAGCTCTGCGCCGAGCTCGGCGCGTGGCTCGTCGAGGTGGTCGCGGCCTTCGTCGTGCTGCTGGTGGTGGTCGTGGACGACGCGTACGTCTGCTGGTCGGTCTGGTACTGGGAGACCGCGGCCTTGTAGGCGGCATCGGCGGCCAGGACCGCGTTCTGCAGCGGAGTGGCGTTGATCGACGCAAGGGCCTGACCTGCCGCGACGGTGTCGCCGGCCCTGACATTGACTGCGGTGACGATTCCGCTGGTGGGGAAGCTCACGCTCGCCTGAGTGACGTGATGAACCGTGCCAGAAAGGGACAGCACCTGCGTCACGGAGCCGGCTGCGGCAGTCACCGTACGGTAGTGGTTGGTGGTGTTGCTCGTACCGGCGGCAGCCTGGTAGCCGAGCAGTCCGACGGCTACCACCGCGACGACTGCGATGCCGACCCCGGCCCGGCCCAGTGTCCTCTTCGTGCGCTTCGTGGCCATGGATCACTCGTTCCGTAGTGCGTCGATGGGGGCCAACTTGGCTGCTCGCCACGCGGGGTACACGCCTGCGACGATGCCGATGAACAGCGACACACCCAGCGCGATGCCGGTCGCGGCGAACGAGATGATGACGGGGAAGCCGATGGCCTTGCCGATTCCCGAACCGGCGACGATCCCCAGAGCAATGCCGAGCGCGCCGCCCATCAGGCCGAGCATGCTGGCCTCGACGAGGAACTGCAGCATGATGATGCTCGGCCTGGCGCC
>PMLO01000031.1 GCA_003158895.1 Propionibacteriaceae bacterium
GGTCGTCCTGTTCGACCGGGAGCCCGGCTTCGACCTCCCGACCCCCATCGAGAGCGAGGACGGCCTCATCGTGATCTCCTTCGATCACCGCCGCGCCATCACCCAGCACCGCCCCGGCACCCGCCCGACGAGCGCCACCACGTTCATCGCGTCCTTGGTAGACGTACCCGTCACGACACGGTCAATCACCACGATGCGCCGAGTCGCGGACCGCGTCCGCGAGTACGCCGAAGGCCCGGTGCCGACGGTCCGCGGCATCAGACGCGGCTGATCACGAAGGCCCCCCTGCGACCGGACAGGCATCCGGATGCCTGTCCGGTGGCGCTTTGAGCGAGTCGCCCCCATCAGGCGGTAATGATCGAGACCGCCCTCGCCTCGTACGGGCCGAGTGGGATGGTGAAGCCACCGAGGTCGTCGACGGTGTCGAGCTCGTCGCCGGTCTTGAGGTCAACGACGACGCCGACCGGGATCTGGTCCGCCTGAACGCGCGCGGAGAGCTCCTCGCCGCCGAAGTTGCAGACGGTGACCTGCGTGCGGCCGGACTCGAGCCGGTTGACCATGACGAGCAGACTCTTCGCGGACACCTCCGGTACAGCCACCAGCGATCCGGTCGCCAGCCCGTGCACGCTCCGTACGGTCAGCAACTGCGCCAGCCGCGACGCGAACGAGGTCGGATCCTCGAGCTGCTCGGGCAGCGACCCGTACAGGCATCTCGCCCGTGGCATCCCCGCGGCCGAGCTCGTGGACTCGATGGCGTGGCCGAGCAAGTCGTACGCACCCCGCTCGATCCAGCGCGTGTCTCCCGTCGCGACAAGGGACTTCACGTCGGCGGGGTCCAGCGGCAGCGCACCCGTGAGGTCCCAGCCGGACAGGGCGAAGACGCCGGGCTGCCACGCGTTGTACGCGGCGAGCAGCAGGTGCGCCGACGTGATCTTCTCGACGTCGCCGGGCGACAACGTTGACAGGTCACGGATGCCGAGGCTGGCCGCCACGATGGACGCGGTCGTACAGGCGATGCCGTTCTGGACGAACGGCAGGTTGTACGGGGCCGCGTCACCCGTGATCGTGTCCCGCAGCGTCCCTCGTANNGATCGCCGCCAGCTCGTGGCCGGTCATCTCCACCCCGCCGAGGAAGTACGAGTCGTCGCGGTGGCGGGTCTCGAAGTGCACCAGCTCGTACGTGAGCTCGTCGTGGTTCTGCAACGCATGTACGAGCGAGCTCTGGTCGATGCCCGCGGCGATGGCCTGGTTCAGCATGAGCCGCAGGAAGTCTGTGTCGCCGGTGGCCATCGCGTACTGCGCAGCCGGCCTGGTGATGAAGTCGTAGCTGAGGTCCGGCCCGATCCTGCCGGTCTGGAGGATGTCCTCGATGGAGAGGTTGAGCTCCTGGAACGTGAAACCGCCGACCTTGCGGACCATGGAGCCGATGAGCTGGTTCGCCGCCTGAGACAGCGGGTGCCCCTCCGACCACGCGGGTGCGTCGACGGTCTTCTCGATACCGAGGAATCCATTTGCGTCGAGGCGGAGGCCGCCGGAGCCGAGGTCGAGGAGCGAGTGGAGAGCGTCGCCCATGACGAGCCGCATGCCGGCGAACGTCGGGTCGAGCCAGTTGATCGAGGGCTGGCCGTCCTTGAAGTAGTGGAGGTAGACCCAGCGGTGCGGGTGGCCCTCGACGTCGTACACGACGTTCGTCGCAGACCAGTTCGTCTCCTTCCGGCCCGGCTTGTAGAAGATCACCCGCTGGAGGGCGCCGATGATGTAGCCGGCCTCGGCGAGCGCCGCCTCGGTCGCGGGGTCGAGATTGGCCGAGTCGGCGCCGTCCGGTACGTCCGGGAGCAGGCCCCACGCCTCCTCGGGGATGTCGACCATGTGGTACAGGCCGGGGAAGTCGCGGAAGGCCATCTCCGCGAGCCGGAAGTCAGCGCCTTTGCCGGTGTGACCAGGCACGATGTCGTCGATGACCGTGCCGCCGTGGGACAGCGCCACCTCCGTCATCGTGCGGAACTCCTCGTCGGTGCCGAACAGCGGGTCGATCGCCATGCTGATCCGGTCGAAGTGGCCGTCGATGCTCGGCGTGTGGTCCCAGCCGGAGATGCCACCGGCGAGCTTCAACGGGCCGGTGTGGAGACCGTCGATGCCGATCTTCTCGAACGCCTCCCACAGCGCCTCGGACCCGAGCGCTGCCAGGAACGAGGTGCCGCGGCCGGTGATGTGCGACAGGGGGTACGCGGTGTACCAGACCGACGTCTTCTGTACGGCCGAGCGCGGGTCCGGCTCCGCGTACGAGTTCGACCACATGAGGTGGTTGCCCGCGAGCTGGCGAGCCATCATCTTCGCGTCGATGAGCATCGACTGCTCGAGCAGCCACGTCACGTACGCGGGGTTGCGAGCGTCTGCCGCGAACGGAGGAGGCGGTACGACTTGCTGCAGCGCGCGCCGCTTCGCGCGCGGCCGCAGCTTCTTCGGCCGCGCCGGGTAGCGCTGCGCCTCGTAGCTGATCTCGGGCACGGCGTCGTCCTCGATCGCCACGGTTGGATCGTTCACGGTCATGCGGCCAACGGTAGTGACTTCCCGTACTGGGGGACCGAACTTCTCGGGGTTATGGAGCGGGGGGAATGCTGTTCTTGCTGCCGCCGAGCGGGGCCGGGCCGTGCACCGTGACCGCCAACGTGCCGCGGCGGACCTCCACGACCGCACGCTCCGTGAGCGGTGTTGCCGCGTCCACCGTCCACTGCGTCGAGGTGACGACCACAGAGCCCGGGCGCTCGGCGAGCCTCAGCACGTACGTGTCGGGCGTGGATTCGGGCTTGAGCTTGGCGGGCTCGGACTGGCTGTAGCCGTACAGCGCATCGGGCGTCAGGAGCAGGCAGTTGAGCGCCTCGGGGTTGTCGTTCGGGTCGTCGACCCAGAGGTCGCGCGTGATGAACCCGGCGGCCTCGACGATGGCGTCCGGCCACGAGCCGCTGAAGAAGTGGAGCACCAATCCGAAGTACAGCTCCGAGTCGGTCGTGCCACCCACGGCGCGCAACCCGTTGTCGGCGTAGTAGGCGCGAAGACGGTCCGTCATCCGGAACTGTCCGTTGTGCTCGAACGCGACGTCGCCCTCGGCGAACGGATGGCAGTTGCGGAGCTCGACGGGGATGCCGACCGACGCGCGGCGCAGGTGCACCATCGCGATGTCGCCCTCGACCGCGGCCAGCGCCGGCTCGTAGTCAGGATCCGACCACGCCGGCAGCGCACCCTTGACGACCTCGAGCCCACCGGCCTCCCCGTACCACGCCACACCCCAGCCGTCCTGGTGCTTGTGGGACAGCTCGCAGAATCCGTCGGACGCATCCAGCACATCCCGCAGCTGCTGGTGGGTCGGCGCGACAACTCCCAAGAGACGACACATTCTCCAACGACTCCTTCTACTGCGCCGGCTCGAGATCGACCGCGACCGGCGCGGCGGCCGCCTTGCGCGTACCCATCCTGACCTGCAAGTAGGCCGCCAGGCGCGTCAGCAGCCAGTTGATCAGTACATAGATGAGCGCGATGACGAGGTACGTCTGGATCATGTAGTGGTAGTACGCGACGAGCTCCTTGCCCTGCTGCATGAGCTCGCCGTAGCTGACCACGTAGCCGAGCGTCGAGTCCTTGAGCAGCGACACGAGCCC
>PMLO01000195.1 GCA_003158895.1 Propionibacteriaceae bacterium
ACTCGGTCGACTCCGCGGTCGGCACGTCGGTCGCGGTCGCCATCGGGCCCGAGAACTTCGCCGCGTTCCTCGACGGCTTCCACCAGATCGACCTGCACTTCGCCGAGACGCCGCTGTTCCGCAACGTACCGGCGTTGATGGGCNNCTGGTACGTCAACTTCCTGGGCGCCAAGAGCCACGCGGTCCTGCCGTACGCGCAGTACCTGCACCGCTTCGCCGCGTACCTGCAGCAGCTCACGATGGAGTCCAACGGCAAGGGCGTACGCGCTGACGGCGCGCCGGTCACGACAGCCACCGGCGAGGTGTTCTGGGGCGAACCCGGTACGAACGGGCAGCACGCGTTCTACCAGCTCATCCACCAGGGCACGCAGCTCATCCCGGCCGACTTCATCGCCGTCGCGACCCCGCCGCACCCGCTCAAGGACGGCGACGAGGATGTGCACGAGCTGTTCCTCGCGAACTTCTTCGCCCAGACGAAGGCGCTGGCGTACGGGAAGACGGCCGACGAGGTACGGGCCGAGGGCACCGCCGAGGCGATCGTCAGCGCGCGGGTGTTCCCGGGCAACCGGCCGACCACCTCGATCATGGCCCCGGCGCTCACGCCGAGCGTCGTCGGGCAGCTCATCGCACTGTACGAGCACATCACGTTCACCCAGGGCATCGTCTGGGGCATCGACTCGTTCGACCAGTGGGGCGTCGANNCCTCCAGATCGCCCCGGCGATCTCCAAGGACGACTCCGCACTCGCCGCCCAGGACGAGTCCACCAAGGCGCTCATCTCGTACTACCGCGCGAACCGGACCTGATCGGAGCCCAGGGCACCCGCTGTCAGTGATCCTCCCTTGTGAAACCGGCGGCGCGCCGCACGAGCTCGGGGCGGGACCTGTCCGAACGAGAGTTGTGGTCGTTCTCATGAGGGTCAGCCAGCGGTTGCGGGGTTCACCGAGACTTGTGGTCGTTCTCGGGCTCCCACCGGGCCTGTTTCCGACCACAACTCTCGTCGAGCGTTGCCTGGCGCCGAGGACCCCTCTGAGAACGACCACAACTCCCGTCGAATCTCTGCGCCTTCCTGAGCACTGCTCTTGCTGAGCCCGTGGCGCTACCGTTCCTTGCGCCGGCGCGGACCCGGCCACCACGTACGCTGGCAGCCGTGAGCAGCGCCATCCCTTCCCCACGTCGCCGTGGACGCGTGCTCGGCCGTCTGGCCGTGGCCGTCTGCGTCGTGGGCGTGCTCGGGTTCAGTCCGACCCTGTACGCGTGGGGCGCCGCGATGGGCCGCACGTACACGTCGGCGAGCGTCCCGGTACGTGACGTCGCCCTGGTGTTCGGCGCCGAGGTGCTGCCGAACAAGACGCCGTCCAACTTCCTCAAGGCCAGGCTCGATATCGCGTACGAGCTGTGGCAGACCGGGAAGGTGAAGGTCATCCTCGTATCCGGCGACAACGGCGACGTGCATTACAACGAGCCGGACGTCATGCGGAACTACCTCCTCGCCAAGGGGGTGCCGGGCACGAAGGTGGTCGCGGACTACGCGGGCTTCGACACGTACGACTCGTGCGTACGGGCCGTACGCATCTTCGGCGTCACGAGCGCCACGCTCGTCACCCAGGGCTACCACCTGCCGCGGGCGCTTGCGACCTGTCGTACCGTCGGGCTCGACGCGGTGGGTGTGGGCGACGAGACCATGAAGTCGGCCAGCCCGGACACGTGGAGCAACGGTGCGCTGCGCGAGATTCCGGCGGGCGTCAAGATGGCCTACGACCTGGTCTCACGGCGCCAGCCGATCCTCGGCGATCGCGAGACCGCGATCGACACTGCCCTCGGCCGCTGACCTATTCGGCGGCTCGCCCCGGGTGGCGTCGCGTTCCGGGCGGCGATCGGGGATCATGTCGGCTGAGGAGGAAATCCATGATCATGCTCACGTCGCCGTCTGGCGAGCCGTTCACCGTGGCGCGCGTGGGCAAGGTAACGATCTCGATCGGTCAGTCGTGGCCGTACCTCCTCATCGCACTCCTCGTGATCCTGCTGGCCGATGGTTCCCTCACGCCTTCGGCGATCGGCCGGGGCGCGCAGACCGCGCTGCTGTGGTGGGGCTGCCTTGCGGCGGCGGTGGCGATCCACGAGGCCGGCCACATGCTCATGTCGTTGGCGCTGCGGGTCCCGGTCCACCCCATCGTGCTCGACGTCTGGGCCGGACACGTACGGACGCGGATCAGGTACGGACCGGGCAAAGCGATGCTCGTGGCGATCGCCGGCCCGCTGGCGAACCTGATCACGGCGATCCTGTCGTACTACAACCGTGACGTCGCCACCTGGTCGCTGACCGTGGTGCCGTTCATGGTGCTGAACCTCGGGATGTTCATCTACCACGTGCTCCCTGGCCTGCCGCAGGACGGTGGCCAGGTGGTGAGCGGCGTGGTGCGGTGGGTGACCCAGTCGGAGACGTCGGGCATGGAAGTCGGCGCGTGGGCGGGGCGGTTCGTCATCATCGCCGCCGCCGCGCTCTTCCTCGGCGTCCCGCTGGTGGTGAGCAAGCAGCTGCCGCGACCCGTCGACATGGTGTGGGTCTCGCTGGTCGTCGCCGTGCTGTGGCGCTCGACGACCGAGGTGCTCCGGGTCGTACGGCGCCGCCACCTCACCGACCAGATCCTCACCCGAAACATCGCGCGACCCACCGAGACCGTGCCCCGGCACACCCGCCTCGACATCATCGACGCCACGTACAAGCGAGGCTCCGGCGTGCTCGTACTCGACGACAACGAAGAGCCGATCGGCGTGCTCGTCGTCGGCGCGGGCGGCCCACGGCGCCGCGACGTCCTCACGGCCGGCGACGTGATGCTCCCGGCGCCCGGCCCCGGCTGGGTTCAGGAGGCGACCCTCGACGACGAGATCAGCGACCCGGCCGACATGCTGGTCACGTTGGCCTACCCGGTGATTGCGGTACGTACGGACGCGGGCCGGTACGGGCTCGTCTGGCGCGCCGATCTCGACAAGGAGATGTACCGGCGGGGAAGCCTCTTCGGCCCTCGGCGAGCCCGCCTCGAACTGCAGGCAGCGGAACGTACGAGCTCGCAGCCCTGATCGCCGCCCGCTATGCTGGTCCCCGCTCGGCCACGGCCGCGCGGGCGTAGTTCAATGGCAGAACATCAGCTTCCCAAGCTGACAGTGCGGGTTCGATTCCCGTCGCCCGCTCCAACTCTCCGTCTCCCTCTCTGCGACTGACGCCGCAGGTGCCGCGATGGTCGCGCGGGAACGCCGGTCATGCCGGCAGACATGCAAAATCTGGCCGCTGTGGGCGATACGCCGCCGGACGCGTCGCTCAGCGGTCCATTGCCTGTCGGACGGTACGACGACGCGATCCGATCAGTGGCTCAGCGGTGACTGGGCGGGGAGGCGCGAGGAGTAGATGGAGTAGCCGTCGAGGTGGCGGGTCACCAGGGTGGCCAACATGGTGGCGATGACCATCGGGACGATGAGGCTGTCGGCGGTGTGGGTGAGCTCGATGACCAGTGCGAGTGCTGCGAGCGGCGTCTGCATCGCGGCGCCGATCATCGCGGTCGCGCCGATCAGGGCGTAGCTGCCGATCGGTTGGCCGGGTACGAGGAGCGACCACGCGGCGCCGAGCGCCGCACCGACAGCCGCACCGCTCGCGAGCGTCGGCGTGAACAGGCCGCCGGTCGCGCCGCTTCCGAGGCAGAGCGCGGTGACCACGGGCTTGAGCACGCCGACCATGACCGCCACGACGATCGTGAAACCGGCCGTCATCACGAATGCCTGCTGCGCGATGTCCTGGCCGTTGCCGAGGAGCTGGGGGTACGCGATCGCGAGCACGCCCAGGACAGCGAACGCGACGGCCGGGCCGATCAGCAGCCAGCGTCCCTTGAGCTGGTGGTGCGAGACCCAACCGATCAACCGGACGTACCCCGCTGCGAACACGCCGATCAACGGACCGGCGACCAGCGCGAAGAAGATGTGCGACATGTTCACCGGGTAGGACGGTACGTCGCTGTACGTGGGCCGGATCGGCAGATAGATCCACGCCACCACCGTGGCGATGCCCGAGGTCGCGAGGGCGGGGAGGATCGCGGGCAGCGCCAGGCTCCCGTACAGCAGCTCGGCGGTGATCAGCGCCCCGCCCAGGGGCACGTTGTAGACCGCGCCCATGCCTGCGCCGGCGCCGCACGCGACCAGGAGCCGTCGCTGTCCCACCGAGAGCCCGGCCCACTGCGCGAACATGCTCGCCGCCGCCGCGCCGAGCAGCTTCGGGGCTGCCTCGCGGCCGAGCGACGCGCCCGCCCCGATGACGACCTCGGAGAGGACGGACGTGCCCAGGCTGCGACGGAACGACAGCAGCGCATGACCGGTCCAGATCTGGTCGTCGACGTCCGTGCTGCCCCAGCGGATGACCCTGCGCAGCAGGAACCACCCGACCCCTCCCACGAGGCCGCCGAGCACGAGGACGACGATGCGACGTACGGGCGTGGCGCGCTCCACCGAGACCAGGAAGCCGGCTGACTGGTCGCCGAACGCGAGCGTCTCGACGCCCTTAAGCAGCGCCATCATCGCGACGCCCAGCAGCCCGGCCGCGACACCCGTGGCCACCACGAGGAGCCAGAACCGTACGGTCAGCGGGGCGTCACCGTCGCTCACCGCGTTGGGCTGCTCCGTCGCTCCGCGGGCCGACGGCAGCCTCCGCTTGATCAGTGGGGCGGGGGTGCGGACGCGGTCCAGCGGCGACCGCTCGGGTTCGTCCGCCATCCGTCCCTCCAGCATCCGTCCAGGTGTGTCGACCGTATCCGCCTCGGAAACTGTTTCGTCCTCAGTCGCCTGCGCAGCCCGACACTACCCGGCGTAGGTTCGTGCCCGGTGACCTGTGACGACGATGGAGACGAGTGTGGCTCTCGGCCAGAAGTCCGGCCCCGCGCTGGCGGCGTACGGTCTCGGCAAGCGCTTCGGCGACCGGGTTGCCTGTGAGGACGTGTCGTTCGAGATCGGCTACGGCGAAGTGTTCGGGTTTTTGGGGCCGAACGGGGCGGGAAAGACCACGACCGTCCGTACGTTGTCGACGCTGATCGCACCCACGTCCGGCTCGGCAACCGTCGCCGGGATCCCGTTGACCCCCGAGAACCATACGGAGATCCGGCAGCGCATCTCGGTGATGCCGGAGTCGCCGGGCCTCTACCCGCGGCTGACAGTCGCGGAGAACCTCGAGTGCTTCGCCGGCCTGTACGCGCTGGCGAATCCCCGGCAACGGGTGGATCGTGTGTTGGCTGCGGTCGATCTCGCCGATCGTGCCGACGATCCGTGCGGGAAGCTGTCCAAAGGACTGCGCCAGCGGGTGAGCCTCGCGCGGGCGCTGCTCAACGAGGACGCCGACGTGGTCTTCCTCGACGAGCCGACCTCTGGTCTGGATCCGCTGGCGTCGAGGGAGGTCCACGACCTCATCGACGGGCTCCGGCAGCGCGGGGTCACGGTCTTTCTCACGACACACCGTCTCGACGAGGCGGAACGCCTGTGCGACCGGGTCGCGCTCCTGAACACGAGGCTTCGCGCGGTGGGGCGACCGGACGAGCTCCGGCAGCTCATGTTCGCGTCCACCCTCACCGTGCGGACCCTGGCACCCCTCGCCGAACCTGGGCCGCTGTTCGGCGGCCTTCCCGCGCTCGAGAGCTGGCGCGTGGACGCCGATGGGACGTACCAGCTCAGCGTTTCCGATGTGAACATCGCAGCGCCCGCCGTGACCCGCGCGCTGGCCGCCTCGGGTGCCGACGTGCTGTCCATCGGTGAGTCGCAGCACTCGCTCGAGGATGTGTACGTGCAGCTGATCGGCGACGACGAGCGGGCGGATGAGTGATGAGCGCTTCGACGACCCGCGTACGGGCCATCTACCTCAAGGAGTTCCGCGAGTACCGGAGGAACTGGTCCATCGTGTCGACGATGGCGGCGGTCCCGTTGGGCATCGTCGTGTTCCCGTTGATCCTCGTGATCGCGCTCCCCGCCTCGGCGGCGGACAGCCTCGGCGGGGACCCGCTGGTGATCCTGCTGGGTATCCCGGCCATCGTCCCGTCGATCGTGGCCGCGTACGCGATCGTGGGGGAGCGCGTCCAGGGGACGCTGGAGCCGCTGCTCACGACCGCGATCAGCAGTGCGGAGCTGGTCGTGGCCAAGGGTTTGGCGGCGCTGGTCCCGTCGCTCGCGATCTCGTACGGGATGTACATGGTCTTCGTCGTCGTGACCGAGCTGTTCGCGCAGCCGCTCGTAGCGTCGGCGGTCCTCCAGTGGCCCTACGTGCTCGCTCAGCTCGCGTTCACACCGTTGCTCGCCGTCCTGTCGATCTGGATCGGCTTCGCGATCTCAGCGCGCGTCAGCGACATCCGCGTGGCACAACAGATGGGCGCCCTCTCGAGTCTGCCGATGCTCCTCGTGGCGTACCTCATCTCGTTCGGCGTGATCCACATGACCCTCGCGCTGGCTCTGGCCATCGCGGCAGTACTTGTTGTTCTCGATGGATGGGGGTGGCGGGTCGTGGCCGCCGCCTTCGACCGCGAGCGGCTCATCACTGCGACGAAGTAGAAGGGGCCGCGGGACCTGACGGGCGTCGCCGTACCGGACGCCCGCACCCCGGTATGACCTGGCTGGCGTGAGCGCGGCATGGTTGAGTGCAATGGCGGGTGTGAGATTCGGCCCCACAATCGATATGACCGAGAGGATCAGGCGTGAGTCGCGGGGATGTGCTGGGGATCGGGGCCGTGCTGAGCCGGTCGGCGCGGGAGATCCGTACACGCGAGTCCATCGCACAGCTCGTGGCGATGGGTGGCGGCGCGATCGCGATGATCGTCGGCCCCTTCGTGTTCCGCCAGACGGGCACGCCTCTGTCCGGGCAGGTGTCGGTCGCGACCGTGACCTCGATCCTCGTGGCCGTGCTGGGCGGGGCGGCGTTCTCGACCGCGTACGTACGCGTCGCACGCCGGACCGTACGGTGGCGGCGCCGGCCGGTCGTCTGGCGGGTACGGGACGCGGCCGCCCTCACGATCGCCGCAGCGGCCATGGCGGTCATGGCGGCGCTCGCCGCGTTCACCGTCTTCCAGCGGATGTTCCAAGGGCTCCTGCTGGGTCGGATCGCTGCGACCCTGATGGCGGCAGCGGCTGTGGCCGCCGGCTGCTACCTCCTGACGAACATCGCGCAGGAGATGAGCAGCTCCGGCGTGGCCGTGCTGCTCGGCGCCTTCCTCGGGGCCGGTGTCGTCGCCTCGACGCTGAGCGCCGACAACCCGGGATGGTGGCAGTCGAACTTCAGCGCGCTCGGCGTGAGCACCGAGACGTCGGCGTCCGCCTTCAACTTCACCGTGATCACGGCCGGCGTCGTGCTGACGACGCTCGCCGACTACCTCGCGGTCGACCTCCAG
>PMLO01000203.1 GCA_003158895.1 Propionibacteriaceae bacterium
GACCAGCCCGTCGAGGTCCCAGCCACGTGCCCAGATGGCCAGCAGCGGCCCCTTGGCGTCGTGGATCGCCTTCGGGTGAGCGGGATCGGCCAGCCAAGCTGCCAGCGCCGCGTCGTCGTCGGGGCTGAGCTCCGTGACGTCGAGGTAGGCAGCAGCGCCGTCGGCGCTCGCGAGCGCCAGCGCCACGAGGTCTCCCGTGCCGCTCCCCCAGCGCCCGACAGCCTCGATGCCCGTGAGCACCCCTGAGCCGTGAGCGGTCAGCCACGCGCGTACGGTGCCAGGCTCGAGCACGTCGCCGACGATCTCGAAGCCGCCCTCGGCCGTGGGCTCCTCGGCCGGCAGGACCTCGAACAGCCGGTCACGGAGCACCTTGAACTCAAGACCGTCGAACAGGCGGTGGACCGCGTCGCGGTCCCAGTGGCGGCGCTCGAAGTCGGCGCTGCCGAACGGCAGGTGGAGATCGCGGAGCAGTGCATTGACGCGCCGGTTCATGGTCACGTCGTCGAGGTGCTCCCGGAACGACTCCCCTGCCTTGCCGGGGACGTCAGCCGCCTGGCGCACGAGGTTCTCGAGCCCGTCGTAGGTGGCGAGCCACTTCGCGGCCGTCTTCGGCCCGACCCCGGGCACCCCCGGCAGGTTGTCGCTCGTCTCCCCGACGAGCGCCGCGAGATCGGGGTAGTGCTCTGGGGTGACGAAGTACTTCTCCTCGACGGCCGCGGGGGTCATGCGCGCCAGGTCGGAGACGCCCTTGCGCGGGTACAGCACCGTCACGTGCTCGTTCACGAGCTGGAGCGCGTCGCGGTCGCCGGTCACGATGAGGACGTCGAGCCCGTCGTCGACCGCGTTCGTCGTGAGCGTCGCGATGATGTCGTCGGCCTCGTAGCCGTCCAGCTCCATATGGACCACGTTGAGCGCGTCCAGGACCTCCTTGACGAGCGCCACCTGCCCGGAGAACTCGGGCGGGGACGCCGATCTGTTGCCTTTGTACGCCGCGTACATCTCCGCCCGGAACGTCTGCCGGGACACGTCGAACGCCACGGCCAGGTGGGTTGGCGCCTCGTCGCGCAGCACGTTGATGAGCATCGACGTGAACCCGTACACGGCGTTGGTGTGCTGGCCCGTCGACGTCGAGAAGTTCTCCACCGGTAGCGCGAAGAACGCCCGGTACGCGATCGAGTGGCCGTCGATGAGCAGGAGCCGCGGCCGCTCAGAGGTCTGGATCGCCATGGCGGTGACTCTATCCGGCCGGACTGACACAACTCATGTGGACGCGTCTGCCAAAGTGTGAGGGTGACAGACGTGGATCTTCCGGACTGGATGGCAACGATGGTCAGCCCGCTCGAGCAGCGGCTCGGTGTGGTTATCGAGAAGCTGACGGCCGAGGAGACCCGCGGCCGCATGCCCGTCGAGGGCAACACACAGATCGCCGGGATCCTCCACGGCGGCGCCACGTGCGCGCTGGCCGAGGGGCTCGGTTCGATGGCGGCGTACGCGTACGGGCGCGAGCGCGACCTGCTCCCCGTCGGCGTCGACATCAACGCGACCCATCACCGCTCGGCACGCAAGGGCTGGGTGACCGGCGTGGCGCGTCCGCTGTACCTGGGGTCGAAGACCGTGACGTACGAGATCGTCATCTCGGACGAGGAGGGGCACCGCCTCACGACGGCCCGGATCACCTGCCAGCTGCGCCCGGGCACGATCTAGCGGCGCATCGCCACCGGCGCCGCTGCCATTCGGCGGACTGCTGACACGCGCTGTCGCAGCACCAGCCCGTTTCAACGAGACTTGTTGTCGGTATGGCGGGGGTCGCGACAGCCGCGAACGATTCGACGAGGGTTGTGGTCGTTCTGAGTGCCCGATTCGGCCTCAGAACGACCACAACTCTCGTACAGCCTCCGTGAGCCCGGAAGACCGTCGTCAAAGCGACCACAACTCCCGTCCAAACCGACGAAGCAGGTTGCTCGCGGTGGGCTAGTGGGGCGTGTTCGAAGTTCTCTTGCGCTTGGCGGGGTCCGGGTGCGGGCATCGCAAGGCGCCGGAGCTCAGGCATACCGGGTCGTCTGACGAGTTCCGGCAACGCCGCGAGGTCCTCCCCAGTCTCTCGTCAGACCGATTCATGACACCCACTCAACCAACCTGTCCGGTCAGTAAAACTAGAGGTGGATCAGCCCGGCCGCCACGCGCGCACGACGAAAGCCTTGGCGCCAGCGCGGGAGCGGCGGTCGGCCCAGCTGAAGGTCGACGACACGGGCCACCTCGTCGACCACGGCGTCGAGTCCCAGCCCGTCTGTACGGACCTGGGTTGCGAA
Organism: Propionibacteriaceae bacterium; assembly: GCA_003158895.1. GTDB lineage: Bacteria > Actinomycetota > Actinomycetes > Propionibacteriales > Propionibacteriaceae > Fen-668. Next base: position 2,310 of record PMLO01000203.1, read on the forward strand.
GGCGGGTCCTTCCAGCGCCGTCGAACAGCGCTTGACCTGTCCGTGCGCCCACGCCTCGCTGACGACGTTCCACGAACGGCTCCGCAGCCGACGCCGGATGGTCTCGGCGGTGGCGACCAGCGCTACGTGCCGGACGTCATGGCCGTGGTCGCGGAGCCAGCCCACCGTCTGGGCGAAGTACGTCTCGTCGACGACCGTCATCGGCACCACGACGACCGGCCAGCGCCCGTCGGCATCGATACCGGCGATCACCTCGCGGGCACCGACGCGCCAGCCGGCGACGTCCTGGAAGTCGGTGCGCAGTGCCTTCGGCTGCATGCGCTGCAGGCTGAAGCCGACAGGTTCCGGGTCGGACAGGACCGCTCCAGGCACACGTCGTACAAGCTCTGCAGCGGTGTGCGACTTCCCGACGCCGAAAGCGCCGTTCACCCACACGATCACGCGGGATCAGACCTTCGGGGCGGCACCCCGGCCGGACTTGTGGTGGTCGACGACGCCCTCGGCAACCTCGCGCATCGACTTGCGAAGATCCATGGCGGTCTTCTGGATCCAGCGGAACGCCTCGGCCTCGGAGAGCCCCAGGGACTCCTGCAGCAGGCCCTTCGCCTGGTCGACGGCCTTCCGCGACGCGAGCCGCTCCTGAAGGTCCGACACCTCGGCCTCGACGGCCATGATCTGGGCGAACCGCGCGGCGGCGATCTCGATCGCCGGCACCACGTCGGACGCGTCGAAGGGCTTGACCACGTACGCCATCGCGCCGGCCTCGCTCGCCCGCTCGACCAGCTCGCGCTGGGAGAACGCCGTGAGGATCACGACCGGGGCGATGCGCTCCTTGGCGATGATCTCGGCCGCGCTGATGCCGTCGAGCTTGGGCATCTTGACGTCCATGACAACCACATCTGGCCGGAACTCGCGGGCCATCTCGACGGCTTCTTCGCCGTTGGCGGCCTGCCCGACGACGATCATGCCTTCCTCGGTGAGAAGCTCGACGAGATCAAGCCGGATGAGCGCCTCGTCCTCGGCGACGAGAACCCGGCGAGCGGAGGGAGGATTGGTGGTGTCGTCAGTCACGAGCGACATTCTGGCACTTATTGCGCCCTTCCCGCCCACGGCAGTCTTTGCGCACGCACCTGGCGCCGCTGTGGCACAATTTCCGGGCGGGCCCATGGCCCGGGTGGCGGAATGGCATACGCGGACG
>PMLO01000236.1 GCA_003158895.1 Propionibacteriaceae bacterium
CGTCACCGTGCGGTTCGTGGCGATCACGCCGCCGTAGGCCGACACCGGGTCGCACGCGTGCGCCTTGCGGTGGGCCTCGGCGATGTCGGCGCCGACCGCGATGCCGCACGGGTTGGCGTGCTTGATGATCGCGACAGCCGGCTCGTCGAAGTCGTACGCAGCCCGGTACGCGGCGTCTCCGTCGGTGTAGTTGTTGTACGACATCTCCTTGCCGTGGACCTGTGTCGCCTGCGCGAGACCGTGCGCGCCGGCGCCCGTGTACAGCGCGGCGGCCTGGTGCGAGTTCTCGCCGTAGCGGAGCACGCCTTCCTTGCGCCACGAAGCACCCACCCAGGACGGGAAGTTGTCGCCGCCGGAGGTGTCGACCAGCACGCTGCTCATCCAGCTGGCCACGGCGATGTCGTACGTGGCGGTGTGCTGGAACGCGATCGCGGCGAGGCCCTGTCGCTGCGCCAGCGTGTACCCGCCGGCGTCGAGTGCCTCGTACAACCCGTCGTACTGGTCGGGGGACGTCACGATCGCCACGGACGGGTGGTTCTTCGCCGCCGCACGCACCATTGACGGCCCGCCGATGTCGATCTGCTCGACGCACTCGTCGGGGGTCGCGCCGCTCGCGACGGTAGAAGCGAACGGGTACAGGTTGCTCACCACGAGGTCGAACGGCTCGATGCCGAGCTCCGCCAGCTGGGCGACGTGCGAGGGGAGGCGACGGTCGGCGAGGATGCCCGCGTGGACCTTCGGGTGGAGCGTCTTCACCCGGCCGTCGAGGCACTCGGGGAAGCCCGTGAGGTCGGCCACCTCGGTGACCTCACAGCCCGCGTCACGCAACTGCGCCGCGGTGTTGCCGGTGGAGACGACCTGCACGCCGTGGGCCGCGAAGGCCGCACCGAGATCGGCGAGACCGCTCTTGTCGTAGACGGAGACCAGCGCGCGGCGGATNNNACCGCGACAGGCTCCTGGGCGATGATCCGGCCCGTGTCGATGCCGGCATCGACCACGAAGACCGTACAACCCGTGACCTTCACCCCGTACGCGAGCGTGTCACGCACCGCATGAGCGCCTGGGAATGACGGCAGCAGCGCCGGGTGGGTGTTGATGAACCGGTCGCCGAAACGGGCGAGGAACGCCTCGCCAACGAGCTTCATGAAACCGGCGGATACGACGAGATCGGGGCTGTACGAGTCGACGAGGTCGGCCAGTGCCGCGTCCCAGGCGCCTCGGTCGTCGCCCTTGCGCAGCGGGTGCACGAACATCGGTACGTGTGCGGCCCGCGCCCGCTCGAGCCCGTACGCGCCGGCCTTGTCCGAGCCGACGGCCACGACCTCGGCGTCCAGCGTTCCGGCTGCAACGGCGTCGAGGACGGACTGGAGAAGCGTGCCCGAACCGGACAGCAGGACGACCACGCGGAGGGGTCGAGGCTTCGGCACGGCCCCTACCCTACCGGCGCGGTCTCCTCGTCCGAGCCGGCGCCCGCCACCACGTGGGTGTCGTCGTTGCCGGTGTCGGGGTCATCGTCCGCCGCGATCCAGTCCTGCCCGCGGCGTCGTGACACCAGCCCGATGACGAGCCCGCCGGCCATCCCGGAGATGCCGAGCAGTGAGCAGGCCATGACGAACAGCTCGAAGGGCCGCGGGCCCATCCCGACGAGGCGTCCTACGCCGAGATCGCCGCGCGACACCACAGCCGCGACCGTCACGGCCGCACCGGCGACGACGCCGGCCAGACCGCCGATGAGCGAGGTCTCGTCGAAGCGCGCGCGACGGCGTGGGGCGACGGCCGTCCATGCCGCCAAGACCCCTGCGACCACCCCGACGAGCAACCACGCGACCATGACCCACCGGCCGCTGGGTTCGACGGGTACGGCGCCGAAGACAGGTACCGCGGGGAGCAGGCCCAGCTGCGTCACGGTCGGCGAGATGACCGAGCCGTCGCCCAAGCTGATGCCGGCGCCGATCACCCAGGAGACGGCCCAGAGCACGAGGTTCGGGAGGTACGCGAGCTCGCCGAGCACGAGGACGAATCCGCCCACCGGATCGGCACCCAGGGAGGTCGAGAGCTCGGCGATCCGCCCCCGTCCCTGATACAGGGCGGTCATCAGCGCCATGCTCCCACCGAGCACGACGGTCGCCACCCCCGCTGCGGCCGCCATCGGCACCCGCTTGGCCCAGAGGGGCCAGGTCCGCATCGCGTCCCACCCGACGACCCTGGACATGCTGACCAGGCTCGACACCCCCGCGAGGATCGCGGCACCCAGGAGCGCCTTCGCCACCTGCGCCGGCGTGGAGAACAGGAACGCGACGCTGCCGACAGTCAGCACGTACGTCCCGGTGAACGACAGCACGAGCCGTGGGAGGAGCCGTTGACGGATCTCCAGCGGCAGGTCGTCCGACTCGTGCGCGAGGACGGCCTGTCGCGCGGCGACGCCGGCCAGACCCGACGCGATGAGGATCAGGAGGGCTGTCAGCCCCAACGGCATGAGCGTGATCGTCGTCGCACCGATCACCGCGCCTGCCCCGTGTCCGAGCAGCCAGAGCTCCGTCGCCAGCTTGAGCCCGCTCGTGATCGCCCGCGGCGGTCCCGTGAGCGAGGCCACCACGACGGGCGCCGCGACGATGATCCACCCTGCCGCTGCAGCCCCGACCGCGGCCAGCACGACGGCCAATGGCCATGGCAGGGCGGGCGCGCGTACCTCGGCGAGGTCACGGTGGGTACCAATGCCACGCACCTCAAGACCGCGCTTCCTGCCGCGCGAAGACGTCTGACGAGACCTGGCCATCGCATCATCCTCGCGTCGACTCGAGGCTCCTGGCAGATGGACACGCTGTGGCCCGGTAAAGTTACGGGGTCAGAGGACGACGAGGGCGAACGCCGACGGGGGAGGTGTCATGGCCGACGAGGATGGCACGCGCGCTAGGCGCGCCGCTGAGATCGCCGACGATGGCGCTGGGATCGCCGAGGGTGCCGGTCCGTCGAGGCCGAAGCGCGTCATGACCCCTGACTGGGAGGACTGGGACGCATCCTCCGGTGCCACCCCCGAGACAGAGGAAGCCGCCCCCGCACGGGGAGGTCGGTTCGCCGCGGACGCAGACGAGTCCGCCCCGCAGACTCAGCAGACCCCCGCCGCGGTTCGCGGCAGGTTCTCGATGGACGACGCCGAGGCCCCTGCGTGGCCCGAACGCACGTCCGTCTCCCAGAAGACCGACGGTCCGGCGTGGCCGACACCGCCGCCGGCGACTCTCGAGCCCGCACCGCAGCCTCCGGCCGCGCCCGGTCGTGCCCGTCACTCCTGGGAGGATCAAGGCTCGGTCCCGGCATCCGCTGGGACGCTCGAGCAGCCGGCAGTGGCGCCAGAGCCCGCACGGCAGAGCGCGACAGAAGAGGACGCGGGAGCCTGGCACGCCATCCCCGTGGAGCCGACGCCTGGTGCCTCGAGGGCTGCCCAGAGTCCGACGCTTGCCGAGAAGCGGCGCCGCGAAGCGCCGGCGCTGCCGACGACTCCGCAACCGATGTCGCCGGCGGAACGGCGGGAGGCCTTGGCGGCCCGCGAGCGTGCGGGTCGTTCAGTGGCCCCGGGCTCCGTACCCGACGACGACTGGACCGGTGCCCCTCTTCCCGCGTCAGCAGTACCGCCGCCAGCTGTCGGCCAGGCGCCGACGGCCATCTCGATCCAGGAGGGGGACGCACCGGTCGCCCACCGTGCCTACGCGCGGCCCTCTGACGAGTCCGAGGATGAGGACACGCTCTGGCTGTCGCGCCGGCCGTCTTCGCGGGCGGCAGAGCCGGAACCCGCGGCGGCTGGCATCGCCACCCCGGTCTCGGCCGGCTCCTCGGCGACGAGGGCGACAACGCCCGACCCCCCGGCTCCGATCGTCAAGCCCCCGTCGTTCATCGCTCCCGTGGGTCAGTCCACGACCGACTCCGTACAGGCTCCTGCGACGGCCGCGTGGCTCGAGCCGGCCGGCGTCACAACCGGTCCGACCGCCCTGGTGGAGCAGCCAGCACCGACCTACGGCGTGCCCTCTGAAGAAGCGGAGCCCGGCACAGTGCCGGCCGAGACGGCTCCCGCCCGCACCAAGCGCGCGGGCGTAAGGCACCTGTGGCGACGCCGCCCGATCCAGATCGGGGCTGCCGCGCTGGTCCTCACGATCGCGCTGGTCTCCGGCTTCCTCGTCTGGGCCAACCGCGGTACACCGAGCGCTGCAGCGAGCAGCCAGACCGCCGCAGCGCTCGTCGAGCGGCTCGTCTCGCCGAGCCAGCTCAACGGCGTCGGGCCCGGTCAGTGGACCGAGCAGAAGACCGAGTCGACGGTGACCCAGGACTCGGCGGCTCCCCTGTGCTTCGTGGCGTCGCCCGACCTGCCGACCCCGGTCGCCCAGGCCCAACGCAAGCTCAGCGCAACGGGCGCCTCACTCCTGCATCGCATCACGAGCTACGCGACATCGGCCGAGGCCAGTCAGGTGTATGCGCAACGCCTCACCCAACTGGGCCAATGCAGCAACATCCCGGTCTATCTCACGAACGGCGCCACGATCTCCTCGCTCGGTGACGAGGCCGTCGGTGTCACGGCCGTGATCCAGGACCCGACCGCGCAGTACCACACGGTGATCCTCGTCCGTACAGGCTCGATGATCCTCACGTACGACGTCGCGCAGGCGAGCACTCCGGTCACGTACGAGAGCGTCCTCGCCGTCGCCGGGACGACCGTGAGCGCGGTGTGCTCCTCGGCAGGAGGCGGCTGCAGCGCGACCCCGACCGCGATCACCGGGATGCCGCCGAACAGCGCCGTACCGGGTTGGCTGACCGTCTCCGACCTCCCCCGCATCAGCACGGGCATGGGCCGCTGGAACGCGACGGCACCGAAGACGACCGTGACCAGCCAGGGCAGCGCCTGCGAGAACGTGACCTTCTCGAACGTGGCCGGCCCGAACCAGAGGCGCCAACGCACGTACCTGCTCACGGAGGACACGAAGGTCCCCAAGGACTTCGGCCTCGACGAGATCATCCTCGACTTCGACACCCCCGACGCCGCCGCGGCCTTCGCGACGCAGTTGAAGACGTCGATCACCGCGTGCCCCGCCCGTACAGCCACGGCGAAGCTGGGCAACACGGGCGACATCGCTGCGACCGGTGCGAACGGCCAGGCCGTGACCGGCTTCTGGCGCACACTCACGCAATCCACGAACCCAACGACGACGTTCATCTTCCGGGTCGGCGTCGCGAGCGTCGGCACCCGCGTGATCTACCTGCTCGCCACCCCGTCATCAACGTTCGACTTCACCGACGCCGACTGGGCCGCTGCCACCAGCCGCGCCGGCCAGCGGGCGACGCAGGGCGGCTGAGGCTTCCCGGCTCAGGCCGTACGGCTCAGCCGCGCGGCATCGTACGCATGATGTCGGCCATGAGCGCCGCCGCACCGCTCGGGGTCTTCCCGACTCGGACACCGACCGCTTCCAGCGCGTTCTTCTTGGCCTCCGCCGTGCCTGCCGAACCGGACACGATCGCGCCGGCGTGGCCCATCGTGCGACCCTCGGGGGCGGTGAATCCGGCGACGTAGCCGACCACGGGCTTGGTCACGTTCGAGGCGATGAACTCAGCCGCCCGCTCCTCGGCGTCGCCGCCGATCTCGCCGATCATCATGATGGCCTGGGTCTCGGGGTCCGCCTCGAACTCGCGAAGACAGTCGATGTGGGTCGTACCGATGATCGGGTCGCCACCGATGCCGACAGCGGTCGAGAAGCCGAACTCGGCCAGCTCGTACATCATCTGGTACGTCAACGTGCCGGACTTGGACACCAGCCCGATCCGGCCGCGGCCGGCGATGTTGGCCGGGATGATGCCCGCGTTCGAACGCCCGGGTGAGATGAGGCCGGGGCAGTTCGGCCCGATGATGCGGGTCGCGCCGCTCTTCTCGGCGGCGCTGAAGAACTCGGCCGTGTCCCGTACAGGGATGCCCTCGGTGATGCACACCACGAGCGGTACGCGGGCATCGATCGCCTCCATGACCGCCGCCTTGGCGTACGGCGCCGGCACGAACACGACGCTGACGTCGGCGCCGGTCTCGGCGACCGCGTCGTGCATCGAGTTGAACACCGGTACGGGATCCTCCTCGAACCGTACAGACTGGCCGCCCTTGCCAGGGGTGACGCCCCCGACGATGCGCGTGCCGGACATGATCATTCGCTGGGTGTGCTTACGCCCCTCGCCGCCCGTCATGCCCTGGACGACGACTTTGGAGGTGTAGTCGAGAAAGATGGCCATGGTGCGTTACCCCTCTACCTGGCCGCAGCCAGCTCGGCGGCGGAGGTGGAGGCGGAGGCGAGATTTGCCGCCACACGCGCCGCGTCGTCCATCGTGTCGACCACCGTGACCAGCGGGTGATTCGCATCGGCGAGGATCAGCCGGCCCTGCTCCACCGCGTTGCCGTCGAGCCGTACGACGATCGGCTTGGTCTCCCGGTCCCCCAGCATCGCGAGCGCCTGCACGATCCCACGCGCGACCTCGCTGCAGGCCGTGATCCCGCCGAAGACGTTGACGAACACCGACTTCACCTGGTCGTCGGACAGGATGATGTCGAGCCCGTCGGCCATGACCTGCGCCGAGGCGCCGCCGCCGATGTCGAGGAAGTTCGCCGGCCGGGGGGAGCCTGGCAGATCGGCGCCTGCGTACGCGACGACGTCGAGCGTGCTCATGACGAGACCCGCGCCGTTGCCGATCACACCGACGGACCCGTCGAGCTTCACATAGTTGAGGTTCTTCTCCCGAGCCCGAGCCTCGAGCGGGTCGCCCTCGGCCGCCTCGTGGTACGCCTCGTGGTCGGGGTGACGGAAGTCGGCGTTGTCGTCGAGTGTCACCTTGCCGTCGAGCGCGATGATCCGGCCCGCCACAGTGCGTACGAGCGGGTTCACCTCGACGAGCGTGGCGTCCTCGTCGTGGAAGACCTTGCCGAGCTGTACGAGGACGTGGACGAGCTCGTCGTGGTCCGCCGCGTCGAAACCGACACCCTGTACGATCTCGCGCGCCGCAGTCTCGTCCAACCCGACGAGAGGGTCGATCTTCTGGCGGTACAGGGCCTCGGGCCGTTCCTCGGCGAGCTGTTCGATCTCGACCCCGCCCTCACGGGAGCACAGCGCGAGGTAGCTGCGCTCGCCGCGGTCCACGAGCAGGGAGAAGTAGTACTCCTGGTCGATGTCGGCGCCCTCGGCGACCATGACACGGTGCACGGTGTGTCCCTTGATATCCATGCCGAGGATGTCCCGCGCCCGGTCAACGGCCTCTTGCGGGGAGCGGGCGAGCTTGACACCGCCGGCCTTGCCGCGGCCGCCGGTCTTCACCTGCGCCTTGACGACCACGACGCCGACGTCGAACGCTTCGGCGATGGCACCTGCTGCGTACGGGCCTGTCGCCGTCCCGGCGCGCAGCACCGGAACGCCATGGTGCTCGAACACATCCCTGGCCTGGAACTCGTACAGGTCCACGTAGATTCCCCTCGTCGGGTGTCAGTGAAAAAGAGACTAGTGCGCGGCGCCACCGCTCGTGGAACCGAGGATCCGGGCGCGGCGCGTCGCGGTCCCCCGTCAACGTTTCAACGACACCCACTCTCAGGAACCACACAGCAGATCTTCGACTTTCTGAGAGAATTGCCCCAAGTCTGAGAGAAGTGTTAGTGTCACCTCACAGGAGTTCATCTGACCGGTCACGGCGCCTACGCTGACGGTCACGTAGTCGGCTTGGGGAGTTGGTTCGGTGTCTCAGGGATCACGTCGAGTGGCCGCGCGTCGCGCTGCCGGCGATGACGCTCTGCTCGCCGAGTTCGACCTTCTCGAGGATGAGGGCGACAAGATCTCCGTCTCAGCGCTCGTGAAGCAAGGCGTCACGGCCGTGCTCATCGCGTGTATCGGACTGTTCGTCGTCGGCGCCGTCAGCGCGACCTCCGCCCCGTACTCCACCGCCGTCACCACCGACGGATCCGCGATCTCCGGCTCCTCCGATGTGACCCGCGCCACGCCGAGCACCAGCACCGACGGCACGGACACGACGACCGTCGCGGCCGCTAATTCGTCCGGCACCGACGCCGACCTGAGCCGCAGCGCCGTACGGTCCGAGCTCACCAACGCCGTCGCCGCCCAGCAGGAATCAGCCCGCGGCATGTCGCTCTCCGACACCGCTGCCCAGGTCACCGAAGCCGCTGCGACCTCTGCGGCCGATCAGCGTGCGGCGGCCCTCACCTCCGCGAACACCGCTATCTCGACCGAGGCCCAGCGCATCGCCGACGCGGCCGCGGCGGCTGCTGCCGCGAAGAAGGCCGGGACGTTGATCACCTCGACCGCGAGCAAGCCCAACGCCGTCGATGCCGCGACGCTGGCCCTGCTCGCCACCGTCGACGACTCCATCCCGTGGGTCACACCGATCGCGCCCGGCTCGTACACGCGAGGTGCGGTCTTCGGTGAGTACGGCGTCTGGTCCCGCTACCACACCGGCGTCGACTTCGTCGCTCCGTATGGCACTCCCATCCGTGCAGCAGGCTCCGGTGTCGTCGTGGCGTCGGACGGCGGAAGCTGGGCCGGCACGCACGTCGTGATCATGCACACCGACGGCAGCCGCACCCTGTACGCGCACATGTCCGCCAAGATCGTCCAGCCGGGCACCGTGGTCAAGGCCGGTCAGCTCATCGGCTACGTCGGCATGACCGGCCGTGCGTTCGGATACCACACCCACTTCGAGTACTACCCGCCGAGCGCGACCGTCGGGGACCCGTACACGGCGGCCGACCCGGTGCCGTTCCTGCTCAAGCACGGCGTCACGATCTGACCCTCTGAGAAACCGGCGGCCTGTCCTGGCACGGCCGTTAGTCTCGCTCCCATGATCGGCACGGTTCTCGCTCTCGGTGGCGGCGGCTTCTCGACTCTCGACGGCGCATCCGCCATCGACGACCACCTCCTGGCGCTGACCGGCAAGGACGAGCCGAAGGTCTGCTTCGTACCGACCGCGAGCGGCGACGCCGACCCGTACATCGAGACGTTCGTCGCCGCCTTCACCGGTCGTGCCCAGCCCTCGGTCCTGTCGCTGTTCTGCCACGACCCCTGGGGCTACCTCGATCCGGCGATGCTCCTCACCCAGGACGTCGTGTACGTGGGTGGCGGGTCCACCGCGAACCTGCTCGCCGTCTGGCGGCTGCACGGACTGCCCGACATCCTGCGCACCGCCGCCGCGAACGGCACGATCCTCGCCGGCATCAGTGCGGGGATGAACTGCTGGTTCGAGGCGTCGTCCACCGACTCGTACGGCTCGCTCGCCCCTCTCTCCGACGGCCTCGGCTTCCTGCCCGGCAGCGCGTGTCCGCACTACCTCGAGGAGCCCGACCGGCGCGAGAAGTACCTCGGCTGGGTTGCCTCCGGCGCCCTTCCCGCTGGCTATGCCGTCGACCAGCACACCGCGCTCGTGTTCCATGACGGCCGACTCGTCGAGGCGATCTCCGAGGAGGCCGAGCACCCGGCCTACCGCGTCGAGCGCGGACCCCACGGCGCGGTCGAGACGGAGCTGCCGGTACGGGTGCTGGCCTGAGCCGACCGAGCTCGAAGGGTTGTGCGCGGGCTAGAGCTTTTCGAGCGGCGCGACCTTGAGCGCCAGTCGCTTGACCCCGAACGAGCCGAAGTCGACGTCTGCCTTCGAGCTGTCGCCGGCGCCCGAGACCGTCAGCACCGTACCGAGCCCGAACGAGGTGTGCAGCACCTTGTCGCCCGGCGCCAGCGATGGGATCGTCCGTGGCGCGGACGAGCGGTTGAAGCCGACCTGGACACCACCGCGCGCAATGCCGCTCCCCTGGCCGTACCGGGACTCGATCCGCGAGGGCTGCGCGTGGTAGCCGCTCAGGGTCGGTCCGAGCCGGCGCCAGTCGAACAGGTGGGCGGGGATCTCGTCGATGAAACGGCTCGGCGGGTTCGACTTCGGACTGCCGAACGCGACCCGTACGAGCGAGCGGGTGAGGTAGAGGTTGCGGCGCGAGCGCGTGATCCCCACGTACGCGAGGCGGCGCTCCTCCTCCAACTCGCTGGGGTCGTTCATCGCCCGCTCGTGGGGGAAGACGCCGTCCTCCATGCCGGTGAGGAACACCGTGTCGAACTCGAGGCCCTTCGCTGTGTGCAGCGTCATCAGCGTGACCACGCCCTGGCCCTCGTCGGGGATCTGGTCGGAGTCGGCGACGAGGGCGATCCGCTCGAGGAACGCGGGCAGCGAGTCGTCGGGCTCGGGGGCCCCGACGAGCTCTTCGCCCTGCTCGTCCCCCACGGTGACGTCGACCGCGTTCGCCGACGCGACGAACTCCGCCGCGACGTTCACCAGCTCGTTGAGGTTCTCGATCCGGGTCGCATCCTGCGGGTCGGTCGACGCCGCGAGCGCGTCGACGATCCCCGAGTCGAACAGGATGCTCTTGAGCACCTCGTCGGCCGGCGCCCCTTTGGCCACCAGGTCGCGGTGGCGGGCCATCATCGTCGAGAAGGCCGTGAGCTGGGTGACCGCGCGGGCTTGCAGCCCGTTGATCTCGCCGGCGCGGTCCAGCGCCTCGCCGAACGGGATCCTCTGGGAGATCGCGAACTCCTCGACAGCCGCCTCCGAGGTGTCGCCGATGCCGCGCTTGGGCTCGTTGAGGATGCGTCGTACGGAGACGTCGTCGGCCTGGTTGGCGATCGCCCGCAGATAGGCGATGGCGTCGCGGATCTCCTTGCGCTCGTAGAAGCGGACACCGCCGACGACCCTGTACGGCAGTCCGACGCGGATGAACACCTCTTCGAACGATCGCGACTGGGCGTTCGTGCGATAGAAGACGGCGGTGTCGCCGTACGTTCCCAGGCCCGCGTCGGCGAGCTTGTCGATCTCCGACGCGACGAACTGAGCCTCGGCCTGGTCGGTGTCGGCGACGTAGCCGACGAGCATCGGACCGTCCCCGGCCTCGGACCAGAGCCGCTTCGCCGGCCGGTTGGGGTTGCGGGAGATGACTGCGTTCGCGGCGCTGAGCACGTTGCCCGTCGAGCGGTAGTTCTGCTCGAGCAGGATCGTACGAGCGCCAGGAAAATCCTTCTCGAAGTCCAGGATGTTGCGGATCGTCGCCCCGCGGAAGGCGTAGATGGACTGGTCGGAGTCGCCGACCACCATGAGCTCGGCGGGCTCGACGTTCTTGGTGTTGCCGGTGTCGGCGATCGGGCCGCACAGCTCGCGCACGAGCACGTANNAACAGGTTCACGGTCGTCATGATGAGGTCGTCGAAGTCGAGCGCCTGCGCCGCGGCGAGGCGTCGCTGGTACGTGGCGTACGCCTGCGCGTACGTCTCCTGGACCGGCCCGACCGCGTTCTTGATGGCGGTCTCGTAGTCGACGAGGTCGTTCTTCTGGTCCGAGACCCAGTTGAGCAGCTGGCGCGGCGGGAAGCGCTTCGGATCGATGTTGAGCTCGTTGGCGACCATCGTCATGAGCCGCTTGGAATCTGTGTCGTCGTAGATCGAGAACGTGCGCTTGAGGCCGAAGTTGCCGATCTCCTGGCGCAGGATCCGTACGCACGCCGAGTGGAACGTCGACACCCACATCAGCTTGGCGCGTCCGCCCACGAGCTCACCGACTCGCGACCGCATCTCGGCGGCCGCCTTGTTCGTGAACGTGATGGCGAGGATGGCCCCGGGATGTACGTTCCGCTCCGAGACGAGATGGGCGATCCGCCGCGTGAGCACCCGCGTCTTGCCCGATCCTGCCCCGGCGACGACAAGGACCGGCGACCCCTCGTGCAGCACGGCCTCCCGCTGCGGCGGGTTGAGGCCCTTGAGCAGGTCGACCTTGCGATGCGGCTTGAGCTGGCGCTCCTGAGCGGGCGCGGCCTCGACAGGTGGGGCCGCCGGCTGCGGCGCAAGAGCCGCAGGCGCCTCGTCGAAGCTGAACAGATCAGGGAACAGTGAATCGGTCATCGCGCCTCGCACTCTACTGGCGCCCTCCGACGCTCCAGCACTCCGTACGGCACGGCCGGGCCCTGGCACCGAGGCGGGGTCCTGGGGAACCTCGTGAACGCAGCTGGCGGTGATTGGCGCGCTGAGAGCCTCGCGATCAGGGTTATGAAGCGCCGCATGACCAGTCGCGAGACGTCGGCCCACGCGTTCGTGGTTACCGAGGGCTTCTGGGACCCGATAACCACGAACGCGAGGCTTTTGAGGACCTGACGCCCCGAAATGGGCCTGATAACAACGATCGCGAGGCTCTGCGACCCGATCCGCGCTCCCGGGCCTCCGTGCCGGCGCCGCTACGCTGGCAGGCATGGGTGAACGAGCACGGCTGGGGCGGCTCGCCGTCGCGGCCGCGACCCTTGCGTTCGGGGTGGAGGCGGCGGTCATCAGCGGCATCTATGCGGCCCGCTACAGCGGCCGAAAGCACCGGCCCGCCGCGACGTTCCCCGTACTGCCGCCTGTCGACACCGACGCGGCCGGTGCCGAGATCACCGTCTACACGTACGGCAAGGACCTGTACGAGGACATGCTGACGGCGATCGCGGACGCGAGAGAGGTCATCTACTTCGAGACCTTCATCTGGAAGGGCGACGAAGTCGGACAGACGTTCAAGGACGCACTGATCGCGGCCGCGGAGCGCGGCGTGAAGGTGTACATCACGTACGACACGTTCGCGAACCTCGTCGTACGTCCCCCGTTCTTCCAGTTCCCACCGTCCATCGCGGTGCGCCGGCATCCGCTGTTCGGCGGCGGCGGCCTGCACATGCTCGACCCACGCAACGCGGGGCGCGACCACCGCAAGATCCTCGTCGTCGACCACACCACGGGCTTCGTGGGCGGCTACAACATCGGGGCCCTGTACGAGCGGTACTGGCGCGACACCCACGTACGGCTCCTCGGCCCGGTCGTCGCCGAGCTCGACTTCGCCTTCGTCGACCACTGGAACTCCGGGCCCGGCGGGTACCGCCCGCAGCTGCCGGTGCCGACGCGGAGCTGGGAGCCGCGTGTGACCGTCCACCGGAACCTGCCGCGCTACATGGTCTACCCGATCCGCAACATGTACCTGGAGGCCATCGATCGGGCGACGAGCCGGATCATGCTGACCCATGCGTACTTCATCCCGGACCCCGACCTCACCCGGTCGTTGCTCAACGCGGCCGAGCGCGGCGTGGAGGTCTCGATCATCGTGCCCGACGAGTCGAACCACGCACTCGCGGACTGGATGAGCCGCGGCTGCTACGACGACCTGCTCGCCGGCGGCGTGAAGCTGTACCTGTACCAGAACGCGATGATCCACTCGAAGACCGCCACGATCGACGGTGTCTGGTCGACGGTCGGCACGGCCAACCTCGACCGCCTCAGTCTCGCCGGCAACTACGAGATCAACGTCGAGATCTTCTCGGCCGAGGTCGCGCAGACCCTCGAGCAGGTGTTCGCCAACGACCTCCAGAACTGCGCCGAGCTCAGCGAAGCTAGATGGCGTACGCGGTCGGTGGCGGCGCGCCTGTCGGAGCGGGTGATCGCTCCGTTGCGCGCACTCGTGTAGGAGTTTCGAGATCGCGCCGCCGTTTGCTGCCTCGGCCTAGTGTCGGTGTATGGGCATCCTCGGTTGGATCGTGTTGGGACTCGTCGCTGGAGCGATTGCGAAGGCGATCCTGCCCGGTAAGCAAAGGGGCGGCTGGCTCGCCACCCTCCTCCTCGGCATCGTCGGAGCGCTCTTGGGAGGCTTCCTCGGCAGCGCGCTCTTCAACGTGACGCTCGGCTCGTTCTTCGAGATCCGTACCTGGCTGCTCGCCATCGGCGGCAGCGTGATCGTGCTCCTCATCTGGGGCTTCGCCACCCGAGGCCGCAGGGCCTAGCACGCGCTCGGCGTAGAGACGGGCGTACGGATCGGAGCGCGCCCGTTCGTACCGTCAGACCAGTCGCCGGTCGGTCGCCCAGCGGGTGAGCTGGTGGCGGTTGGAGAGCTGGAGCTTGCGGAGCACGCTCGAGACGTGGGTCTCGACGGTCTTGATCGAGATGAACAGCTCGCGGGCGATCTCCTTGTACGCGTAACCGCGCGCGATGAGTCGGAGCACCTCGCGCTCCCGCTGGCTCAGCCGATCGAGATCCTCGTCGACGGCAGCGATGTCGATGGAGCCGGAGAACGCATCGAGGACGAATCCGGCCAGGCGCGGCGAGAAGACGGCGTCGCCGTCGGCGATGCGCCTGATCGCGTCGACCAGCTCGAGACCGTTGATCGACTTCGTCACGTATCCGCGCGCTCCCGCACGGATCACGCCGATGACGTCCTCGGCGGCGTCCGACACGGACACCGCGAGGAACTTGATGTCCGGGTCCTTCTCGTGGACCTGCTTGATGACCTCGATCCCGCCACCACCGGGGAGGTGCACGTCGAGGAGTACGACATCGGGCGTGGTCGCCAGTACGGTCGTCACCGCGGTCTCGACGTCGGAGCCCTCCCCCACCACGCTGACCAGCGGTCCGATCTCGTGCTTGACGCCGGCACGGAACATCGCGTGGTCGTCGACGATCACGACGCGCTGTCGGGACGGGTGTTGTGCGGTGCTGTCGGTCATGCTCACTCCAGTTCCATTCGAAGCCAGACTTCGGTGCCTTCTCCGGGGACCGACCGGATCCTCGCCGTACCGTCGTGGCGGGCCATGCGGTCGACGATCGAGCCTCGCACTCCCATCCTGTCATCGGACACGGAGCCGACTTCGAAGCCCTGGCCCCGGTCGCGAACGTACACCTCAGCGACGTCGTCGAGGATCTCCGCGTACACGTCGACCCGGTCCGCGCCCGAATGCTTCGCGGCGTTGAGCATCGCCTCGCGGCTCGCCCGTACGAGCGCATCCATCCGCACATCCAGCTCATGATCGCCCACGACAACCAGATCCACGGTCACGCCACCGTCGTCCTCGACCTCGGCCGCGGCCGCCTCGAGCGCCGTCTTGATCGTGTCCGCCTCGTGCGACTCCCCGTACAGCCACTGCCTCAGCTCGCGCTCCTGCTTGCGTGCCAGGGCCGCGACCGCTCTCGGATCGTCGGCCTGTCGCTGGATGAGCGCGAGGGTCTGGAGTACGGAGTCGTGCAGGTGCGAGGCAACGTCGGCGCGCGCGTTGGCGAGCAGCTCCTGCTCGCGGGCGACCGTGAGGGCGGTGCGGGTACGGAACGCCCACGGTGCCGCAACGGCGAGCAGCACCACGAACAGGATGACGCCTGTCCACTGGGGCGTGGTGAGCGCCCGGATCCCGAACCCGCGGGAGATGGTCAGCACGATCCCGCCTGCGATCAGCGCGATGCCCAGGAGCGCCTGCATCACCGCACGCATCCGGCGGCGGCGCCCGATCCGAGGCATAAGGCTGTCTGCTTGCGTCCAGACGAGCGCGACNNAGCAGGGCAACACCGACGCCGAGCAGCAGCAACGCGAGACGCTCGCCGATGTCGGACGAGCGGACCGAGGTCTGGGTACGCATCCCGGTGCGGGTCGCCGCGTCGATGCCCGGCGCCGCAGGGCTGCGGTCGATCGGCATCGCGAGCCACAGCACCGCGTACACCACCGCGCCGACGAGCAGTACGCCGGCGAGCGCGACCACGATCGCGCGGATGAGCAGCACGGGCCAGCCGAGGTGAGCTGCCAGTCCCGTACAGACCCCGCCGAGCCAGGCTCCCGACGCGACCCTGGTCGCACGGAGCTGTTTCGGCGCCTCGACCGGCGCTGTCGCGGACGGGCCAGCGACCGTCTGCCTGTCGAGCTGCGCCGCGATCTCGGCGAGCGAAGGCCTCGGCGCGGACGTATCCGGGCCGAGACGAGGGCTGTCACGCTCAGTCATCGGGAAAAGCCTCACACGTCGAGGCCCTTCGCGCCCAGCCGGGTGACCAACTCCGGGGGCTAGCAGGGGTGCACCCCTATGTGGAGGCTGTGGGCCACTTGGCAAAATAGATGGGTGGCGACCACCGACCTCCTCCAGCGCAGCGTGTCCGACGCGCGCGTGGCCGGGGTGTGCGGGGGCATCGCCGAGCACTACCAGGTAGACCCCATGCTCGTACGGCTCGCCGCCGTCATCATCGCGCTGAGCTCGGGCGTGGGGCTCGTCCTGTACGGGGCCGCGTGGCTGCTGCTTCCACGCGGCACGGCCCAGCCGGCGTTGGTGCGGGCCTTCCCGAAGGTGGCGCGAGTCCGGAGCCATACCTGGACGGTCGTCGTCGTCGGCGCGGCCCTCGTGGTTCTCATCCTCGTCGGGGTGGCGTTCAACGCCAGTCTGCTCCCGACCATGGTCGTCCTCGGGATCCTGTACGCGTCGCAGCTGCGGCCCGGCATGAAGGCCTCAGCCGTCTCCGCAGGCGACCTGGGACGGCAGAGCAACGCCTCCATGCTCTCCGCTCCCCTGGGAGGGGGGTGGCCGCTGCTGTCCCCTCCTCCGGGCGAGCTGATCATCACGACGCCCGCCGGTCCGTGGCGTCCGACCAACCGATGGGGCCAGCCGTTGACGGCGCAGGAGTGCGCCACGTACTACGCGGTCCCGGACCCGATCGGCCTGTACGAGCGGCCCGCCGCGGCCGTCCCCCTGCGACGCTCGCGCGTCATCGCCCTCGTCTCCGGGGTGGCCATCGCAGCGATCTTCGCGATGATGTCTCTGCTCGGCGCGTTCGTCCAAGTACCTCCCGTCACGTATCTGGCCGTCGGCCTCGTCGGTGTCGGGCTCGCACTCATCGTCGGGGCTTTCGTGGGCCGCCCGAGCGGGTTCATCGCGATCGCCGTGGCACTGGTCCTCATCACCGGAGCAGTCAGCAGCTCGACCAACAGCGCGACCAGCACGTTTGGCCAGGGTTCCTCCTCCACCAGCGGCTTGCCATCACAGATCTCCTTCACCGGGGACTACGAGCTCGATCTGTCGCAGTCACAGATCGATGGAGACAAGACCGTCACCATCCAGGTCGAGGGCGGCAACGCACAGGTGGCTCTTCCTGCGACGGGGAACGTCACGGTGATCTATGACGCCCAGTTCGGCGCGACGATGCCCGACGGTCCCCAAGGTCAGGGGGGCGAATGGCATCGCATCACCGATCCGAGCGAACCGACCCTCACGCTCTCCATCACGGTGACGTCTGGCAACCTGGACGTGACCGGATGAAAGGCCGTCCGGTGGACGTCCTGTCCCTCGTCGTCGGTCTCACTGCGCTGGTGGTGGGGTTCGCCCTACTGTGGACAACGTTCATCGCCACACCCACGGCTCTCATCGTCAAGATCGCCGTTCCCGCGGCACTCGTCGCGGTCGGCATCATCGGTCTTCTCGCCGCCCGCAACTGACTTCTCAACCCGAAAGGAAACACCCTCATGGCACAGCAGCTGACCAGGTCATCAGACCACCTCGTCGCCGGCGTCGCCGGCGGCATCGCCAAGTACCTGAACGTTGACGCGAGCATCGTCCGGGTCATCACGTTCCTCCTCGTCGCCTTCACAGGCATCGGACCAATCCTGTACGTGCTCGGGTGGCTGATCCTGCCTGAGGAGAACACGGGTAAGACCGGCCTCGATGCCCTGACGGGCGGGGCGAAGAAGGCCAAGCAGTCGTACGACAGCAGCAAGCTCCACAACCCGGAAGACCTGCGCTGACGCACACCGTCGATGCCCCCGGACCCGCTCCGGGGGCATCGCTGCGCCAGCCCTAGACTCGCCGCGGAGGTCTGAGATGACGACGACACTGCTGCGGTCCGTACGACGCGTACCGCTGGACGGCGAACCGGGCGACCCGGTCGACGTGCTGCTGGCCGACGGCCGGATCGCGGCGATAGGCGTCGACCTCGATCCGAGCGGTGCCGTCGTCGTAGAAGGCGACGGCCGCTGGGTCGCCCCCGGCCTGTGGGACGAGCACACCCACTTCGAGCAGTGGGCCCAGTCGGCCTTGCGCATCGACACGGCGGGAACCTCCGACCCGCGGGAAGTTTGCCGGCGCGTCGCGGATCACATCGCATCTCTCGAGGGACCTGCTGACGCGGTGGTGGTCGGATTCGGCCACCGGATGTCGTCGTGGTCGCGTGAGCCCGTGACCGCCGAGCTGGACGCCGTGAGCGGCGCGCACCCGGTCGTCCTCATGGCCGGGGACGCGCACAGCGGCTGGCTCAACACCGCCGCCCAACGCCTGTACGGGGTGTCGTTCGACGGGATCTGTACCGAAGGCGACTGGTTCGCGCTGATGCCGCAGGTGAGCGACGACCCGCAGGCTCTGGCCGACGCGCGACTTCGCCGGATCCGTGAGCTGTTCGCACTCGGCGTGGTCGGTCTGGTCGACCTCGTCATGGACGACCACCTCGGCNNACTCCGTACGGGCGACCCGCTGCCGGGAGGCGATGGATTGCTGCGTATGGGGTCCCTGAAGATCATCGCGGACGGATCGTTGTCCAGCCTCAGCGCCGCACGGCGTGATGCGTACGGTGTCGTGAGCGGCCACTTCGCGTACACGCTCGACGAGCTCGTCGCCATGCAGTCCCGTGCGCGCGCTCACGGCCTGACGGTTGCGACGCACGCGATCGGTGACGCCTGCCTGAGCCAGGTGCTGGATGCGTACGAGGCGTCCGGCGCGCGCGGCACGATCGAGCACGCACAGCTCGTCGATCGCGCGGACATCCCTCGGATCGTGCGACTGGGTCTGCCCCTCAACGTCCAGCCGTGGCATCTCGTGGACGACTGGCGGGCGATGGACCAGCTGTGGCCGGGGCGTTGCGACGACGCGTTCCCGTTCCGCTCGCTGCTCGACGCGGGCGTGACCCTGCGGCTCAGCTCCGACGCTCCTGTGGCCCCCCTCGATCCGTGGCGTGCCATGGCCGCGGCCGTCCACCGCAACACCCCGGATCTGGATTCCTGGCACCCCTCCGAGCGGATCACCGCGACGGAGGCTTACCGGGCGTCTGTACGGACACGGGTGGCTGTCGGTCAGCCCGCCGACGTGATCCTTCTCGCCACCAACCCGCTCGGGCCGCAGGCGGACTCGGCAGCGGCCGCCAGCCAGTTCATGGGCGCCCGGGTCGAGGCGACGTACGTGGGCGGCGTGCGGGCCCACTGACCGCTACCGGGTCCTCGTCGGCGGGATGTTCGGCATCCGGGCATCGGAATGGCCCTAGGCTTCCGGAATGGATCCCTTTGTCGTCCAGCTGCGCGAGTGGACGCAGCGGATGCCCACCCCGACCCACCGTTCGCTGAGGCGGAGGTCCATCGCATCACTCATCCTCGGAGGACTGTTCGGGCTGGTCGCCGCAGGGGGCTTCGTGGCTGCGCTGGTCCTCGACCAGCTCTCGATCAAGCTGCTGGGCCTCGTCTTCCTCTCGGTGGTCTCCGGTGTCATGATCTGGAACGCGATCCGTTACCTGCGTCACCTGCCCCCGGGGGCCGACACCGACCGCGTGCAGTTCGCGGCGCCCTTCGCCTTCGTCATCTCCGACGACGCCATCCACTTCCCGGAGCGTTTCGCTGCCGACCCGGAGGACTGGCCCCTCGCCGGCACGGTGGTTCAAGCAAGTCCCGGGGGCTCAGGGGGCTCTTTGACCCTGCGATGCCCCGGAATGCGACGGCGCCGGTTCATGGCCCGTGCGCTTGTCCTGAGTCCCGCCGAGATCAGCCGGCTGGTGGAAGACCGTCGACGCGTCCCGGGCGCGCTGGTGCAGCGTGACCCTTCGCCGCCACAAGCCACGCCGCGATCACCGTGATGACTGACGCCACGACCCAGAAGAAGGTGGCTGGCTCGTCAGGTCCCGGGATCCCGGTCTCGCCCCGGTAGGGGGCGGCGACCACAACTCTCGTTCAACGCTGGGTGACTCTGTGAGTCACTCCCACTCGATGGTGCCCGGGGGCTTGCTGGTGATGTCGACGACGACGCGGTTGATCTCGCGGACCTCGTTGGTGATACGAGTGGAGATGCGCTCGAGGACGTCGTACGGGAGACGGCCCCAGTCGGCCGTCATCGCGTCCTCGCTGGTCACGGGACGCAGCACCACGGGATGACCGTACGTGCGGCCGTCGCCCTGTACGCCGACGGATCGTACGTTGCCGAGCANNACCTCTCCGATGATGCGAATGCCCAAGCCGGGGCCGGGGAAGGGGTGACGCCAGATCATCGCGTCGGGGAGCCCGAGCTCGATGCCCACCTGTCGTACCTCGTCCTTGAACAATGTACGAAGCGGCTCGATGAGCGTGAACGCCAGATCGTCGGGCAGACCGCCGACGTTGTGGTGCGACTTGATCGTCGCGGCGCCCTCGCCGCCGCCTGACTCGACGACATCCGGGTACAGGGTCCCCTGTACGAGGAACTCGATGTCGGCCTCGCTGTCGAGCTTGCGGGCCTGCTCCTCGAAGACGCGGATGAACTCGCGGCCGATGATCTTGCGCTTGGTCTCGGGGTCGGTCACGCCCGCGAGGTGGCCGAGGAACTGGTCCTTCGCGTCGGCGACGACGAGCTTGGCGCCGGTCGCCGCGACGAAGTCGCGCTCCACGGCTTCGGCCTCACCCTTGCGCAGGAGCCCATGGTCGACGAACACGCAGGTCAGCTGGTCGCCGATCGCGCGCTGCACGATCGCGGCGGCAACGGCCGAGTCGACGCCGCCCGACAGCCCGCACAGGACGCGCTTGTCGCCGACCTGCTCCCGTACCCGTGCAATGGCCTCTTCGGCGATCGCGGCAGTCTTCCAGGCCGAGCCGATGCCGGCGATGTGATGGAGGAAGGTCGACAGCACCTTCTGGCCGTACTCGGAGTGCAGCACCTCCGGGTGCCACTGCACACCGGCCAGCTTGCGCTCGACGTTCTCGAACGCGGCCACCGGTGCGCCCTCGGTCGCGGCGAGCGCCGTGAAGCCGGACGGCGCCGCCTGTACGGAGTCGCCGTGGCTCATCCACGCGTTGAAGCAGACCGGTATGTCGGCGAGGAGGTGTCCGGGTTCGTCGACGGTGATGACCGTACGGCCGAACTCGGACAGACCGGTCTTCGCGACGTCGCCACCGAGCGCTCGGGCCATCGCCTGGAAGCCGTAGCAGATGCCGAAGACCGGGATGCCCGCGTCGAACAGCGCCGGGTCGACCTGAGGCGCGCCCTCCGCGTACACAGACTGCGGGCCACCCGACAACACGATCGCAGCCGGCTTGCGGGCGACGAGATCGGCGACCGAGACGGTGTGCGAGACGATCTCGGAGTAGACGTTCGCCTCGCGGACGCGCCGCGCGATGAGCTGCGCGTACTGCGCGCCGAAGTCGATGACGAGCACGAGCTCAGGGTCCATGGGCGGAGTCTATTGGGGTTGGCGCCAGGCGTCCCTGTGCCAGCCCCGAGACGGACGCGTACGCCTGGAAGCGCTCCGGTACGGCCGTAGAGTAGAGGGGTGCCTGGCCTCTTCTCCCCCCCTGCAGACCGCTGGATCAAGATCTCTCCCAAATACGTCGTCGTACGGATCCTGGGGGCGATCATCGCCAACGCGCTCTTCTGGGTGCCGGTCAGCCTGATCTGGGCCTGGGTGTTCGCGCCCGGCGGCGGAGCCCTGAGCGGCGTGCCCGCGGTGGCACCCTTCGCGACGCAGGTGCAGTGGTTCGCCGCTGGCGTCGGCATCGTGTGGTTCGTCTGGCGGGTCTACCGCGCCGGTCGCTACGCGCGGTCCTGGTCCTACGCGGAGCGAGGCGAGGACCTCTGCATCACGCGGGGCCTCTGGTACAAGAACCTCACGATCGTCCCGTACGGGCGCCTCCAGATCGCCAAGGTCGACGCCGGCCCCCTGGACCGGCTGCTCGGGCTGGCGACGGTGACGCTCGTGACGGCGTCCGCCCACTCCAACGCGTCGATCCCCGGGCTGCCTGCGGCAGAGGCCGAACGGCTCCGGGACCGGCTCATCGAGGTCGGCGACACCCTGGGATCCGGCCTGTGACGGTCCCGTACGGCCCGCAGCCCCCTACCTACCCGGATCCGACGCCTGCGGACCCGTACGGCGCCACGCCTGCGGAGCCAGGGACCCGGCTGGACCCACCCCCCTCGGCGAGCGAACCCGCCGTCACCAAGGTCGTGGAGCGAGCGCACCCGCTGACGCCGCTGGTACGGGGCTGGGTCGCGGTCGTCGCTGTCGGCTGGGCGCTGCTCCAGGAACGGCTGCAGGGCCGAGACGGTACGGAGCACCTGCCGTGGTGGGTGTTCGTCTCGCTCATCGGCGGTGTCGCCACGCTGGGTCTGATCGCGGGCTTCATCTCGTGGCGGTTCACGAAGTTCATCGCCGACGAGAACGAGCTGCGCGTCGAGTCCGGCTGGATCTCGCGGCGGTCGCGCCGCATCTCGTACACGCGGCTGCAGTCCGTCGACGTCATGCAGCCTCTGGCACCACGGTTGCTGGGCCTCGCGGAGGTCCGGATCGACGCCGGCGCGCACGACTCGACGAAGCTGCGGTACCTGTCNNGACGAGCGACCCGCTGTTCGCGGACGTCGGCGGGCGCGACCGCGTGATCGCGACCGTGCCGCCCCACGAGCTGCTGCTGGGCGCGATCGTCTCCCACGACCTCCTGTCACTGATCCTCGGGTTCGCCGTGCCGATCACGCTCGCGTGGTTCATCGCGACGTACTTCGGGGGCCATGGCGCAGCGGCGATCCCCGTGTTCGCCGTGGCCGGCGGCGTCCCGCTGGTCCTGTCGATCGGGCAGTACTTCGCCCGTCGCGTCATGGCGCAGTTCAACTTCACGCTCGCCGAGACGCAAGCGGGCCTGCGGATCACGCGGGGGCTCACGAACCTCACCAGCCAGACAGTGCCGGTGCGCCGGATCCAGTCGATCCGCCTGTCGCAGCCGCTGTTCTGGCGGCCGTTGCGGCGCTACCGGGTGGATCTCGAGGTGCTCGGGCTGGGCGAGGCCACGAGGAACGAGTCGACGTCCAAGGTGTCGACGCTCCTGCTTCCCATCGGGACGCGCGCGCAGGTCGATGCGGCGCTCGCGGCCGTCTGGCCAGGGCTGCGGCTCGATGCGATCAGCTACGTACGGTCGCCGCGCCGGGCGATCCTGTTCGACCCCCTCGCGTACACGTGGAACGCATTCGGGACCGACGAGAACGTGGTCGTCACGCGTCGGGGCTGGCTGACCCGTCACCAGTCGATCGTCCCCCACGCGCGGCTGCAGTCGGTGGCCGCGTACCAGGGCCCGCTCGAACGCCTCCTCGGCCTCGCCAACGTCTCGTTCCACACGACCGGCCTCCTCCATCAGCACGCGGTGATCCACATGAACGCCGACATCGCACGCACGCTGGTCTACGACGAGGCCGATCGCGCGATGACCTCACGTGACAGCGAGCTGCTGCGCTGAGCCGGCGGCGGCTCCGGGGGTCGCCTGACAGGCAAACGGGGCGCCTGTGACACGACCCGCCGTACCGGACGTACCACCTGTACCGATGGCCTGTCCGGCGACGCCGGCATCGCCGAACAGCGGTCCAGTCGGCGGAGGCGACATATCCACCCCCGTGGCAAGGTGGGTACAGAACTTTGAGAATGGGGTGGATCGATATGTGGTTCGACAAGGACAAGCTGCTGACCGTGCCGACACTGGCAGGTCGGGACAAGCCGGTGGTGGACATCAGCAGGCTGCATCGCGTTCTCGGTACGCCGCTGAACCAGGTCCCTGAAGGCGACGAGGTCGCGTACTTCGCGCTCGGCTGCTTCTGGGGCGCCGAGAAGCTCTTCTGGAAGCTGCCAGGCGTGTACGTGACGGCCGTCGGCTACGCGGGTGGCTCGGTGCCGAACCCCACGTACGAAGAGGTCTGTTCGGGCGGGACCAGCCACGCCGAGACGGTCAAGGTCGTGTACGACCCGGCGAAGGTCTCGTACGACGACCTGCTGAAGGTCTTCTTCGAGAACCACGACCCGACACAGGGCATGCGCCAGGGCAACGACCATGGCTCCCAGTACCGCTCGGCCATCTACACGACCGACGACGCCCAGCAGTTCGCCGCCGTCGCCGCCCGTGATCGCATGCAGGCATCGCTGACGGCCGCAGGCTTCGGGCCGATCACGACCGAGATCACGCCCGCCGGCGACTTCTTCTTCGCCGAGGGCTACCAC
>PMLO01000239.1 GCA_003158895.1 Propionibacteriaceae bacterium
GAACCTCCGGACACACCTCAATGCGGAGTGCCACACACCCGGTGCATCGCGGCCGAGTAAGTCGTTGTGACGAATTGCCGGCATCGCTCGGTGTTTGAAGCTGGAGGGCAGTGCGGTAACGATCAGCAGCCCTCGGCTCCTGACCCGCGGCAGCCCGGTCCCCTGCAGGCATGGCGTGGTGGAGGATGGAACATCCGATTCTGCCGAATGCAGGATGTTGCGACCCACTGACGGAAAGACGTCCGGAACTGCTTGTTATGCACGTGATCTTGCCGTGTCTGCGTCACTGACTGCGATCGCGGTCGCAGGCGTTGGATCCGGGTCAGCGTGAGGTGGGTGCGGTCGAAGAGAGGAGAGTTCTAAGCAGGCGCCGAAAAGATGATTTGGATTCCATCTTCAGTCTTGAGGATGCCCATGGTCATGTGGATCCTAAGCCCCGTGGGATCTACTCTGTAGCCGTTCTTGTATCCGGCATTCGCACTGATTTGTTGCGCCTGCCGCAAGAGGCGCCCCGCATCTCCCGATGTGCGGAATCTGAACTCGAGAATCAGGCCCGAGACCGAGCTGCCGCTGGCCAGCTGGCTGTTCATGCGAGGGGTTGTGATCTCAGTCCGCGCGAGGTCATCGTCCGGTCTCCAGGTGTACAGCGGGTCCTTCATCATCGTCGGCAGGTATGGGTCCTTTGCGATCCTCGTTGCCATGTCTTCGGAGCAACCGCCGAGACCGATCGCAGCGCACTAGGCCATCACCGCGCGGCGAGAGACGCATCTGTCAAGCATTGGCACCCCCTCCATCGATACTCTTGACCATCTTGGCTGCCTAAGCTCGACCAGCGGTGGGGCGAAGTCTGCGCCGTGGGCAACTGTAATTCACGCCGGTCGGGCCGTGCGCTGGGCAGAGGCTTAAAGTGCATTCACAGACTCCCGGACATCGCTTCCGCGACCGCGCACGTGAGCCGTTTCTCACCGAAGACACCCACGGCGGCGGAGCCTGACGTTCAACTCAGCCGCACCGATCGGGCCGCATGGACACTCGAACATCTACCTGTTCATAGCCGCCACCTACACACCGCCGTGCTGCTGCGCAGAGGTATGTCGCGCGTCCTCGCGGAGGGCGAGACTCGGATCAGTATCAATTCGCTCCAGCTTTAGGGGGTGTGCTGTGTGCGATCAGGCCACTCGGGACAGCTGTCAGCGCGACCCGAACAGCCGGTAAGGCAGGAGACCGGTCCTCTCGAGTCGGCTCGAGGGGCCCCGAAGTACACCGCGATCTTGCGCGGCCAACATCCGGACATGCCGCCGTCCGCGCATGTCCTGGCTTCTCAGATCGCCACTGAGTTGAAGGTCGTCACACGACGGACGTCTCACGATGGGAAGATGCCGAACGTGAGTAAGTTCGGCGAGCGGGAGAGGTTCCCACAGGGCAGTGGGCAGCCGGCACCAACCGCGCTCGACCAGACGCTTTTGACCATGACTGAGGAGGCGATCGGCGGCCCTGGGACTCCTGTTGCCCTGAAGTGCCTATGGAGCGATCCGTACGACGGTTGGGAGATTGCTGTTCGTCCTGGAAACCGAAGCTCCTGCGGGTTCACGCTCTGCTACGACCGGGACGAAACCATTCACGTCACCCTGGGCGCTCACACATACTTCGAGTACTGGCTTGACGAACGCCGTGAAGACAGGCTCGCGCCCCTGGCGAAAATGCTGAAGGCGTTGGTGGCCGGCCGTGTGGTAGAGGCAGGGATCGGCGACGGCTTCGCACGCCTTTGGAACCAGGACGGCACAGTCGTCGGCATCGTGGGACGGGCACACCTTCCCTGGCCGTGGTTTGCTCGACCCTTCAAACGCAAATACCAGGCTTACTGACAGGACCCTCTCCGAGACCAAGCTCTTGGGCCCCCAACGGTGTTCCCGCGGGAACGTCCTGTTCTGCCGCGGACAGCGCGGTCGATCTTGCCGATGACACCAACTCGGTAGTCGCGGTCCAGGGCCGTTGGATCAGCGTTCGTGGCCTGCGCGGAGCCAGGCGATGTAGTCGGCCGCTGCGCGGGCCGTGTCGTGTTCGGGCGTGTAGCCGGTGTCCTGGTGCAACCGTGCGATGTCGAGAGGGTTGCCTGGTCGGCTCGGGCCGTCGGGGAGTTCGAGCGTGACGCCGGGGTCGACGTCGTGGATGGCGGCGATGATGTCGGCATTAGTGGTCACCCGGCCGCTCGCGACGTTGTAGGTGCGGTGGTTCAGCGTCTCGGCCAGCTGGAGCAGCGCGATGGCGCGGCCGGTGTCCTTGACGTAGCAGAGGTCCAGACCGTCCTGGAGGTGGACAGGGACGAGCAGTCCGGACAGGTCGAGCGGTCGCCGGGTGGCGGCGGCGTGGATCAGTGCGGGTGCGGCGAAGAATGGGTCCTCGTGTCCGTTCGGGCCCCAGGTGCCCGAGATGCGGAGGTTGACGATCTCGATGCCGGTGGCCTCGGCAAGCTGTTCGCCGAGCAACTCGCCGATCTTCTTCGATCGGGGGATCGGGTGGGGTGCGCTGAGGCGGAGCGGCAGGTCTTCGGTGAGCGGGCCCTGGTGAGTCAGCCCGCCGTAGACGCCGATCGTGCTCGCTAGTCCGATGCGCGCCACGCCCCAGTCCTGAGCTACCCGCACGATGTTGAGCAGACCGTCGAGCAGGCCCTGGGTCGCTTCGATACCGCCGATCGAGCCTCTGGGTGCCGGGTACCCGGCCAGGTGCACGATGCCGGTGATCATGTGGCGCGAGCCGATCGCCCGCAGGGACTCGAGATCAGTCACGTCGGCTTGTTCGGCGACGACGGGTAGGTCGGCCAGGTAGGCCGGGACGTCGCCGGAGCGTCGCTGGGCAATGACGCAGCTCTCCCCGAGGTCGTGCAGGGCACGCACCGTATGGCCGCCGATGAAGCCCGAACCGCCGGTCACCAGAATCATCGAACCACCCCTACGTCAGCACTTTCAATGGTCAGGTGTACTGACGATCAGCATAACGATATACTGTTCGCGTGTCCACCTCACCTCGACCCACCGGCAGGCCGGTACGCAGCCATGACGATGTGCTGGGGTACCTGATCAAGCACGCGCACCTGGAACTAGAGAAGAGGTCGGACGCCGCACTCGCCGAACTGGGAGTGACATCGCGCGATCTGGGGGCCCTGCGCGTGATCGCTGGCGGCGAGGCAGCATCGCAGCAGGACGTCGCCCGGGTACTCGGGGTCGACCGGACCTCGATGGTGGCCCTGCTCGACGCCTTGGAGGGCAGGGGGATCGTCGCCCGCCGACCATCCGAGCACGACCGACGCCGCAACGTTGTCGAACTCACCAGCGCAGGCCGCCAACTCTTCGACCAGGCGGAGTCAGCCTCGCTCGCCGCCGAGCAGAACTTCACAGCCTCACTAAGCGTCCGCGCCGCCACCGAGCTACGTCGCTCGCTGCGAGCGCTGCTTCCACCCTCAGACACCGACTGATCACTCGACCCCTTCCCTGCCCGCCCCAAGAAGATGCCGGGCCACCACAACGGGCACGCACGTCGGAGGGTCACGCCCGGCAGCAAGACGTGATCTGAACTACCGCTCCTATGCCGCGCCTCGCGCGGAAGTTGGTGGCCGACTAGCCTCGGACTGTGACCGCGAAGTCCGACCGCCAGGCCGCCCGCGAGGCTGTGGCGGCATTCCACGAGGCTCAGCTCGCCGGACTGGTTGAACACGTCGGCTCAGCGGTTGACCGCTTCCGGACCGGTCACATGGATGCCTTTGATGTTGACCACGTCCTGTTCCAGTACGCGCGCGCGGCCAAGGAACTGTGGAAATTCTGCAACCTGGGCGATCCGGAACTCGTCGCTGGACTCGTCCGCGACCGCCCACCCGTCGATTGGTGGGAACTCGGGGCGCCGAAAGAGCGCTGAGCGCGCGATCGGCCTTTGCTTCAGACGCAGTTGCCGCCCTTCGCGTGTGTGCCCTGGGGCTTCGGTTCTAGTCGGCGTTGAAGTAGACCCTGGGCTCTTTGGCAATCGGAGCGGTGGCCGCCGGTGGGCGGGTGTCTCGCTCCAAGACCAGATCAGATCTCAACTTCATCGTCGTCGACGATTCGTTAGCACGGCCCACTCGCCTCGTCAGCACGAACGCCCCGTCCTTCGCCGACCGTGTCACCCGACCAACGTGCGGGCGCCCCCGAACGAAGGTAGCCCTCAACGCGAAGGCCGACACACCTGTTGCATCCGAGGCCCGACATATCGTTGTGACGATTTTCGTGCCGCACTCACAGAACAGATCCCCGGCGCCGGAGGCGCCTGGTCAGGGCGTTGATCGGGGCCGTCGAGGGGCGGCTCCTCGGGCTGCAAGCCCTCACGTTTGCCACCCTGACGCGATCACGTTTGTAAGGTTCAATGCCTCACGTCTGCTAAGTTGATGCTGTGGTTCTGGATGCTTTGGTGGAACGTCGGGTCAGCGAGCTGCTGCTGGAACTGGCCGCCGTGGAGCCGGTGATCGCCCTGCACGGGCCCCGATCGGTCGGCAAGTCGACAGTGCTGCGTGGGTTCGCCGCACGCGTGGGTAGTCCAGTGGTGGATCTCGACGACGTCGAGGTTCGCGAGGCCGTGGTGGGCAACCTGGCCGCCGTCGTCGCGGACGCGACACCGCTGTGCGTGGACGAGTACCAACGCGTGCCGGACATCCTGGACGCCATCAAGGCCCGCCTTAACAGGGAGGGCAGTCTGCCTGGAACTGCGGTCATCACCGGCTCGACCCGTCAGGACGCGCTGCCCGCGACGGCCCAGGCTCTCACCGGCCGTCTCCATTCGTTGACGATCTGGCCCCTGTCGCAGGGCGAGCTGGATGGGTCGCGAGAGAATCTGCTGGAGGTGCTCAGGATGGCCCCGGCAGCCGCCGTACAGCAGATCCCGACCTCGACGACGATGCGCACGGAGTACGTGGAGCGGGTCTGCGCGGGAGGACTGCCTCTCGCCCTTCGCCGAACGGGGGTGGCGCGAGCGCGCTGGTTCGACGACTTCGTCCGCGCCTCAGTAGAGCGCGACGCCCTTGAGCTCAGCCGTGTTCGCGAGCGGCAGTCCATGGCCGATCTGTTCGCGCACCTGGCGGCACAGACCGGCCAGCTGCTCAACGTGACCAAGGCGGCGGAGGCGGTTGGTGTCAGTCGGCCTACTGCTGAGGCTCACCTACGGCTTCTGGAGGACCTGTTCCTGGTCGTGCGGCTGCCTGCATGGGGCACCACGCTTCGTTCACGGGTCAACGCCAGGCCCAAGGTCCACGTCGTCGACTCCGGGCTCGCGGCGAGGTTGCTGAGGCTCAATCCCGACAAGCTGGAGGGTCTCGACCCGGCCGCTCTCACTGACTTCGGCCATCTTCTGGAGACGTTCGTCGTCGGCGAGGTTCGCAAGCAGGCATCCTGGCTGAACGAGTCCGTCTCCCTGGGCCATTGGCGGACCAGTGACGGAGCCGAGGTCGACCTCGTCATCGAGTACGACGACGGCACAGTCATCGGCCTCGAGGTCAAAGCCAGCGAACGAGCCTCCGCCTCAGACTTCCGGGGTCTGGACCAGCTCCGCCAAGCCTTGGGTTCCCGCTTCGCCGCCGGCATCGTCCTCACCACCGGACACCGCTCGTTCACCTACGCGGACCGACTCCACGTGATGCCCATCGACCGGCTCTGGACGCCAGTGATGCTCTGAAGCGAGCCAAAAGTGGCCCAGGCGGAAGGGCTCATTCCTGCCGAGCGGCCGCACCAGATCTGCATGTTCAGTCTGCCGGATCGGCAACCACCAGAGGGGCTACGTTCCGCTGAGATGAGTGGGCAGCGGGCATAACCCCGGATCCACAAGGGGTGACGTTGACGGTCCCGCGGGCCCCAGCCGCGGAGTCGATGAGCGGTGATGCTCGCCCGATCCCGTACAACAGCAGGCTTCTCGCGCTGCGATGAGTTGCACGTATGTTGCACGGCATGCCCGGTTATAAGCCCCGGGAGGCCCCGTTCCCCCGTAGGGGAAGAAATATCCGATGGAGCCGCCTTGGGGAGTCGAACCCCAGACCTGCTCATTACGAGTGAGCCGCTCTGCCGACTGAGCTAAGGCGGCGTGGCCCCGTAGGACCAGCCGAGGAAGAACTATAGCGGCGCGCCAGGGGCGGCGCGAACGCGACGAGGGGCGCGACGAGTCGGAGCGCCAGGCTCCCCTCGTACAGCGCACAGCTCACTTCGTACAGAACAGCCCGTCGGGTGGAACCGTGCCTTTCGCGAAGTACGCGACCACGGCGTTGTCGACGCAGGTGCTCTTGCCGCCGTACGTGGCGTGGCCGTTGCCGTTGTACGTGACGAGGACGCCCGAGTCGAGCTGCGAGGCCATCCAGGCCGCGTACTGGTACGGGGTGGCGGAGTCCCCGGTCGCCCCGACGACGACGATCGGCGCGGCCCCCTTGGCCGTGATGTCGAACGGCGCCTGACCCTGTACGGGCCACTGGACGCACGTGATGTTGGGTCCGAAGTACTTGCCGAAGATCGGCGCCTTCTGCTGGTCGGAGGTCCAGTCGGAGAACGCGCGAGCGATGCCGTCGTCCTGGCTGTCGGCGCACCCGATGGCCGGGAAGGCGTAGAACGACGCGTCGTACGTACCGTCGGTCTGACGGCCGCGCAGCTGGTCGGCGTAGTACAGCAGGTAGCGACCGTCACCGCCGATCGCCATCTCGAGGGCCTGCGTCAGCTGGTCCCAGTACTGCGAGTCGGCGTACAGGAAGAGGGCGATCCCGTCGGAGGCGACCGACTGCGTCAGCTTGCGCGTCGAGTCTCCCGGAAGCGGTGCGGTGGCGAGCTTGTCGAGCAGTTTGGTGATCGTGTCGAGGACAGCCTGCTTCGTCGAGCCCAGCGAACAGCTCTTCGAAGCGCAGTAGTCCGCGTAGTTGCCGAGCGCCAGGTCGAAGCCCGAGGCCTGGATGACCGACTCGTCCTGTGTGATGTTCACGGCGGAGTCGAGCACGAGCTTGCCCACTTCTCCCGGGAACTTCTGCGCGTAGACCGCGCCGATGTAGGTGCCGTACGAGTAGCCGAGGTAGTTGAGCTTCGCGTCGCCCACGAGCTGGCGCATCATGTCGAGGTCCTGCACGGTGTCGACGGTCGAGATGTGCTGGAGCAGCGCGCCCGACTTCGCCAGGCAACTCGCGCCGAAAGCCTTCCATCCGTCGAGCAGCGCCTGCTTCTCTGTCGCGGTGGTGGGCGCCTGGTTGAGCTGCATCAGCTGGTCCACTGCAGCGCCGTTCTCGCATTGCACCGGTGTCGAGCCGCCGGCGCCACGGGGATCCCAGCCGACGATGTCGTACTGCTCGAGGCCGGTGCGCTGGAAGTCCCCCGCCAGCGTCGTCCCGGGTTCGCCCGGGCCTCCGGGGTTCACGAAGAGCGTGCCGAGCCGCGGCGAGGCCGTTGCCGGGATCTTGGCGAGCTTGAGGGTGATCGCCTGGCCGTTCGGTGACGCGTAGTCGAGCGGTGCCGCGATGGTGGCGCACTTGGCGGCCCGCTGGCCCAACGTGCAATCGGACCAGGTCACGGCCTGCTTCGTGTACCGGGCGAGGCCCGAACCGGCGGGCGGGTTGATGAAGCCCGCGGGCTTCACGTTCGGGATCGCGACCTTCGGGCGATCAGGCGAGTTCCAGTTGCGCTGCGTGGTGGCCGTGGGTGCCGGTACAGGCGGCTTGCTGATGACCACGCCGGAGGTCGAGGTGGCCGCTGGGCTGGCGCTGGAGGTCGGGGTGACCGTTGGGGTCGGCGACGTCGACGCGACGGCCGGGCTGGCGAACAGCTTCTGCGCGTACCCGCTGGCGAAAGCCACGCCGATGACCAATGTCAGGACGAGCAGGGCGGACACGCCCACGATGAGTCCGGCTTGGGAGCGCTTCGGAGGACCCGTCAGCACGGGCGGCTTGGCGCCCCCGCCCCCGGACGGTCCCTGCGGTTGCTGATGGAGCGGCTGCGAGCCGTACGGGTTGGCTCCTGAACGCGGCTGGCCGCCCGGCACGACGCCGTGGGACTGCAGCGCCCCGTTGGCGCCGAGATGGCTGGGCGCCGTCGGCGGCTGCGGCACGTACGGGTTGGGTTGGCTGTACGGGCTGGGAACCGCTCCGTACGCGTTCTGCGGCACGTACGGGACCTGGCCCTGCTGTGGCGCCTCTGGAGCCTGACCGCCCGACGCCTGCGGGTACGGAACCTGCCCCTGGGGTGCTTGGGGGTACGGGACCTGGCTCGGCTGAACGGGCTGCTGCGGCTGGGCGGGATCCCCCTGCGGCTGGGAGGGGTACGGCGGCTGGGTCACGCCGACAGGCTAGTCGGAGTGACTGTGCCGCGGGAACTCGTCGCGACCTGGATCGTCCTCACCCTCCGAACCGCGCGACCAGGCGGCCGATGACCTCGTTGTTCTTGAGCCGCTCCAGGCCTGCGCCGATCTCGTCGAAGCCGATCTCGGTGAAGACCGGCTCGATCTCCTTGGCGGCCAGCAGGTCGAAGACCTCCTCGATGTCGGCGACCGTGCCGCCCAAAGAGCCGATGAGCGTCCTGCCGAGGATCGTGTGGGTGAGGATCGTGAAGGTGGGCTTCCCCAGACCCACCTGTACGACGGTGCCCCCGCGTCGTACCGCGTTGATCGCCTTCTGTGTGGTGTCGAACCCCGCGTAGTCGACGACCAGGTCGAAGCTCTGGCCGGCCCACTCGTCGGCGTCCGCTACGCATCCCGTGACCCCTGCTGCCGTGGCAAGCTCCCACACGTCGCGCTTCGGCTCCGCGATGTGGACCTCAGCCCCCTTGAGTACCGCTGCTCGCGTACCGATCTGGCCGAGGCCGCCGTACCCGATGACGCCGACCTTCATCCCCTCCGCGGCGCCGCCCGCCTTGATCACCGCGTGGTATGACGTCATGCCGGCGTCGGTTGCGAGAGCCGCGAGCGAGAGGTCCAGCCCGGCCGGTACGCGCGCCAGGTCCGGTGCGCTCGCCACGAGCTTGTCGGCGAAGCCGCCAGGGGTGAACATCCCCAGCGGGGGACGTACGCCTGAAGAGCACACGCCGACCACGTCGCCGACCGCCCACCCCGTCACCTCGGGGCCGAGAGCGCTGATGACACCCGCGTTCTCATGGCCCTGGGTCATCGGGAGGAACGGCATCGTGCTCGCCCCTATGGCCATGTACATAATGTCCGAGTGGCACAGGCCTGAGGCCTTGACGTCGATCACCACCTCGCCGGGACCGGCGCTCGGTTCTGGGATCTCGTTCAGCGAGATCGGCTTGCCTTCAGCCTCGAACTGCCATGCCCTCATGGCTCCTCCTGAGAGGCCTTCGCCGTCCCGCCCATCGAGCCGGTGTCGAACCCCTCCAGTCAACACCCACTGCCTCGGGCGCGTGGGTGGTTCAAGGCTCAGGTGGCTTCTTGACCGGGAGCGATGGCCGCGCGCCTCACGGTCACGACCGACAAAGGGCACACATGGCGCTGCCCGTCACCGCACCGTACGGTGACGGTGTCGCTCGGTACGGACCGCCCGACGACGACTCCCGGCCCGTGCTCGGTGTCGACGCGGCACCCCAGCGGGGGCGCGGCGCGGTCGAAGTCGTCGTACATCGCATGCTCGAACGCGAGACAGCACTTCAGGCGCCCGCATGTTCCCTGCGCCTGCAGCTGGTTGGCGACAATGTCCTGGCCCTTCACGAGGCGCATCCCGATGGGCTGGATCTCGGTGAGGAACGCGCTGCAGCACAGATCGCGCCCGCACGTACCGATGCCGCCGACGATGCGTGCGGCATCGCGGCCGCCGATCTGGCGCAGGTCGATGCGCGCCGCGAGCGCCGACGCCAGGTCGCGTACCAAGGCTCGGAAATCCACACGTTGCGGCGCTGTGTAGTAGATGGCCACCACCCGCCCGTACTCGCTCGAGTGGTCGTCCAGGTCGATCCCGACGACGCGCATCGGCAGCCCGTGCTCGGCGATCAGGGCCTTCGCGATCTCGGTCGCTTCTGCCTTGAGCGTGCGGTTGCGCTGGTCGCGGTCGAGGTCCGCCTGGCCGGCACGCCCGGCGCAGATCGGCAACTCCGCGGCGAGCTCGGCGTCCGCCACCCACACGACCGTCGCCACCTCGATCCCGGCCTCGACCGGTACGAGGACGGCGTCGCCGGCCTTCGCCTCAATGGCTCCCTGGTCGACGTAGTAGAGGCGGCCGCCCTGCGCGAACGTCACGGCCATCACCCGCGTCATGAGATGAACGCTAATACCTCGCCGAACCCTGCGAGACCAGCGATGCGGAGGGATGGTTCACAGCTTGCGCGCCACGACCGTACGGGCTGCGGCAGCGATGGCCTCCGGGTCCATGCCCGCGTGAGAGATGAGGTAGTCCGACGAGCCCGTACCGCAGAAACCCGGGAAGCCGAGCATGGCCATCGGTACGGGATGCTCGGTCACGACGGTCTCGGCCACTGCACCGCCGAGACCTCCCGTGGCGATCGCCTCCTCAACGGTCACGATCGCGCCGGTCTCGCGGGCTGCGGCGACGATCGCGTCGACGTCCAGCGGCTTCACCGATGCCATCGACAGCACGCGCGCCTCGATCCCGGCGGCGGCCAGAAGGTCCGCTGCGGCCAACGCACGCCACAGCACGGTTCCGTTCGCCACGATCGTGACGTCGCCGCCCTCGCGCACGGTGACCGACCTGCCCGGGACGAACTCGTACGACTCGTCGTGGATCGCCGGTACAGGGTCGCGGCTGACTCGGAGGTAGACCGGCCCGTCACACGAGGCGGCCCAGCGGACGGCCGAGGCGGTCTCGATCGGGTCGGCCGGCACGACGATCGTCAGGCCGTCGATCGCACGCAACCACGCGAGATCCTCGATGGACTGGTGCGTGGGTCCGAGCTCGCCGTACCCGACGCCGGGACTCTGCGCGCAGAGGACGACGTGACGCTTCGAGTACGCGAGGTCGACCTTGATCTGCTCCATCGCCCTGGCCGTGAGGAAGCACGCGGCACCGGACACGAACGGGATCAGGCCACCGCCGGACAGGCCCGCGGCGACGCCCACCTGGTCCTGCTCGGCGATGCCGACGTTGACGAGCCGCTCAGGGAACGCCGCGCGGAACGCGCCGAGCTTGCTCGACCCGACCGAGTCGTTGACGACGGCGACGATCCGCGGGTCGTCCGTGGCCAGCTCCACGAGTGTGGAGACGAAGGCGTCGCGGCAGTCGTAGCGAGCGCTCATCGGACGGCCTCCAGTGCCTCGAGCTCGGCCACCGCGATCGCGTACTGCTCGTCGTTCGGCACCCCGTGGTGCCAGGCGACGTTGTCGGACATGTACGAGATGGGGTGCCCCTTGTGGGTGTGGGCGATGATGCCGGTCGGTGTGCCGGGTACGGGATCGGCGCTGAGCGCGTCGAGCAGCGCCCCATGGTCGTGGCCGTCGATCTCCACGACGGCGAGGCCGAACGCCCGCATCTTGTCGGCGAGCGGGGTGAGATCGTTGGTGTCCGCCGTGGTTGCGCCCTGCTGCAACCGGTTGCGATCGACGATCACGGTCAGGTGGTCGAGCTTGTGCTGCGAGGCGGCCATCATCGCCTCCCAGTTGCTGCCTTCCTGCAGCTCGCCGTCACCGGTCAGCACGTACGTACGGCGGTCCGACCCCGTGAGCACCGCGC
>PMLO01000051.1 GCA_003158895.1 Propionibacteriaceae bacterium
GTGGTCGAGGCAGCCGAGGTCGCCACCGAGCCCGTGGTCGAGGCAGCCGAGGTCGCCGCCGAGCCCGAGGTCGAGCCGGAGGCAGCTGTGTCTGTCATCTCCGACGAGGCCGTCGCTGACGAGGCCGTGGCCGACGACGCCGACACCGCCAACTGACACCTATCCAGAACCACGAGGACGTACACCTGACATGGCAATCACTGCTGCCGATGTGAAGAAGCTCCGGGACCAGACCGGGGCCGGAATGATGGACGCGAAGAAGGCCCTCACCGAGGCTGATGGCGACTTCGTCCGGGCTGCCGAGCTGCTCCGGATCACCGGTGCCGCGAAGCTCGCCAAGCGCTCCGATCGCGATGCCTCCAACGGCATCGTGGCGGCCGCCGGCTCCGCGCTCATCCAGCTCGGCGCCGAGACCGACTTCGTCGCCAAGAACGACGAGTTCGTTGCTCTCGCCGAGGACATCGTCAACGCTGTCGACAAGGCCGGCGTTGATTCGATCGAGTCCGCACAGGGCGTCACGCTCCCGTCGGGCCAGACCGTCGCCGACGCCGTGGCGACCATCGCCGCGAGGATCGGCGAGAAGATCGAGCTCGTGGCCGTGGCGCGCTTCGACGGTACGACCCACTCGTACCTTCACCAGCGCTCCAAGGACCTCCCGCCCCAGGTGGGTGTGCTCGTGGAGTTCGTCGGTGCCGACGAGGCCGCTGCTCACAACATCGCGCTGCAGATCGCGTCGATGTCGCCGCAGTACCTCACCAGGGCCGACGTCCCGGCGGACGTCGTCGCCAAGGAGAGCCGCATCGCCGAGGAGACGGCCCGCGAGGAGGGCAAGCCCGAGGCTGCCATCAGCCGGATCGTCGAGGGCCGTGTGGGCGCGTTCTTCAAGGACTACTGCCTGCTCGACCAGCCGTCGATCTCCGACGACAAGCTGTCCGTCGGTGCGCTGCTGAAGAGCAAGGGCATCGAGATCACCCGGTTCGTACGCTTCGCCGCCGGGTCCTGATCCAACTGGCCGGCCGCTGGCCGGTAGAGTGACGTGCGCCGCTTTCCCTTCGGGGTGGCGGCGCACGTTCATGACCAGAGCAGCATGGGACGCGACACGAGGAGCGGGACGAATGGCGTACAAAAGGGTCCTGCTCAAACTGTCAGGTGAGGCGTTCGGTGGCGGCCGGCTCGGCGTCGACCCCGACGTCATCAGCGCGATCGCAGCGCAGATCGCCGAGGTCGTACAAAGCGGCGTACAGGTCGCGATCGTCGTCGGCGGTGGCAACTTCTTCCGCGGCGTCGAGCTGCAGCAGCGTGGCATGGAGCGTGCACGCGCCGACTACATGGGCATGCTCGGCACCGTCATGAACTGCCTCGC
Organism: Propionibacteriaceae bacterium; assembly: GCA_003158895.1. Taxonomy (GTDB): domain Bacteria; phylum Actinomycetota; class Actinomycetes; order Propionibacteriales; family Propionibacteriaceae; genus Fen-668. The sequence goes on from PMLO01000051.1 coordinate 1,364, forward strand.
TCTCCAGGACTTCTGCGAGAAGGCGGGCGTGGAGACACGCGTGCAGACCGCGATCGCCATGGGGCAGGTCGCCGAGCCGTACATCCCGCGTCGCGCCGTCCGGCACATGGAGAAGGGCCGGGTCGTCATCTTCGGTGCCGGCTCCGGGATGCCGTTCTTCTCGACCGACACCGTGGCCGCCCAGCGCGCGCTCGAGGTCGGCTGCGAGATCATCCTGCTGGCCAAGCAGGGCGTCGACGGCGTGTACGACGACGACCCGCGCACCAACCCGAACGCCAAGCGCTACACAGACCTCACGTACGACGAGTACCTGGCGAAGGACCTCAAGGTGGCCGACGCCACCGCGATCAGCCTCGCGCGCGACAACCACCTGTCCATGCTGGTCTTCAACCTCGACGAGCCGGGCAACATCCTCAAGGCCGTGGCGGGGGAGCCGATCGGCACCTTCGTCCACGTCTGAGGTGCAGTACCGTTCGAACATCACCACCCGAAGGGACCTGAAGTGACGACCGCCGACATCGTTAGCGACGCCGACCACAAGATGGACCACGCCGTCGAGTTCGCTCGTGAGGAGTTCGCAGCGATCCGTACCGGCCGCGCCCACCCGGCCATGTTCAGCAAGATCGTGGTCGAGTACTACGGCGCCCCGACGCCGCTCCAGCAGCTGGCCTCGTTCCAGGTGCCCGAGGCGCGCACGATCCTCATCACCCCGTACGACCAGGGCTCCTTGGCCGCTACCGAGCGGGCCATCCGTGACTCCGACCTCGGGGTGAACCCGTCCAACGACGGCCACACGATCCGGTGCGTCCTCCCGGTGCTCACGGAAGAGCGGCGCAAGGAGTACACCAAGGTCGCGAAGGCGAAAGCCGAAGAGGGTCGCGTGGCCATCCGGAACACCCGTCGCCACGCCCTCGACACGATCCACAAGCTCGTCAAGGACCACGACGTCTCCGAGGACGACGCATCGCGCGCCGAGAAGCATCTCGACCAGGTGACGAAGAAGCACACGGACTCGGTCGACGAGCTACTGAAGCACAAGGAGGCAGAGCTCCTCGAGCTCTGAACCAGGTGGAACAGACGAGGGACGAGCATTCTCCCCTGGACGACGCCAGGGAGGCGGTGGACCGCGTCAACGCCAAGGCGGGACGGAACCTCCCTGCCGCCATCGGCGTCGGCCTGTTGCTCATCGCCTGGGTCGTCCTGTCGTTGCTCTATTTCGTACCCGGCTTCGTCATCCTCGTCATCGTCTGTGTCGTGTTCGGCACGATCGAGCTGCATCGGGCGCTGCTGGTCCACGATCGCGGCACGTCGGCCATCGTTCCCGTCGCGATCGGTGGCGCCCTGACGTCGATCGGCGCGTACTTCGCGGCCGGCAAGTCCGCTGAGGACGCCATCCTGTTCGTGATGGCCCCGATGGCCCTGACCTCGGTTGCGGCCCTCGGCTGGCGCCTGAAGGGCGGGCCGGTCAACTACGTACGTGACGCCTCCGCAAGCTTGCTCGGGATCGCCTACGTGATGCTCATGGGAGCGTTCCTCCCGCTCGCGGCGGGGGAGCCCCACGGGAACCTGCGCATCGCGGCGATGATCCTGTGCGTCGTTGCCAGCGACGTCGGTGGGTACGCGGCGGGCGTGACGCTCGGCAGGCACAAGCTGGCACCGGTGATCTCGCCGAAGAAGACGTGGGAAGGCCTCGGCGGGTCCATTGCCCTGGGGCTGGTCTTCGCCTGGCTGACGGTCGACCTGCTGCTCGGCGGGCCCCTGTGGGCCGCACTCGTGTTCGGCCTGGTGATGGTGCTCATCGGCACGCTCGGCGACCTCGTCGAGTCGATGATCAAGCGCGATCTGGGCATCAAGGACATGAGCGACCTCTTGCCCGGTCATGGCGGCTTCCTCGACCGGATCGACTCCATCCTCTACAGCGCCCCCGTCGGGTGGTTGCTGCTGCACCTGCTGGTGCCGCATGCCTGACCAGGGCCCACTGCAGCTCACGTTCGCAGCCCCCCGCAAGGGCAAGCCGCCGCGACATTTCGCCGACCTCGCTCCGGATGAGCGGGCTGATGCGGTGACCGAGCTGGGCATGCCGGCCTTCCGGGCCAAGCAGCTCTCGACCCACTACTACACGGGCCTCAGCGTCGACCCGCTGACCTGGACCGACCTTCCTGCCGCACACCGCGAACCGATCCGGGACGCGCTGTTCCCGCCGCTCCTGTCGTACGTCCGCGACGTCTCCTGCGACGGTGGCGCCACCGTGAAGACGCTGTGGAAGCTCCACGACGGGACGCTCGTGGAGTCGGTGCTCATGCGGTACGGGCTCCGGCACGACGGCACTCCCGGATCGCACGGGGTGAGGTCGACGCTCTGCGTCTCGTCGCAGACCGGCTGCGGCATGGCGTGCCCGTTCTGCGCGACGGGACAAGGCGGTTTGCAGCGAAACCTCAGCACCGCGGAGATCGTCGACCAAGTACGTGCGGCCGCTGCGACGCTGGCTGCCGGCGAGCTGCCCGGCGGTCCGGGACGGCTCAACAACGTGGTCTTCATGGGCATGGGCGAGCCGCTGGCCAACTTCAACGCGGTCCTGCGGGCGGTACGAGCGATCACCTCGCCCGAACCCGATGGCCTCGGCATCTCGGCTCGGGGCGTCACGGTGTCGACCGTCGGTCTCGTACCGCGCATCGAGCAGCTGGCGGACTCCGGGATCCCCGTCACACTCGCGGTCTCGCTGCACGCGCCCGACGACGAGCTTCGCGACACGCTCGTACCGATCAACACCCGTCACAAGGTCGACGAGGTCGTCGACGCGGCCTGGCGGTACGCGGAGAAGACGAAGCGTCGAGTCTCCATCGAGTACGCGCTCATCAAGGACATCAACGACCAGGCCTGGCGCGCCGACCGGCTCGCGAAGATCCTCCAGGCCCGCGGCGACTGGGGCTGGGTCCACGTCAACCTCATCCCGCTCAACCCGACGCCAGGTTCCCAGTGGACCGCGTCACGCCCCGAGGACGAGGCCGAGTTCGTACGCCGCCTGGCCGACCACGGAGTGCCCGTGACTGTACGAGACACACGCGGGCGCGAGATCGACGGCGCCTGCGGCCAGTTGGCAGCCACCGAGCGCGACAAGTAGGTCCTCCCGCGTCTTTCAGGTACGCGGCCCGGCCATTCCATCAAACTGCTGGTTCTGATGGCCGTCCGGCTGCCCGCCGTCGCTCGTTCCATCAAAGTGCAGGTTGTGGGACCCTCTTTCGGGTCGAATGACCTGCACTTTGATCGAATGACCCTGCAGACGCCCCGGGGACCCGACCATTACCAGCACTGTGATGGATGCTCAGACGTACGATGCGCCTGATTCCTGAGCCGTCGCGGTCCGGTGATTCCGCCGTCAGGAGGGATCAAGGAGGGCATTGAGGTTCGGCAGATCCACGAACTGCGAGAAGGTTCCTTGTTGAGCGATCTCCTTCGCCGCGTCCAAGAAGCCGCGCCAGGCAGCTTTGGCGAGCATCCCGCCAACGCTGATCCGTCGTACGCCGAGGCGGGCGGCTTCGGCGACGGTGGTGAAGGGCGTATGGATAATCAGGTTCACCGGCTTGGGTGACACCGCCGCCACGATCGCCGACACGTGGTCCAGCGAGGTGATCCAAGGCGCATAAAGGCAGTCGGCCCCGGCCTCGGCATAGGCGCTGAGCCGTCGGATCGTCTCGTCGATATCCGGACGGTCCCACACGAAGCCCTCTGAGCGGGCGGTGAGGACGATCCCGGTGCCGCTGTCGTCGATCGCGGCTCTTGCCGCCCGGATTCGTTCGACAGCGAGGCCGAACTCGAACAGCGGCGCGGCCGGATCGCCGGAGAAGTCTTCGATGGACACCCCGGCCACGCCGGTCTGCACCACCAGACCCACGTTCGCTGCTAGCTCCCCAGGCTCGACAGCGAAACCGTTCTGAAAGTCCGCGTTCACCGGCAGGTTCACCGCAGCGGCGACGACGCGGAGGTGCGCCAGCGTCTGGTCGAGGCCAATGCTGTTGTCCGGCTGGCCCATTGTCCAGGCGAATCCTGCGCTCGTCGTTGCCAGTGCCCTGAATCCCATTGTGGCGAGCGCCCGCGCGCTCCCGACGTCCCAGGGGTTCGGCATCACGAAGCATCCCGATTCGTGCATCCTCCGAAACTCGGCCAACCGGTCTCCGCTGGCGTTCATGGCGCACCTCGTTCATCGGCGTGGCGGGTTCGAACGGGGCCCCGCCACCCAAACCTGGAAGTTTCCGATCCGCAGCGTATGTTCGTGTCGCAAACGACGTCAACGACTGTCAATGCCAAGAAGGCGACGGCAGAACGTCGCTTCTGCCGCGGACATCGCGGGAGGTCCTGACCCTTGTGAGCCTGGCTCAGGAGGTGCTGTTGTCGATCTGGCGGCGACGGGAAGGTGTCTGGGGGACCCGGCATATGGGCCGAACACCTCGGCGCGGTCCCAACTCGAGCGGAGAGGAACGGTGCGATGAAGGTTCCCACTGACCGAATCGTTGACGTTGGCGGGGTCAACACACGCTATTGGGTGGAAGGTGCAGGAGCTCCGGTGGTGTTGATCCACGGGCTCAGCAACTCGATCGAGCACTGGCTGCTGAACATCGATGCCTTGGCTACTGAGCACACGGTCTATGCGCTGGACCTGGTGGGGCACGGGAGGACGGACAAGCCCCTGTCGCGCTCGTACGGTCTCTCCGACCTCGCCAGATCCGTCATCGACTTCATGGACGCACTCGGGATCGAACGGGCCGACCTGATCGGGCACTCGCTGGGAGGCGGGGTCGCCCTGGTCATCGCGGAAACGTTCCCCGAGCGCGTCAGCCGGCTCGTCCTGGTCGACAGCGTCGGGCTCGCCGCGGACGTGGGGATGGTCCTGCGAGTGGTCTCCCTGCCAGGCGTGGGTGAGGTGTTGACACGCATAGTGCTGCAAGGGGACTTCCAGAAGCAGTTGACGAGGCAGCGCGCGATCTGGCCGGACGCCGACGTCGTCCCGGAGGAGATGATCCGGCTGAGGTACGAAGCGACCCGCTGGGAGGAGATCCGGAAGACCTACTTCAAGACGTTGCGTGCCAGCATCAGCTTCCGGGGTATGAGAGGGACGGTCCTTGCGCCGATCGTCCAGGGCCTGCGTTCCCTACACCTGCCAGTCTTGGTGGTCTGGGGCGAGCTGGACGATCTCGTGCCGTCCCGCCACGCGCGGGAAGTGCAGGACAACGTCGCGAAGGCGCGTGTCGAGATCTTCGAATATGCAGGCCACGACCCCATGGTGGTGAACCCGGAACGATTCAACCGCGTGATCGCGCAGTTTCTCGAGGATGACACCGCCTAGCTGATCATCGGCAACCACGCCCCAGACCTGCCGCAGCCGGCGCAAGCCGAACGCACTAACCCGGAGTATGCCGGGGACATCCTGAATTGCCGCCGATCGGGCGGCACTATCCGGCAGCAGGTCGCGAGGATTCAGTGATCGAGTCTGGTGACCTCTACGCCGACCGAGAGGCTGCTCTTGGTGGCCTCGGTGAAGATGACGCCGCGCAGCGGGGAGACGTCGCGGAAGTCGCGACCCCAGGCGGTGACGATGTAGCGGGAGTCGGCGAGGTGGTCGTTGGTGGGATCGACGTCGACCCAGCCCGCGGGCGTGAAGACGGAGACCCAGGCGTGGGTGGCGTCCGAGCCTGCGAGCTTCGGCGTGCCGGGCGGGGGAGTCGTCTCGATGTAGCCAGACACGTACCGCGCGGGCAGCCCCGCCGCACGGAAGCACGCCACGGCGAGGTGGGCGAAGTCCTGGCAGACGCCCGCCTTCGTCGCCAGCAGCTCCGGCAACGTCGAGTTCACGGTCGTCGCGCCCTTGGCGTACGCGAAGTCCGAGTAGATCTGGTGGTACAGAGACGCGATCGCCTCACCCAGCGGCCGGCCCGGGGGAATCGCCGTCTCGGCGAAGCGCCGCACCTCCTCTGACAGCTCGACGTGGGCGCTCGGCAGCGTGTACAGCGCATGCTCGACGGGATCGAGGGTCGTGTCCTGCTTCAGCGCCGCGGCGGCATCGGCCACGCTCCGTACATCCAGGGCAGCCAGGTCGATCTCCGGCCACTCGACCTCCAGCACGCTCTCCTTGACCACCTCGAACCGCTCGTGGGCGGTGTGGATCTCGAGGTAGTGCGTGAAGTTGCCGAACAGGTCGCGGGTCTCGTCGGTGATCTGCGGCACGGGGTCGATGACCAGGGTGTGCTCGAGCAGTGTCTGCGAGTGCTGAGGCCGGGGGCGGAGACAGCCGCGGCCGTACGAGGTCGTGACCGGCGCGTCGTACGTGTAGGCGGTCTTGTGGAGCACCCGGTACTGGCGCTTGTCGTGCAGGTCGCTCATCGCCAGCCTCCGATCTCGGGGACGGAGAACGACTGCGACGCCGGCTGCTGCTCGAAGTGCGCGGCCTCGATGAGGTCGGACACCCCGCGAAGGTCGGACTCGATGTCGGCCATGAGGTCGAACAGCGCGACGCGCCGGGACAGGAACGACTCGTCGGTGTCGATGGTGACCAGCCGGTCGATGATCGCGGTGACGGCTCCCTCGATGACTGGATCGAACGTCTCGGCGAGAGCCTCGAGCAGCCGGCGCAGCGAGTAGACGACGGAGCGAGGGTTGGTCTCGTCGGTGGCGAGGAGGTGTACGGCCTCGCCGGCAGGGATCGCGGACCCGACGCCCGCTGCCATGCGCCGCCGGTACGTGATGAGGCTGTCACCGACCCGCAGGACGCCTTCCGTGACGAGCGCCTCGGCGACGGGGGAACGCTCGGCGGCGAGCGTGTTCCGCAGCAGCCGGACGGTGATCTGCGCCCGCTCCATGCGACGGCCGGCCTCGAGGAACGCCCAGATCGAGTCGCGGATCAGGCTCTCGCTCGCGAGGCCCGACAAGGCGAGACAGGCTTCCATCGCGTGGGACGCGACGTCCTGGATGTGGACCTCCTCGCCCAGTGCACGCGCCTCGGCAAGTGTCGTCTGCAGCCGGTTGAGGATGCCGAACGTGTCGAGGCTCAGCACCTCCCGTACCTCCTGGGCGGACCTCGTCATCCGCAGCGCGTTATGCGCGAGGGAGCCGCGAAGGTCGGGATCGAGGAGCAGATCGCGAAGCAGCGGCAACGGGTTCGCGCGGCGCTCGGCCGAGCCTGGTTCGCCGGCGGCGAAGCCCGGTCGTACAGCCGTGACCTCGGTCAGTGCGACCAGCATCGCGACCATGGCCGTGTGGCCAGGCGTGTCTGTACGGGTCAGGTTGTCCTCGACGAGGTTCTCGACCACGTTGAGCAGCCGCGCCGTCGACTGGGCACGCTCCGAGTAGCGGCCGGTCCAGTAGAGGCTGCCCGCGCCGCGGGGCGTGAGCCGCGGCAGGACCGTCTGCTGCCGACGGGACTTGGCGAACGCGGGGGAGAGTACGACAGGTGGCGTGAGCGACTCCGCCTCGACGACCCACACGTCCTTGGCGAGCGCGCCGGCGCGGTTCGTGATGACGAGCGAGTCGCTGGAGCCCGCGACCCGCGCCATGCCGCCCGGCAGCACGTGGTAGTTCCCGTCGTACGCGACCGCGAAGGTCCGCAGCACCATCGGGCGGGGGACGAGTCCGGTCGTGCTGACGATCGGCGCGGTCGACGGCTGGACGATCTCCTGCCCTGCCCAGCGCCACGGCTCCTGCGTGATCCGCCGCCGCAGCGACTCGAGCGTGGTGCCGTCGAGCTCCGGCCCCACGTACGACTCGGTGGCGACGCCGCGCGAGATGGGCGTCACGACGAGCTGGTCGAGGTGCGCCAGCACGTGGTCGAGGCTCTTCTCGTCGCCGCACCACCACGCCTCAGGGCTCGGCAGCGTGAGGTCTTCGTCGAGCAGCGCGCGGGCGATGCCCGGCAGGTACGGTGCCAGGCCTGGGTTCTCGAGGACACCGGCGGTGAACGGGTTGACGACGCTCACGGTGCCCCGGGCGGCCGCCGCGACGAGTCCGGGAACGCCCAGCCGCGAGTCCGTACGCAGGTCGAGCGAGTCGCACCAGCCTGCGTCGACGCGTCGTTGGACGATGTCGACGTGGTGCAGGTGACCTGTCGTNNGTGAGCAGGACGACCTGCGGCACGTCGTCGGTGGGGGGCGCCGCCTGCAGCAGCCCCATCTGCATGATGTCGAAGAACGGGCGCAGTCGCCGCAGCGGCAAGGAGCGATAGATGTGGTCGAGCGCGCGGGACACGATCCTGCGGGTCGCCATCGCGTACCCGGCACCGGACGGCGACTGGGTCCGATCGCTGAGGACGCACCACGAACCGTCGGCGGTACGTGCGAGGTCCGCCGCGACCATGGGCAGCTGTCGGCTGCCCGGCAGCAGCACACGGGCGGCCGGCACGAGGAAGCCGTCGTGGCCGACGATGAGCTCGGCGGGCAGCAGGCGCTCGCGCAGCGTCCGGCGCTCGGTGAGCAGGTCGACGAGGATCGCGTCGAGCAAGCGTGCCCGTTGCGTGAGCCCCGCCTCGAGCCGCTCCCACTCCGGTGCCTCGATGAGGACCGGGAGCGGATCGACCTGCCAGGGGATCTGCGTCCCGTCGAGTGCGCCGTAGGTGACGCCGTCGTCGAGGACCATGCGCCGTACGTCTCGGCGTCGGGCCCTCAGGCCATGGTGACCCATCGCGTCGATGGCAGTGCCGAGCGCACGGCCACGGGGAGTGGCGGACAGCCGCGCGAGCTCGTCGTACCCGGGGCCGCCCTGCATCCTGGCACTGTACGGCCCGACGACCTGATCCCGAGCGACATCCGGGGGCAGCGTCATGACGCGTCGGCTCCGTCGACCTCACGTCCGGGCGGTCGGCCGGGCAGGAATCGACGGAGGTCGAGCGTGGCGGGGAAGTCGGTGGGCCGCCCGCCCAGGATCGACCCCGGGCTGACAAGGGACGACACGTCGACGGCGCCGCTCGACTGGTACGGCTGGAAACGCGCCGCGCGCCGGGACTCGGCCTCGGCAGCGTTGACCGGGTACGTGTCGTACGCTCGGCCGCCCTCGTGCACCACGTGGTAGGTGAAGCCGCCCAGCGACTGCCCGGCACGCCGGTCGACGAGGTCGAACCGCAGCGGGGAATGGACGCCGATCGTCGGGTGAAGCGACGACGGCGGCGACCACGCCTTGTACCGGACGCCGGCGACGGTGGTCGAGGCGGTGCCGTCGATCCCGGTGCCCCAGCCGACGGTGGCGACCTGAGCCATCGGCACCTCGATCCCGTTGCATGTGACGACGTGACGCCCCTCGACGATGCCCGAGGCGATGATCTGGACCCGGCCCACCGAGGAGTCGACGTACCGGGCCATGCCGTTCTCCGCGGCCTCCTCGCCGAGGACATGCCACGGCTCGATCGCGCCGCGCAGCTCGAGCCGTACGCCGCCGATGAATACCTCGCCGAGGCGCGGGAAACGGAACTCGAGGAACGGCTCCAGCCAGCGCTCGTCGAAGATCGGCCCGCCTTTGCGGACGAGGTAGGCGTTGAGCTCGTCGACGACCTCGCGCAGGTCGGCAGCCGCGTAGGCGGGGAGCAGATAGCGGTCATGCAGGCGCGTACCCCAGCGGATCAGGTCACCCTCATACGGCTCGTCCCAGAAGCGCGCGACAAGAGCCCGTACGAGCAACGACTGGACCAGCGACATCCGGGCGTGCGGCGGCATCTCGAAGCCGCGCATCTCCAGCAGGCCGAGTCGGCCGGTGCGGGCGTCCGGGCTGTACAGCTTGTCGACGCAGAACTCCGCGCGGTGCGTGTTGCCGGTCACGTCGACGAGCAGGTGCCGCAGGAGGCGGTCGGTGAGCCAGGGCTGTGTACGACGCTGGCGCTCGACACGCTCAGCGGGGTCCTCGTCCCAGCGCCTGTCCGCGGCGACCACGGTGGCGACGTCGTGGTCGACGGCCGGGTCGGCGACCATGCGGGCGAGCTGCGAGAAAGCGGTCTCGAGCTCGTACAGCGTCTCGTGACGCCCCTCGTCGACCCGCGGTGCCTGGCTGGTCGGGCCGATGAAGCGGCCGGTGAACACGTACGAGAGGGCCGGGTGGTGCTGCCAGTACGTGATGAGCGAGCGCAGCAGGTCGGGGCGACGCAGGAGCGGCGAGTTCGCGGCGGTGGCCCCGCCGAGCGTGATGTGGTTGCCGCCGCCTGTACCGGTGTGGGTGCCGTCGAGGTCGAACTTCTCCGTCGACAGCCCTGCGGCCCGCGCATCCTCGTACAGCGTCGTGGTGAGCGTCTCCAGCTCGTCCCAGCTCCCGGTCGGCTGGACGTTGACCTCGAGCACGCCGGGGTCGGGCGTGATGCTCAGGCTGCGGGCGCGGTCGTCGTACGGCAGCGGATAGCCCTCGAGGACCACCGACTGGCCGGTCGCGGCGGCGGCGTCCTCGACCGCGATGAGGAGCCGTACGGCGTCGTCGAGGAGGTCGACCGGCGGCAGGAAGACGTAGGCGTGGCCGTCGCGCTCCTGGACGGCAAGGGCTGTACGGGGGGCGTCGGCCACATCGATGACGCGCGCCAGCTCACGGGTCCGACGGTCCGGCAGAGAGCGCGTCGGGACCTCGTCGGCGCGGGCGATGTCAGGAGCCTCGCCCCACGCGATCGAGTCGAGCGGCAGTCGCAGACCCAGCGACGACGTGCCGGGGATGAGGTACAGGTCCTGGCGTCGAGGCTGCCAGCGGGTTGTGGCCCAGGAACCCGGGCGTTCCGGGTCGACGAAGATCGGTACGACGTAGCCGGCGGGTGCGGCAGGCGTGGTGACGAGCGCTGAGGCGAGCGCTTGCGTGTCGGCATCGATCCCCGGTCGGGCACCGGTGGGCTGCTGCGCCTCCGCGAGCGCCTCGGCCACCGGGTCCTCGTACGCGGGCAGCACCAGGCTCGACATGATGCCGAGGTTGCCGGCGATGGCCCGCGCCAGCTCGTGCGGGTGGGTGGAGCCCTCGGGCGGCGACGAGGGGTCGGCCAGCAGCGACGGGTCACGCCACAGTGGACGGCCGTCAGCGCGCCACGTGAGCTGGAGCTGCCAGCGGGGGAGAGGTTCGCCCGGGTACCACTTGCCCTGTCCATGGTGGACCACTCCCTGGGGAGCCCAGCGTTGGCGGAGCAGCGACGCGAGCCGGCCCGCGAGAGCGCGCTTCTCGGCGCCGTCGGCCTCCGACTCCCACTCGGGCGTCGATGTGTCTCCCGAGGTGACGAACGTCGGTTCGCCGCCCATGGTGAGCCGTACGTCGCCGGCATCGAGCAGGGCGTCGACGCGACGGCCGAGGCCGCGGATCGCCTCCCACTCGCCGTCCGTGTACGGCTTGGTGACCCTGGCGTCCTCGTGGATCCGGGTCACGGTGTTGCTGAACGAGAACACCGTGTCGACGATCTCGGTCGCGCCCGTGATCGGCGCGGCGCTNNGTGGGGTCGAGGCCGATCCAGCCCGCGCCCGGCACGTACACCTCGGCCCACGCGTGGAGATCGGTGAAGTCCTCCGTGGGGCCTGCGGCGCCGTCGAGCGGTACGACGTCGGCTTTCAGCTGTACGAGGTAGCCCGACACGAACCGTGCGGCGAGACCCAGGCGGCGCAGGATCGCGACGAGCAGCCAGCCCGAGTCGCGGCAGGAGCCGAGTGCTGCGGACAGCGTGTGGCCGGGCGTCTGTACGCCGACCTCGAGCCGCGTGGTGTAGGCGACGTGGGAGTAGATCGCCGAGTTCACGGCGACGAGCATGTCAACGATCCGCATCGAGCCGTCGCGCCGCAGCAGCGGCTCGACCACGGCGTCGACCCAGGCGTCGACGGCGTCTTGGCCGGCATCGCCGGGGGTGGCGGGGATGCGGTGCAGGTACGGCTGGAGGTCGCGCTCGAGGTCGTACGGGTAGGCGAACGGGAAGCGCTCCGCGTACTCCTCGACGAAGAAGTCGAACGGGTTCACGACCGTCATGTCCGCGACGAGGTCGACGACGACTTTCAGCTCCGACGCCGGCTCCGGGAAGACGACCCGAGCCATGTAGTTGCCGAACGGGTCCTGCTGCCAGTTGAGGAAGTGGTTCTCGGGCGTGATGGTGAGCGAGTACGCGGAGATCGGCGTCCGGGAGTGCGGCGCGGGCCGCAGCCGGATCGTGTGCGGACTGATCGTCACCGGGCGCGCGAACGTATACATCGTCTCGTGCCGCAACGCCACCTTGATGGTCACGGTCCCGACCGTACTGGGGGGACGTTTCCGCCAGGTAACGCCTGCGTCACGCGGGCATGCGCAGATACGGAGGTCTTGATGAGGCGTTGGACCAGGCGGAACAGCATTTGTTCGTTTCCGCGACTAATGCGTCTCCGCCGGCCCCGGAGGACTACTCTGGCCGCCAAGAGTCAGGGGGAAACGTGCGCAAGGGCACCAGCGAGGACGTACGCCGGGAGAATCTGACGGCGGTTCTGCGGGCACTGATGGTCGGCGGAGATATGTCGCGGGCTGACCTCGGACGGCTCACCGGGCGGAACCGCTCCACGGTCGCGAGTCTGGTATCCGACCTTGCCGGACTGGGTTTGGTGGACGAGCAGGACCCTGTGACGGACGGTACGGTCGGGCGGCCGAGCCATGGAGTGGCCCTCAGCTCGTCAGTCGCGGCCTTCGCCGTACATCCCGAGGTCGACGCGCTCACCGTTGCGATCGTGGGGCTCGACGCCCAGGTGCGTCGCAAGGTGAGGCATGAATTCGACCGGATTCCGACCATGGCCGAGGTGGTACACCTCGCGAGCACCGTCATGGCCGCCATGGGCGCCGAGGAGTCGGGATTTCGCATGACGGGGATCGGTGTCGCCGTACCCGGACTCGTACGAACTGTCGACGGCCTCGTCCGCAACGCGCCGCATCTTCAGTGGCGCGAGGAGCCGCTGGGCGCTTCACTCGCGGAGGCGACGTCTTTGCCCGTGCATGTCGCCAACGACGCCCAGCTCGGAGCCCTGGCCGAACGCGACTACGGCGCCGGCCGTGGCGTCTCCCACTTCGTCTACATCAACGGCGGCGCGAGCGGCATCGGCGGGGCGATCGTCGCGGGAGGCGACCTGTTGGGCGGGGCTCATGGGTACGCGGGGGAGCTGGGCCACACGCCGGTCAGCGGATCCGACCGCGTGGATAACGTCGGCATCCCCGGCTCGCTGGAGGCCGAGGTGACCCGGGAAGAGCTGCTCTCCCTGCTGGGGCCGGACCACATGGATCCCGAGTCGTTCGACTCCGCGCTGCTCGCCGACCGCTCGGACGCTGTAGCCGCAGCGGTGGCTCGCCACCAAAGACACCTGGCGATCGCGCTCGGGACCGTCGTCAATGTCCTGAACCCCGAACGGATCCTGCTCGGCGGTTTCCTCGCGTCCCTGCTGGCGTACAACCCCCAGGGCCTGCGCACCGCGCTGGAAGCCCGAGCGCTTGCTCCCGCCATGGAGGGCGTCGACATTGTCAGCGCGCAGCTCGGCGCGAACCTGCTCCTGGTCGGCGCGGCTCATAGGGCGCTCGAGCCGCTGGTCGACGATCCGGCGAGCATGTCCGGGGCGCGTACGGACTGAGGCGTTCGCCAGCAGAATCAGCGCAGGGCGTCGATGACCTTCTCGATGCGGCGTTGACGGGTCGTCTCCGCTTTCGCGTCGGTGACCGACCGTACGTGCTCTTTGCGGTGCGAGGGGGCGAGCGCAGCGAACGCCTCGCGCAGCCCGGCGGCCTCGATGGCTGCCGCGAGGTCGTCCGGTACGGGTGTGTCGCGGGGCGATGTGTCGTGGGTCAGTGTGACCTCGTGGGTCTCGCCACCTGCGACGCCGGCCGCGATCCGGTGCTCGGCGGCGACCGGCAGGAGGTATCGGCCGCCCATGACCGCGATTGTCGACGGGTAGCTGTGGCCGGCGATCGTGACGATCACGGGCACGCGCTTCCCGGCCCCGAAGCTGAGCACGACATCCTCGGGAACCTCGATCCCGACGTTGTTCCCGTTGAGCACCAAGGTGGTGGTGAAACTCGGCATGGGTCCCCTATCGCTGTGGGTGCAGGTCAGACTAGGCAGGCTCAGCCCAGCACGTCCAGGGCCTCGGACCAGGTGTCGACGCAGTGGATCGCGGTCGCCATGCCATGACCGGCGGCGAGCGCGGTCAGGAGCGGCCACGCCGGCAGAGTCTCGGTCCAGTAGTCGCGGCCGACGAGCACGAGGGGAGGGATGCGGGTGCCCTCGGGGGCGTAGAACGCGGGCGTCGCGGCCTGGAAGATCTCCTGGACGGTGCCGGCGGCTCCCGGCAGGTACAGCACGCCACCGCCACAGAGCTGGAGCAACGTATCCTCGCGCAGCGCGTTGGAGAAGTACTTCGCGATCGCTGCCGGGAACACGTTCGGCGGTTCGTGGCCGTAGAACCAGGTGGGGACGCCGTACCCGCCGCCTTCCGGGTACCGCTCGCGGACCTCGAGCGCCACGCGTGCCCAGGCATCGACGCTGGGCAGGAACCCCGGCACCGCCGCAACGGTCGCCAGCACGTCGTCGAGGTCGTCCGGCGCGGACGCCATCCTCGCCCCGAGGTTGACCGCTTCCATGGCGCCGGGGCCGCCGCCCGTGAGCACCGTCATCCCGAACCGGGTCAAGGCGAGGCCGAGCTTCGCCGCATCCGCGTACATCTCGCTGCCACGGACGACGCCGTGCCCGCCCATGACGCCGACGACACGCGATCGGGCGACCTGGTTCACGGCGTCCATGAGCGCGTCGCCGATAGAGTGGTCGTGCAGGCTCATCGCGAGGGTCGCGCCGACATCCGGGGGAGTGCCCTGGGCCAGCCGCCACGCATTGCTCAACGCATCAGGGGACTCGGCGTACGCGCCGCCGCCCGCCACGTTCCCGTACAGCTCGGCGGCTGTGTACAGGCGGGCCCGGTACGGGTCGAACGGGAGCCCGACGATCTCCGGGAACACCCTCGCCCCGCGATCTCGGAGCGAGTCCTCCACCGCCGTCTCCATCTCGCAACCGAGGAAGACGGCGCCATGCGGGTCGGCGGTCAGCAACGACGTGGAGCGGTCCCTCAGGTCGAGATCCTGTACGAACCAGCCGGCCATCGACCGGCTCCGAGATCGCAGCCGGTCGAACTGCTCCAGCGACTCGACCTCCACGGTGCCGACTGTGTGTGTCACCCCTCCACTGTGGCGCATCGGCAAACCCCGTGCGGGGAGTGTGAGTGTCCTCACGTGCGCTGCAGGTGTTTGCGAGTGCCGATAGCGTGGGGGGACCGCAGGGGGTGTCTTGAGACACCGTTCGAGACGCGAGGAGCACCCAAGCCCATGTTGGACGTCGATCCTTCCCAGTTGGAGCGCGCGGTCGTCGACCTCCAGTCGCAGCTGCGCGACGGCCTGGTCGCGGCCGACATCCTCGACCTCACCACCGGGATCAGCCTCGTCGGGTTCAACGCGAATCCGCAGTCGTCGGCGCTGTTCACCCTCATGACCGAGCAGATCAACAAGATGCTCGAAGGGATCATGTACCCGGGCCTCAACCGCTACTTCCTGCTCGACCTGCACTCCGACCACAGCGCCGTCGTCGTACGGGCGGGTGATGACATGCTGCTCGTGATGCTCATCGACAACACGAAGACCACATTGGGCATCCTGCTCAGCGTCGCGATCCCCAAAGCGCTCTCGACGCTGGAAGGCGCACGGCGCTAGCGTTGACGAACGTGCGTGAAGTCGTCCTTCTCGGGGCCACAGGTTCCATCGGTACACAGACCCTCGACGTCGTCTCCCGTAACAGGGACAGGTTCGCGATCAAGGCGCTCTCGGCCGCCGGGAGCCGGATCGACCTGCTGGCTCAGCAGGTCCGCGACTTCTCGCCCGCGATCGTTGCGCTGCCCACCAGCACGGCTGCGGATGCGCTGCGCGCGGCGCTGGGTACGGACTGCCCCGAGCTTCGGATCGGCCCCGACGCATCGACCGAACTCGCCGAGCTCGACTGCGATGTCGTCCTCAACGCGATCACCGGGGCGGCGGGTCTGCGCCCCACCATGGCGACACTCGCTCGCGGGACGACTCTGGCGCTCGCGAACAAGGAGTCGCTCGTCATCGGTGGCCGGCTCGTCACGTCCGCCGCGGCACAGGGACAGCTCGTCGCCGTCGACTCCGAGCATTCGGCGTTCGCACAGGCACTGCGGGCGGGACGCGCCGACGAGGTGCGCCGGCTCATCCTCACCGCCTCGGGTGGGCCCTTCCGAGGCCGTACCGTCGACCAGCTTCGCGACGTCACCGTCGCCCAGGCGCTCGCTCATCCCAACTGGTCCATGGGTCGCGTCATCACGATCAACTCGTCCACGCTCGTGAACAAGGGCCTCGAGCTGCTCGAAGCCCATCTTCTGTACGACGTCGCCCTGGACGACATCACGGTCGTCGTCCACCCGCAGTCGATCGTGCACTCGATGGTCGAGTTCGTGGACGGGTCGACCATCGCCCAGTGCTCCCCACCGGACATGCGACTGCCGATCGGGCTCGCGCTGGCCTGGCCGGACCGTCTTCCCGACGTCGCCGCGCCGTGCTCGTGGACCGATCCCACCTCCTGGACGTTCGAGCCGCTCGACTCCGAGACGTTCCCCGCCGTCGACCTGGCCAGGGCTGCCGGCGCTGCCGCGGGTACGGCCCCGGCCGTCTACAACGCCGCCAACGAAGCGGCGGTGGATGCGTTCTGCGAAGGCAGGATCGGATTCCTCGACATCACCGCGACCGTCCGTACAGTCCTTGACGAGCATCTCGTACAACCTTCTGACCTACCATCGACTCCAGGAGCAGTCTGGGTTGCCGACGGCGACCTGAGCATCGAGGCCGTCCTGGCCGCGGACTCGTGGGGCCGGCATCGCGCCGAGGCTCTCACGCGAAAGGAGACGTCGTGACCATCGTCTGGGCCATCCTGGCCGGGCTGGGTTTCTTCGCGCTCATGATGGCGTCCATCGCGCTGCACGAGGTGGGGCACCTCGTGCCCGCGAAGCTGTTCGGCGTCAAGGTGCCGATGTACTTCGTGGGGTTCGGCAAGCGCATCTGGTCGTTCCGACGCGGCGAGACCGAGTACGGGATCAAGTGGCTGCTGCTCGGTGGCTACGTACGGCTCGTCGGGATGTACCCGCCCGGCAGGCCCGGCCGGAAGGGGCGCCTCGCGGAGCTCGCCGACAGCGCCCGTGAAGCAGAGGCCGACGACATCACCGAGACCGATATCCGCACCGGCCGACTCTTCTACCAGAAGAAAACCTGGCAGAAGCTGATCATCATGGTCGGCGGCCCGGCCATGAACATCCTGCTGGCGTTCTTCATCTTCCTCGGCATCAACCTGGCGTACGGGCAGCAGCAGCAGACCCTCGGTATCGCGAGCGTGTCGGACTGCATCGACCCGGCCCCCGCCGCCTGCGTCGCGCCGCCGGCGAAGCAGGCAGGCGTCCAGGTGGGCGACACGATCGTCGCGCTCAACGGCACCACCGTCACGACGTGGCGCGAGCTCGTCGTCCTCGTACGCGCCCAGGGCGACGGGACACTCGCGTTCACGGTCAACAGGCCCGGACAGGGTCAGGTGACGCTGCCGACCGTCCATGGTGTGCTGCACCAGGTGGCCGACCTCAATGACCCGTCGAAGACCGTGACCGCCGGATTCGCCGGCATGTCGAGCGGCATCACCACCGTGCACGTCGGACCGGTCGGCACCGTCCAGGGCATGTGGACGATGACCACGCAGAGCGTGACGGCGCTGGCGAGCTTCCCCCAGAAGGTCTTCACGACCGGCTACAACCTCGTCACCGGCAAGCCCCGCGACGCCAACGGCCCGCTCAGCGTGGTGGGCGCCTCGGTCGCGGCCAGTGAGATCGCCACGACGAACCAGCTGACCCTCGGGAGCCGGATCGCCTCGTACTTCTCGCTGCTCGGCTCCGTGAACCTTTTCGTCGCCATCCTCAACCTCGTACCGCTCCTGCCGTTCGACGGCGGTCATATCGCCGGGGCCTTGTGGGAGGCGTTGCGCCGGGGGCTGGCGCGTCTGTTCAAGCGTCCCGCGTACGGCTTCTTCGATACTGCGCGCCTTTTACCGGTGGCGTATGTTGTGGGGGCGTTCCTTGCGATCGCCGGCCTCGTCCTCGTGGTGGCCGACATCGTGAGTCCCATTCGCATCTTCTGACTGAGGAGCTCACTCCGTGCCCGTGAACCTGGGGATGCCCAAGCCCGTCGTACCCGTGCTCGCGACGCGGCACCCGACCCGCCAGATCAAGGTCGGCAAGGTGCTCGTGGGCGGCGACGCACCGATCTCGGTGCAGTCCATGTGCACGACCAAGACCACGGACATCAACGCGACGCTCCAGCAGATCGCGGAGCTGACGGCCGCGGGCTGCGACATCGTCCGCGTGGCGGTGCCGAGCCAGGACGACGCCGACGCGTTGCCGATCATCGCGAAGAAGTCGCAGATCCCGGTCATCGCCGACATCCACTTCCAGCCGAAGTACGTGTTCGCGGCCATCGACGCCGGCTGTGCGGCCGTTCGCGTCAACCCCGGCAACATCAAGGCGTTCGACGACAAGGTCGGCGAGATCGCCCGCTACGCCAAGGACGCGGGAGTGTCGCTGCGGATCGGCGTCAACGCCGGGTCGCTGGACAAGCGGATCATGGACAAGTACGGCTCCGCGACGCCCGAGGCGCTCGTCGAGTCGGCGCTGTGGGAGGCCTCGCTGTTCGAGGAGTACGACTTCCGCGACTTCAAGATCTCCGTGAAGCACCATGACCCGGTGATCATGATCAAGGCGTACGAGCTCCTCAGCGAGCGCTGTGACTACCCGCTCCACCTCGGCGTCACCGAGGCCGGACCCGCGTTCCAGGGCACGATCAAGTCCGCCACTGCGTTCGGCGCGTTGCTGAGCGAGGGGATCGGCGACACGATCCGGGTCTCGCTGTCCGCACCGCCCGTCGAAGAGGTCAAGGTCGGCGTCAAGATCCTCGAGTCGCTCAACCTGCGGCCGCGCCACCTCGAGATCGTCTCGTGCCCGTCGTGCGGGCGCGCGCAGGTCGACGTGTACAAGCTCGCCGATGAGGTGACGGCCGGACTGACCGGCATGACCGTACCGCTGCGGGTTGCCGTCATGGGCTGCGTCGTCAACGGTCCTGGTGAGGCACGCGAAGCCGATCTCGGTGTCGCGTCCGGCAACGGCAAGGGCCAGATCTTCGTCCGTGGCGAGGTCGTACGGACCGTGCCCGAGGACCAGATCGTCGAGAACCTCATCGCTGAGGCGCAGCGCCTTGCTGAGGAGATGGGCGAGACGTCTGGAGCGCCGATCGTCACGGTGGGCTGAATGCCCGCCAGCGTCCGGACGCTCACGAACCAGGACTTGCCGAAGGTCACCGAGCTGCTGAGCCGGAAACCGTTCGAGAACGTCTTCGTCGCCTCCCGAATCCGTACCGGCGGCCTCGAGGCGTTCATGCTGGGCTGCGACGTCTGGGGCTACGAGGAGGACGGCGAGCTCGTCTCGATCCTCCATCACGGCGCCAACATGGTGCCGGTCAACGGCACGCCGGAGGCGCTCGACGCGTACGTGGCGCGCATCGGCCCGATCCGTACCTGCGCCTCGATCCTCGGCGTCGCCGACGAGGCGCTCAGCCTGTACGAGAAGCTGTGCCGCAAGTGGCCCGGCGCCTGGCAGCGGCCCCGCGAGATCCGTGCCTGCCAGCCGCTCATGGTCATCTCGGCACCCCCGACCGTCGACCCCGATCCGCGCGTACGTCGGGTAGGGCCGGCTGACGCCGAGAGCTACTTCGCGGCGGCCGTCGCCATGTACACCGAAGAGGTCGGCGTCTCGCCGCTCGACGGGACGAACGGCTACCGCTGGTACGTCGACCGCCTGCTCGAGACCGGCTGCGCCATGGGGATCGTCGAGAACGACGAGGTCATCTTCAAGTCCGACGTCGGCTCGGCAACCTCCAACACCTGCCAGGTGGCGGGCGTCTGGTTGCGCCGTGATCTGCGCGGCCGCGGCCTCTCCACACCGGCGATGGCGGCCGTCGTCGACCTGTGCCGCGAGCAGTGGCAGAACGTGACGCTGTACGTGAACGACTTCAACACGACCGCCCGCGCCCTGTACCGNNCGGGTCGGTTTCGACGAGGTCGGCGCGCTCGCGACGGTGCTGTACTGACAGCCCTCAGGGGTTGATGACGACGAACACCAGGAACGCTGATCCGAGCACCAGCGCCGCCATGACGATCACGGCGATCCAGGCAGGCCGGTTCATGCCCAGAAGCTGAAGGAGATCGCCGCGACGAAGATGAGCGCCAGGATGGCCATGAGGACCACGAAGAAGGCACGGCCCTTCCGTGACTGCTTCGTGAAACCCATCGAGCCCGTCGTGAACTGGTTCAAGGGCGAGGCGTAGAAGACGTCGACCGTCTGGCCCGGGTAGACCGCGACATCGAGCGCGGCCTGTCCGTACTGACGCATCCACTGCGTGTAAGCACTGACGCGGTACGTGCCGGCTGGAAGGATGTAGTTGTTCGGACCGTACGAGGCCCTTACCACCTGGTTGTTGATGAGCAGCGTCGGAGTGATCATGCTGCTGGTCATCATGCTGCCCTGGAGGTGTACGCGGAGCTGCCCCGAGGCGACCTGCTGCGGGTACGCGCCGGTCGGAGGCATCTGCTGCATCCCGAGGTAGTTCCCGTTCGGCTCCGGGTACCCCTGCGTGGGCGCCGGGGTCGGATTCTGCCACTGCTGCGGCTGGTGGTTCGGCTGATACGGCTGTCCGGGCTGCGTCACGGACACGAGGGTACGCGCCCGGAGGCTCCCCACCTGTCACCCGTCGCACAGACGACTCTCACGCTCCGCACAGGCTCCGAACAATGACTGTTCGCACTCTGGGCACCGTGAATACGAAGAAGTGGTTGATTGCCGGCGCGGCCGCAGTAGTCGTCGTCGGTGGGCTCATCGCGGGTGTGGTGAGCGTCGCAACGGCGAGGCCCGCCTCAACGGCAGCGGCTGGTGCCGGTACGAGCGGCACTCCTCAGGCGAGGCCCTCGGGCGGGAGCCGTGGTGGCGGCACGGTGGTGACGGGTGACGAAGCGACCAAGGTGTCTGCGGCCGTGACGGCGAAGGACTCGGCGGTGACGGTGAGCTCGGTTCGGAAGAATGCCGACGGTTCCTACCTCGTGCTCGGCACCAAGGCCGGCCAGAACGTCTTCTACCGGGTCAGTGCGGACCTGGCCACGGTCACCCAGGCCCAAGGCGGTGGCTTCGGTGCGTCGGGTGGGCCGTCGAGCACCGCCGTGACCGGCGACGAGGAGACAAAGGTTACTGCGGCGGTCACGGCCCAGGACTCGACAGTCACGGTGACCGCGGTCCGCAAGAACGCCGACGGCTCCTACACGGTGCGTGGTACCAAGGCCGGCCAGAACGTGGTCTACACCGTGAGCGCCGACCTGGGGACGGTGACGCTGCGCGGCTGACGTGCGCAGGTGTCGTCGCCCGGACTGTGGGGGTCCGGGCGACGACCATGTCCGGACGATGCCGGCCCCAGGTCGCTAGGCTTCGGCACTGAAATCCCTTTTCACCTGCTCAGGAGTGTCCGTGGCCGTCCAGAAGATGTCGCAGCTGTTCGTCCGCACGTTGCGGGAGGACCCGGCCGACGCCGAGGTGCCGAGCCACCGCTGGCTCGTACGCGCCGGCTACATCCGTCGCGCCGCGCCCGGCATCTACTCCTGGTTGCCGCTGGGCCTCAAGGTGCTGGCGAAGGTCGAGCAGATCGTGCGCGAGGAGATGGTCGCGATCGGCGCCCAGGAGGTGCGGTTCCCCGCGCTGCTGCCCAGGGAGCCCTACGAGACGACGCACCGTTGGACCGAGTACGGACCGAACCTGTTCCGGCTCAAGGACCGCAAGGGCGGTGACTACCTCCTCGGCCCCACGCACGAAGAGATGTTCACGCTGATGGTCAAGGACCTGTACAGCTCGTACAAGGACCTGCCGCTCACGCTGTTCCAGATCCAGACCAAGTACCGCGACGAGGCCCGTCCGCGCGCCGGGCTGCTGCGCGGCCGCGAGTTCATCATGAAGGACTCGTACACGTTCGACATGGATGCCGAGGGCTTGCAGGCGTCGTACGAGACCCACCGGGGCGCCTACATCAACGTCATGGACCGCCTCGGGCTCGACTACGTCATCGTCAAGGCCATGTCCGGGGCCATGGGCGGGTCGGCGTCGGAGGAGTTCCTCGCGATCGCGCCGAATGGTGAGGACACGTTCGTACGGTCTCCTGGCGGGTACGCGGCGAACGTCGAGGCGGTCACGGTCGTGCCGCCGGCTGCCGTCGATGCCTCGGCGACCCCGGCGCCACTCGTCATCCACACGCCCGGCGCCGGCACGATCGACACGCTCGTCGCCGCGGTCAACGACACTGCGCCGCGCGCTGACCGCGCGTGGACGGGTGCGGACACGTTGAAGAACGTCGTCTTCATGCTGGCGAACCCCGACGGCACCAAGGAGGCCCTCATCGTCGGACTCCCCGGCGATCGCGACGTGGACGTCAAGCGACTCGAAGCGGCGATCGCTCCCGCGGAGGCGGTCGCGTTCGGCGACGCCGACTTCGCGGCGTACCCGGCTCTCGTGAAGGGCTACATCGGTCCCGCCAAGGACCGGCAGGCGATGCTGGGCAAAGAGTCGGTCAGCGGCATGCGGTACCTGGTCGACCCGCGGGTCGTCGACGGTACGGCGTGGGTGACCGGCGCGAACGTCGCCGACCACCACGTCGTCAACCTCGTCATGGGCCGCGACTTCAGTGCCGACGGCGTGATCGACGTCGCCGAGGTGCGCGCGGGGGACCCCGCGCCCGACGGGTCCGGTCCGTTGGAGCTCGCGCGCGGCGTCGAGATGGGCCACATCTTCCAGCTCGGCACCAAGTACGCCGAGTCGCTCGGCCTCAAGGTGCTCGACGCGAACGGCAAGCTCGCGACGGTCACGATGGGCTCGTACGGGATCGGCATCTCGCGTGCGGTCGCCATGGTCGCCGAGACCACGTGCGACGAGCGCGGCCTCGCGTGGCCGCGCAACCTCGCCCCGTACGACGTCATCGTGATCGCCACGGGCAAGGACGAGGCGCTCGCGGTCGAGGCCGAGCGCATCGCGCTGGAGCTGTCCGTGTCAGGGCTGGATGTCCTGCTGGATGACCGCAAGGCCTCGCCGGGCGTGAAGTTCACCGACGCCGAGGTGCTGGGCATCCCGACGGTCGTCGTCGTGGGCCGTGGCCTGGCGAACGGTGTCGTCGAGGTACGGGACCGTACGGCGGGCACCAAGGACGAGGTGGCGGTCGACGACGTGGTCTCGCGGGTCATCGCGGACGTGCGCGGAGAGTGATCCTCGGTCTGCCGCTGGCCACGATGGTGCTGCTCGTCGTGGCGGCCTTCGCTGCCGGCTGGGTGGACTCGGTCGTGGGCGGCGGCGGCCTCATCCAGCTGCCGAGCCTGCTCATCGGGCTGCCGACCGATACGGCCGTCGCCACGGTGTCCGGCACCAACAAGCTGTCGAGCGCCGCCGGCACGGCCGTGGCGACCGGTACGTACCTCAGCAAGGTACGCGTCGAGTGGAAGGTGGCTCTGCCGCTCATGGCAGCCGCGTACGCGGGGTCGACGGCCGGTGCCCAGCTCGTACGGTTCTTCCCGCGGGCGCTGTTCACGCCTCTCGTGCTCCTGACCGTGATCGTCGTGGGCGTGTACACGCTCCGGCGGCCCGCGATGGGGATGGAGACCCATCTCAAGCACGAGGGCCGGGCACGGATCCTGCGCGTCGTAGCGATCGGGCTGGGCGTCGGTCTCTGGGACGGGCTTGTCGGGCCTGGCACCGGGACCTTCTTCGTCATCCTGCTGGTTGCCGTCATCGGTTACGGCTTCCTCGCCGCGACCGTTCTCACGAAGCTGGCGAACCTCACGACCAACGTGGCGGCCCTCGTCGTACTGGGGGTCAGCGGTCACGTGCTGTGGGGGATCGGCGCTGTCATGGCCGTCGCGAACCTCTCCGGAGGTGCGATCGGCGCACGCATGGCGATCCGCCACGGCAACGGCTTCGTCCGGAAGGTGTTCCTCGTCGCCATCAGCGTCCTCGCGCTGAAGCTCGGGTGGGACACGATCCAGCTTCTCCTGTGATGGCTCAGGCGGCCGCGGCCCGCGGGATCTCTCGGCTGCCGTGCATCGTGACGACGTGGACGCCGAGGAGCCGGTAGCCGTCGGCAGCCGCGACGGCAGTCCTGGCCCACAGCTCGTCGTCGGGCGTGAGGGTCAGGCCATCAGCCCGTGCGACGGCGAGCAGCACCGAGCCGTACGGCATGAGTTCGCGGGCGACAAGGAACATGTTGCTCAGCATCTGGAGGCGCTCATCGGCGCTGGGGTGGCCGATCTCGCCGATCACCATCGGCTGCGCGAGTCGGTCCTCGTCGTCGCAGAGAAGGACGCAGAGGGCACCGGTT
The DNA here is from genome assembly GCA_003158895.1 of Propionibacteriaceae bacterium. Lineage (GTDB taxonomy): Bacteria > Actinomycetota > Actinomycetes > Propionibacteriales > Propionibacteriaceae > Fen-668. The sequence goes on from PMLO01000051.1 coordinate 25,823, forward strand.
TCCCGATCCGGGAACGGCACGCAGAGGTCGAGGACATCGGCGACGAGCCGAGCATCCGTGAGCGGGCGTAGGGCAAGGTCGCGGGGTACATCGTGAAAGGTCATGGGGGAAGCCTTGCCCGTTCAGGACCGGCGTGGGGAAGTTATGTACAGGGGCCGAGCGACGTCAGGAGTCGGGCCAGCCGGGGTACTCGGCCATCCCCATTCCGAGCGGGAGG
>PMLO01000133.1:0-31606 GCA_003158895.1 Propionibacteriaceae bacterium
GGCCGCGACCGGCGACCACGACCTCTGAGCCCGGCTCGTACTCCCCCGCCAGTACAGGCTGGTCGGGATGGGCGAGCAGGCAGCCCTGTTCCGGCAGCTCGATCACGTCGTGCGAGCGGTGGGCGCGCAGCCCCAGGTGCCCCGCTGCGGTCACCTGGTACCGCATCCGCGTGCGCCAGCCGAGGCCGGATGCGGGTGGTACGGACTCGACCTCGCCGTCCCACTCGTAGCCACCGAGTCGTCGCAGCTGTTCGGCGACGATCTGGCGCTTGAGCTCGCGCTGCGTGGCGAGGTCCGCGTGCTGCAGGTCGCAGCCACCGCACCCGCCGGGACCTGCGACCGGACACGGCGGCTCCACACGTCCCGGCGCGGCCTCGATGATGCGGACGGCATCCCCGCGTGCGTACCGCTCGTGCGTGTCCTCGGTGATCGACACCTCGACGACCTCGCCGGGAAGCGCGTGCCGTACGAACACGACCTTGCCGTCGACGCGCGCGACACAGTGCCCGCCGTGCGCCGGGGGCCCCACGGTCGCGGGGCCCACGAGCGTCCCCGTGGCCCACGACGCCATCAGGAGCCTTTCTCGACGTGGTCCAGGTCGGACTGGCTGAGGCCCGTACCGATCCGGCGCCATGCCAAGGGGTCCTCGCGCTGCAGCCGGTCGACGGCGGCCTGGGAGGAGTGGAGCTGGTACGGGACGGAGATGACCATGATTCCCGGTGTGAAGTGGAGACGCGTCCGGACGACGAGGGCCGTCTGGTTGTGGAGGAGCTGTTCCCACCAGTGACCGACGACGTACTCCGGGACGAACACGCAGACCACGTCCCGCGGGTTCTGCGACCGCACCGACTTCACGTAGGCCACGAACGGGTTGGTGACCTCGCGGAACGGGGAGGCGAGCACCTTGAGCGGTACGGGGTAGTCCTGTGCTTCCCACTCAGTGATGACGCGGGAGACATCTAAGGGATCGACGGAGACGATCACAGCCTCAAGCGTGGTCGGACGCATGGCGCGCGCGAACGCGACCGCTCTGGCGGTCGGCTTGTTCACGTCGCTGACGAGGATGATCGCGCGGACCCGGCTCGGCAGCGCGGAGTCGCTGGTGCCAGTGAGCTCGACCTCGCGGGCGACGTTCGCGTAGTGGCGCTTGACGGACTTCATGGCGAAGAAGACCGCGACCATCGCGAGGATCGCCAGGTACGCGCCGTGGGTGAACTTCGAGATGAGGACGATGACGAGCACGACGCCGGTGAACGTGAGGCCGACGGCGTTGATGACACGGCTGCGCATCATCTGACGCCGTACGAGCGGGTCGGTCTCGATGCGCAGGTGGCGCGTCCAGTGCCGCATCATGCCCGTCTGGCTCACGGTGAAGGACACGAACACCCCGACCACGTACAGCTGGATCAGCGCGGTGACCGACGCGTTGTAGACCAGCACGAGGGCCACGGCAACGGCGGCCAGCGCGACAATGCCGTTGGAGTACGCGAGCCGGTCGCCGCGCGTGTACAGCTGGCGCGGCAGGTAGCCGTCCTTGGCGAGGATCGAACCCAGCACCGGGAAGCCGTTGAACGCCGTGTTGGCAGCGAGGACCAGGATGATGAGGGTGAACAGCATCACCCAGTAGAAGCCGATCGGGAAGCCGTGGAACACGGTCGAGGCCAGCTGTCCGATGACGGTCGGAATGTCACCCTGGACCCGTGCCCCAGCCTGGGTGAAATAGGCCGCACCGTGCGGGTCGATGAGCTTCGTACCCGTCAGGTTCGCCAGGACGAGGATGCCCATGAGCATCGAGACGGCGATGACACCCAGCAGCAGGAGCGTGGTCGCGGCGTTCTTCGACTTCGGCTTCTTGAAGGCCGGCACACCGTTCGAGATCGCCTCGACACCGGTCAGGGCCGCACAGCCCGAGGAGAACGTGCGGGCGAGCAGGGCGACGGCCGCGAACCCCGCGAACGACGCATAGTCGGGATCTGCCACCACCACGTACGTGCTCGTCTCGGTCTGCAGGTGGACGCCGAGCACGAAGATCTGGAACAGGCCCCAGACGACCATGACGATGATGCCCAGCATGAACGCGTACGTCGGGACCGCGAAGACGCCGCCCGACTCGCGCACTCCGCGGAGGTTCATCGCCATGAGCACGATAATCATCCCTGCGGCCCAGAGTCCTTCGTGGCCCGGAGTGATGAAGGGAAGGAACGCCTTGGCGTTCTGGATCCCCGAGGAGACCGACACCGCCACAGTGAGCGTGTAGTCGACGAGGAGCGCGCTGGCGACGGTGAGTCCGGCCGTGGGGCCGAGGTTGACGGTAGCGACCTCGTAGTCGCCGCCGCCGGACGGATAGGCGTGGACCGTCTGCCGGTACGAGGCCACGACCACGAGCATCACGGCAGCGACGAGAAGGCCGATCTTCCACGAGAACGCGAAGGCTGACATGCCCGCGAGCGAGAGCGTCAACAGGATCTCGTCCGGTGCGTACGCGACGCTGGAGAGGGCATCCGACGCGAACACCGGGAGCGCGATCTTCTTCGGGAGGAGCGTCTCACCGAGCTGATGACTTGCCAGCTTCCTCCCGATCAAGATGCGTTTCGCCGCTTCGGTGAGATTCACGCTGTTGAGAATACGGCCTGTGTGGGCTGAAAGGGGCTCGCGCCAGTAGCGTGGAGCCGTTCACTGTGAATCGTCTGGGAGGGTGCGCGTGCACTACGTGATCATGGGCTGCGGCCGCGTGGGTTCGAGCCTTGCCCACAGCCTTGAGCGCCGTCACCACACGGTGGCCGTCATCGACGTCGACGTCGAGGCCTTTCGGCGGCTGGGACCGGACTTCCGAGGCACGACCGTCAAGGGTGTCGGGTTCGACCGCGACGTCCTCCTCGCCTCCGACATCGACCACGCGGACGGCTTCGCGGCCGTCTCGAGCGGTGACAACTCGAACATCCTCGCGGCGCGCGTCGTGCGAGAGAGCTTCGGGGTCGACAACGTCGTGGCACGCATCTACGACCAGGGCCGCGCCGAGGTGTACGAGCGGTTGGGGATCCCGACGGTCGCCACCGTCCGGTGGACGGCCGACAACGTCCTGAGGCGCCTCGTCCCGGATGGCATCGCCGGCCTGTGGCACGACCCGTCGGGGAACGTGCAGCTCGTCGAGGTGCCATGCCACGTCGGCTGGATCGGCCACACCATCCGTTCGATCGAGCTTGAGATCCGTACGCCGGTCCCGGCGCTCACCCGGTACGGCAGCGCGATGGTCGTCGCCGACTCCACCGTCCTCCAGTCGGGCGACATCGTGTACGCGATGGTCGAGTCCGACCGGCTGGTCGATGTCCAGACCACCATGTCGGCTCCGCCGTTGGAGCACTGAGGAGAGCCATGCGCGTCACCATCGCTGGAGCCGGCAACGTCGGTAGATCCATCGCCAAGGAGCTCATCGCCAACGGCCACAGCGTCCTGCTGATCGACCGGGCGCCTGGCGCGATCAAGCCTGCATCGGTGCCTGAGGCCGAGTGGCTGCTCGCCGACGCCTGCGAGCTCGAGTCGCTCGCCGAGGCTCACCTGGACACGAGCGACGTCTCCATCGCCGCCACCGGCGACGACAAGGNNCCGGGCAACGAGTGGCTGTTCGACGACATGTGGGGCGTCGACGTCGCGGTCTCCACCCCGCGACTCATGTGCGCCCTGGTCGAGGAAGCGGTCACCGTCGGCGACCTCGTCCGGCTCATGACCTTCCAGAAGGGCCGTACGAACCTTGTCGAGATGACCCTCCCGGACAGCTCACCCACCGTCGGACGCAGAATCGGCGAGATCAACTGGCCCGGGGAGACGGTGCTGACCGCCATCATCCGGGACGGGCGCGGCATGGCTCCCGATCGCGACGGTGCGCTCGAGGCCGGCGATGAACTCCTGTTCCTCATCGACCCGGACCACGAGTCGGAACTGTCGCGGTTCCTCTCACCACGGGCCCACGCGGGTGTACAGGATCATGACCTCGACCATCGGGTCAGCCAGGCTGCGGAAAAGCCTGAGCTGACACCGCGTCGTATCGTTCCCGTCGGCACCCTCGCGCCGGCACCGCTCAAGGTGCTGTCCGAGGACTCGCCGGGGTCAGCCGAGGCGGCTGCCCCGACACGTCACGCGGCGGCAATGGACGAACCCGATCTCCCCTTCGACGAGTAGGGGCTGACCGCCGTCAGGGACCGAGTTGGTACGCCGGGTTGAAGATCACCCGGCGGCCTGCGGAGACCGTCAGCGTGCCCCACACGTCGATGCGTCGACCGACTTCGATTCCCGGGATCAGGCGTCGGCCCATCCAGACGAGGGTGATGCTCCCCGTACCGTCTTCGAGGTCGACGTCGAGGCCGCCCTTGTCGATCTCCGGACTCAATGTGATCGCCTGTACGGTGCCGCGCAGGTGTACGTGGTCGCGGACCCTCGCCAAAAGGATCTGCTGGCAACCCGCCGCTTCCGCGTCGTGTGCCAGCTGCTCGGAGACCAGCTCGGCGTTCGACGAGGTGAGGCGACGGACGAGCCGGCGCCAGAAGCCTTCGCTCGCCCTCGTCATGCTCACCCCTCCGGTACCTTCAGCGGGACGGTCTGGCCGGGAGCCATGGGCTCGTCCCCGCGACGGACGATGAGGTTGCGGAAGGCCTCGTCGAAGGGCTGGGACGCGCCGTCACCGCTCACATCGATCGCCGCGTCCCCCATCAGTCGGCCCAGGACGAGCCATCTGGGTCCCTCGACCAGCCAGTCACGCAGTGGCGCGAACGCGTCCTCACCGTCTGGTGACTCGACGGGTACGACGCGGCGCAGCTCCGTTCCGTACGGACCCTTCCTGCGCTCCGCGCTGCCGCCCGCCGACAGCGTCTCCTCGATGATGTCGTCTCGGACTTCGGCGGCGAAACCGCCACTCTGAGGCGCCGCCTTGACCTCCACCTGCATGGCTGCGCCGTTGAGGCTCAGCACCAGCGCGAGGCCGTTGCCCGATTCCGCGTCGGCGATGATCTGGATCTGCATGCCCTCCTCGGGGGTGACGATCAACGCCCCGAGGTCCAGCCGCGGGACGTCGTCGGCTTCGAGATCGACCTCGTCGATGTCGAACGGACCTTCCTCACGCCAGTCCTCGGACTCGTCGAAAGCGATCCACTCGTCGGCCTCTTCGTCGACTTCCTCGTCCTCGTCATCGAAGCCGACGTCCGCGTCGGAGTCCACCTCGTCGTCGTCCATCCCGTCGTCGGAGCCGTCGTCGAGCTCCTCGTCGTCCAGCTCGTCCGAGAGGTCATCCGGGTCCGGCTCCGCGGGGCTCGCCTGCTGCTTCTTGCGGCCGAAGATCACGATCACTCCTGAGACGATGTGGAAAGGTCCGTACCAACGCTAGTCCACCCTGCGACCCCGCCGCTCGACCCGTGCCCCCGCTCGCCGCGCACTGACTCTTCGAGCTCGTCCGCGACCTCGAAGCTGGCCCAGCCCACGCGCTGGAACACGAGCTGCCCCACGTTGTCGCCGCGCCGAAGACGCACGGTCGCCGACGTGTCGGTGTTGAGGAGGTTGACCTTGATCTCCCCGCGGAACCCCGAGTCGATCGTGCCGGGCGCGTTGACCATCGTCAGCCCGTACCGTGCGGCGAGCCCTGAGCGCGGATGCACCAGGCACACCCAGCCGTCAGGGATCTCCACCGCGATCCCGGTGCCCACGAGCACCCGCTGACCAGGCGCGATCTCCACGTCCTGGGCGATCGCCAGGTCGGCGCCGGCGTCCCCGGGATGCGCGTAGGACGGCAGCGTCATGCCCGGGTCGAGGAGTCGCACGCGTACCGTCACCCTCTCGGCCGTCATGCAGCGCTCCTCGCCGTCTCGATCGCTGTCGCAAGCTTCGCCGCGTCGTGCGTCGACACCAGCCAGTACGGGTGGGGGTCGGCCGGGTCGTCGACCGCGATCTCGACCCCCTCGTCCACGTACGAGCGGTACGTGACGAAGGCACGCGGATCGGCGTCCGGTCCCAGACGCTTGCGTAGCTCGTCCTTGCTGAGCTGGGTCAGGGAACCCACGTAGGCCCATTCAATGGTGGATCGGGCCACGCGGAATCCGGCCGGGCTCACGCGCAGCGTGGCTGTGAACGCCAGCATCAGGCCGATCACGATGGCAATGGCCACAACGAGGCTCACCAGCACGACCCACCCGGGCAGGAAGACGGCTACCGCGATCACGAACGTCGACGCCAGGAGCGCCACGACGATCCACCACAGGATGGGGGGCCTCAACCGCTCGGCGTACATCACGGCGTCAGAGTACCGGTCGTCGGTACGGCCCGTCCGCTCCGCTCGACGGCCCGAGCCTCCGAGTGGCTCGTCGCCACTAGGATTGGCTTCACGCATCAGGAGGCCGCATGAACGACAAGATTCTCGAGAAGGCATACCCGGCGATCGTCGGTGCCCTCACGACATTCGTCGCCCAGTTCGTGGTTCGCAAGCTCTGGCAGGTCGCCACCGGCGACACGCCTCCCGATCCCCATGATCCTGACGTGCCCGCGCGCGAGGCGATCACGTGGTTCGTCGCGTCGTCGATCGGCGTCGGCGTGGCCCAGATGCTGATGGGCCGTTTCGCCAACCGCAAGATCCGCCAGTGGCAGTCGAGCCCGAAACTCTGACGCGACTGGCGACGCGTCCCGGGAACTAGACGCAGTCGACGCAGTACGTCTTCCCGTTGCGGGTCTCTGCGATCTGGCTCCTGTGCTTCACGAGGAAGCAGGAAGCGCACGTGAACTCGTCGGCTTGGCGCGGCAGCACACGTACGGTGAGCTCTTCGTGCGAAAGGTCGGCGCCGGGGAGTTCGAACGCCTCGGCCGCCTCTGCCTCGTCCTCATCGACCTTGCCGGAGTTCTTGTCGTTGCGGCGGCTCTTGAGCTCTTCGAGACTGTCCTCGTTCGAGTCCTCGTCGGTCTTGCGGGGCGCGTCGTAGTCGGTCGCCATGTTCCCTTCCGTGTCGTGGGCGTTGGTGTCGCACAGCTTGCGCCGTCCGACTCGAGGGAATGTGTACCACACCGCGCAAGGGCCTCGGCCCCCGGCTCCCCCCTTGGTTGGGGTCTCGACCCACTGTTCACCTCCACGCGCCGAGCGCATGGGCGTTGTAGGTTGAGCCAACAAACTGGAACGAGAAACGGCCACACATGAGGAAGGCACGGCCCCTCGGGCTCACCGGAGACGGTGCTTCGCTCCTCGTCGTGACGGATGACGGAGAGCAGATCGCCATTCCGGCGGACGAACGCCTGACGGCCGCCCTCCGAGGGGACCGCGCTCGACTCGGCCAACTGGAGATCGACATGGAGAGTCAGTTGCGACCACGCGAGATTCAGGCGCGGGTTCGTGCGGGCGAGGCCGTCGAGTCGGTCGCGCAGGCCGCCGGTGTGCCCATCGAGCGGATAGAGCCGTTCGCCGCCCCCGTCATCGCCGAACGCGCCCACGTGGTGGGTATGGCGATCGCCGGTACGGTGCGTCGCCGCGGCGAGGCCGCGTCGGTCCGTGGTCTCAAGGGCACGGTCGCCACGCGTCTGCTGCAGCGTGGACTGGACTTCGACGGCGTCGACTGGGACGCCTGGAAGCGTCCGGACGGACGATGGGTCCTGCAGGCGGCGTACGAGTCGGGGAGCCGCCACCACGTCGCGACGTTCCTGTTCGACATCGCTGGTCGATTCTCCGTTGCTGAGGACGATGAAGCCCGCTGGCTCATCGAGGAGAACACCCCCGCCCACGGCCCACAGCCCGGGCGCCGCCGGAGCACCGACCCCGACAACGAACCGACGATCGATCTCGACGACGAGCTTGCGCTCGTGCGGGCGACGCTCACCGAGAGCGGGCCGGATGCGTACGGTCTGGCGACCGGCTTGCAGGATCTCCACGACTACGCACCGGCCGAGCTGGAAGAAGTCGACGGCGTGTACGACCTGGTGCCTCCGCGCAACGAGATGGACGTCCTGTACGAGATGATCTCCGGCATCGACGAGGACTCTGTACGGATCTACAAGGGCCTCCAGCAACCGGTGACGCCCCGTGAGGAGCCAGAGCAGCTGTCGCTGTTCATGGAGCCCGAGGACTCCGACCCTGTCGTTCCTCGCAAGACCCACAAGCCTGTTCCGACGCCGCACGACGTGCCGGCGGAACCACCAGTCACCGACGAGGAGCAGCCGGCTGCTCCGCCCAAGCGCAGCAGGAGCAAGCGGGCTTCCGTCCCGACCTGGGACGAGATCATGTTCGGGCCCAAGGACTGACCAGGGCTCAGGCGTCCGGCAGCGACCCCGCCTCAGGCCCGGTCGCGACAGGCCGGCTGGGGTCCGTGATCCAGCCCGAGAAGGATCCTGGGAAAAGAACGAGTTCCCCGATGCCGACCTGTTCGGCAGCCAGCATCGCGGCAGCCGCAGTGATGCCGGACCCGCAGGACAGCACGTCTCCGGGCCGCAGATGAGCCATCTTCGCGGCCAGCTCGCCCCGCGGCACGAATCTCCCGCCGCTGACCAGCGTGGCCAGGGGCAGGCTCACAGCTCCGGGGATGTGCCCTGCGACCGGGTCGATGGTCTCGTTCTCGCCCCGGTAACGATCTGCCGCCCGCACGTCGTAGACCGCTCCGCCCTCGCGGAGGTGCTGGATCACGCCCTCGGTACCGACGACCGGCCGGTGGCCGGGCTCCGGCACGAACGTCCCGCGTTTCGGCGTCACCTCGCCGACTTCGACGGGTCTTCCTGCGGCGACCCATCCGGCATACCCACCGTTGAGAACACGAACGAGACGGTGGCCCGCGTCGGTCAGCATCCACCACAAGCGCGCGGCGCCCAGGCACGAACCGCCGTCATAGACGACGACCTGCCGCGATTCGTCCACGCCCACCCGCTGCATCGCCTCGGCGAAGACGTCGGTCGACGGGAAGGGGTGACGCCCGTCGAGACCGGGCGGAGCGGCAAGCTCGGTCTCGAGATCCACGTACACCGCTCCGGGCAGATGACCCGCCCGGTACGCCTCGTGGCCGCCCGATTCGCCCAGTGACCAGCGGACGTCGAGGAGGGTGAAATCCTCGCGGTCCAGGAGCTGGGCGAGGTGGGCCTTGTCGATGATGGGGCGCATGCCCGAAACCCTATGCCCCGGTCGCGGCGCCATCCCACAGCATCCGCTACTCGCAGATGAGCGGGATCTCCATCTCGGCGCGGGTAAGAGATCCGTGCATGCCGACGAGGTTGAACTCGCCCGGGACCTCGCGGGTGAGCACCGCCCAGTCGTCACGCATGGCGACCAAGACGTCCCCGAAGTGGTCGGCGACGCGAGGGGCAAGCTTCCCGAACCAGCCTTCCGCGTGCGCCTCGTCACGAGTCCGTACCCATGCCAGGGAACCGAGCCGGTCCGTCCAGCGGGCGGCGACGGAGTCGGGCTTGGACGTGTACAGCTGGCGCAGGCGCGCCTCGCCGCCGATGAGGTCGACACCCGCCATGAGCTCGGGCTCGTCCTCCATGATGAGGCGATGGTCTGCCGGTACGTCGATCATCCCGTGATCGCCGGTCACCACCAGCCGTACGTCGTCAGGAAGCTGTTCTCGCAGCGCGTCAGCGAAGGCGTCGATCCGTACGAGCTCATCCACCCACTGGCCAGAGGCGGTGCCTCGACCGTGGCCGACGTGGTCGAGCATGCGCTCATACACGTACACCATGGTCATCTCGCCTGCTGTCGCCGCACGCAGCACCTGCGCGAGCCGCGCATCGTCATCGTGCTCGTCGACGACGCCCTCGAACGCACCGCCGCGCAGCGCGACCGCCGTCAGGCCGCTCCCCTCGAACCGGGCCGGGAGGACTGAGGTCACCGCAACACCCTCGGCCTTGGCGCGCTCGAAGATCGTCGGCATCGGCTGGATGGCCAGCGGGTCGGTCGTCGGATCCCAGGTCAGGGGGCTGAAGATCTTGTGGGTGTGGGGGTTGCGGAACGTGTAGCCGGCGATGCCGTGCTGACCGGGGCTGAGCCCAGTGCCGAGGCTCGTGAGGGACGTGGCGGTCGTCGAGGGGACGCCCGAGGTGATCGCCCTGGCGTGCCCGATCGCACCGGCCAGGAACGGCGTACGCGCCATGGCCGCGCGCGTCTGCTGCCAACCCAGACCGTCGACGAGCAACACGACCCAGCGTTTCCCATCCGGAAGGTCGAGCGCATCCTCACGACAGCCCGGAAGCCCGAGATGGCTCCCGATCCCCGCCAGTACGTCTCCCAGGGATCCAGATCGGTACGCCGGCAGAACCGGTTCGCTCATCGGAGCGTCCTCGTCGTCATCGCTGTGCGACCTGTACGACGTTGCAGCTCGACACCGAAGTCCACCAGCCTGGCCACGTTCTCGACGCCGTCGGCCGCGGCGCTCATCCGTACGGTCAGGTCGTCCGCGGTCAGCGTCCCCGTGTAGCCGTGGTCGGCCTCGCAGTCCGGGTCACCGCAGCCTGCCGGTTCCAGGTCGGCCCGTCGCATCGTGCCCCAGCCGACGGCCAGCCACGCCTCTTCGACCCGCGAGGCGTTCGAACCGAACTTCTCGGGGTGGCTCACGATCCGCGTCAGCGACACGGACGTGAACGAGTCGAGCGACACGACCTCGGTCGTGCTCGCCGCCTGCATGGGTCCGAGGTCGATGGTGTGCTCGTCGGTGTGGGAGACCACGAGACGGGTGTCGGTCAGCCCCAGCACGGTCAGGTGACGATTCAGCGAGTCCTCGCTGAACGTCGCCTCGTGATGCACGAGGTGGCGTACCAGCGGCTCGTCACCGAGGGCCAGCTCCATCCCGTCGCTGATGAGATCGGGGAAGTAGCCGCACGCGGCCACGTCGTCACGCATGGCGTGAAGCGAGTCAGTCACGCCCTCCATCCTCCCACGTCAGACGCGTCCGCCACCCGTCGGTCGTGAGCAGTACCTCGGGACGCCGCGCGAGCGATCCCGCGTGTCTCGTAGTCTCTATCCCGTGCCGAACCGGACATTCATCGCAGCGCGGGTCGAGGAGCGGTTCAACCGCGCCGTCGAACGCATCGCCCGACGAGCCGGTTGGCAGGAGCACATCATCAGCTACGTGGGGTACGGGAACCACAAGCACATCCGCGTCCTCGGGCGTCTGGGGCTCCAGCCGCAACCCGTCGAGGGCATCGTCGGGCAGGAGGTCGAACGACTGCTTGTACGTCGCGGCTGGCGCAACTTCTTCACCGTCGCCTGTGTCTCGCGGCCGGTGAAGATCTCGCTCGACGACCGCGAGTACGAGGTCGTGACGGACAACCAGGGCTACATCGACACGCAGATCTCCGACCACGGTCTGGCCGCCGGGTGGCACTCCGTACAGATCTCGACCCCCGAAGCCGATCCGACGGCGGCCGACGTGCTCGTCGTCGCGAAGGACGTGACGTTCGGGATCATCAGCGATCTCGACGACACGGTCATCAGCACGTACCTCCCCCGTCCGCTCATCGCCGCATGGAACTCGTTGGTCGTCACGGAGAACGCACGCCAAGCCGTCGCCGGGATGTCCGAGCTGTACCGGTCGATCCTCGACGACCACCCCGGTGCGCCCATCGTGTACGTGTCCACGGGTGCCTGGAACACGTTGCCGTTCCTGCGCAGGTTCCTGCACCGGCAGCGCTTCCCGTCCGGTCCCCTGCTGCTGACGGACTGGGGACCCACGAACACCGGCTGGTTCCGTAGCGGGCTCGAGCACAAGCGGAGTGCGCTGCGCCAGCTCGCGCGCGACTTCCCGAAGATCTCGTGGCTGCTCATCGGTGACGACGGCCAGCACGATCCGATGATCTACGGGGAGTTCGCCGCGTACGCGCCGAAGCGGGTCCGAGGCATCGCGATCCGCCAGTTGAACCCCGTGGAGCAGGTCCTGGCGCACGGTCTTCCCCTCGAACGCCTCGACACGGCCTGGGCCGAGGACCTCCCGTCAGCGGTCCCCCGCATCGAGGGTCCCGACGGCTACGCACTCTTGGACAAGATCGACCGGGTCATCGGATCCGGCTAGCGTCGTCGCGCCTTTGCCACCTCATCGGTCCGACGCGGCAGAATGCCCCTCGGACACATGAAGGAGGCCCATGGCCACGCGCACGCCGGACGTGGACGACGACAGCACTGAGCGGATCGTCGACATCGACGTCTCCTCCGAGATGGAGTCGAGCTTCCTCGAGTACGCGTACTCCGTCATCTACTCCCGCGCACTGCCCGATGCGCGCGACGGGCTCAAGCCTGTACAGCGCCGGATCCTCTACACGATGGACGACATGGGGATCCGCTCCGACCGTCCCCACGTGAAGTGCGCGCGTGTCGTCGGTCAGGTCATGGGCATCCTCCACCCTCATGGCGACGTCGCGATCTACGACGCGCTCGTACGACAGGCGCAGCCCTGGGCACAGCGACTGCCGCTCGTCGACGGGCACGGCAACTTCGGCTCCCTCGACGCCGGTCCCGCCGCGATGCGCTACACCGAGTGCCGGATGGCCCCCGCCGCGCATGCGATGACAGGTGGCCTCGACGAGGACACCGTCGACTTCAGGCCCAACTACGACGGCAAGGGCTCGGAGCCGGTCGTACTGCCGGCCGCGTTCCCCAACCTGCTCGTCAACGGTGCGACGGGCATCGCCGTCGGCATGGCCACGAACATCGCCCCGCACAACCTCGTCGAGGTCGTCCAGGCGCTCAAGCACCTTCTGCGCAATCCGCACGCCGGCACCGAGGACCTCATGCGGTTCATCCCCGGTCCCGACCTGCCGACCGGCGGAAAGATCGTGGGCCTCGACGGGATCAAGGACGCGTACGAGACGGGCCGCGGCTCGTTCCGTATCCGCGCCACAGCCCGCGTCGAACAGGTGTCGCCGCGGCGCAAGGGCATCGTCGTCACCGAGCTGCCGTACCTGATCGGGCCCGAGAAGATCATCGAGCAGGTCAAGGCGCTCCACCAGGCGAAGAAGCTCACCGGGATCGCCGACATCAAGGACCTCACCGACCTCGCGAACGGCCTGCGGCTCGTGATCGAGGTCAAGAACGGCATCAACGCCGACGCCCTGCTCGAGCAGCTGTACAAGCTGACGAAGCTCGAGGACAGCTTCGGCATCAACGCGGTCGCGCTGGTCGAGGGCCAGCCGCGCACGATGTCGTTGCGGGACATGCTGTCGGTGTACCTGCAGCATCGCCTCGACGTCACGCTGCGACGTACGCAGTTCCAGCTGGGCAAGGCACGGGACCGCCTGCACCTCGTCGAGGGCCTGCTCCTCGCGATCGTCGACATCGACGACGTCATCGCGATCATCCGGTCGTCCGACGACGTGGCCACGGCTCGTACGCGTCTCATCGAGGCGTTCGACCTCAGCGAGGTACAGGCGAACTACATCCTCGACATGCAGCTGCGTCGCCTCACGAAGTTCTCGACGATCGATCTCGAGGCCGAACGTGCCGAGCTGGTCACGCGCATCGGCGAGCTGGGCGCGATCGCCGACGATCCCAAGAGGCTCGCTCACGTCGTCTCGACCGAGCTCGACGAGGTGGCGCAGACGTTCGGCACCCCGCGACGTACGGTCCTGCTCTCCGGTTCCGGCGCCGCGGCGACAGCGGCCAGCGCCACCGCCCAGCCGCTGGAGGTCCCCGACGGCCCGTGCCGCGTCATGCTCTCCTCCACCGGTCTCCTGGCGCGCCTGGACGGCACTGAGACCCCCGGGTCGGGTGGCCCGCGGGTCGCGCACGACGTCGTGGTGTCAACGGTACGGGCGACGACGCATGGCGATGTCGGACTGATCACCACGCTCGGCCGGGTGATCCGGATCGCCGCCATCGACCTGCCGGCCGTACCGCTGCTCGCCACGGCTCCGAACCTGCAGGGCGGGTCACCGGTCGCCGAGCTCGTCGCCCTGGAGACCGGCGAACGCGTCGTCGCCCTGACCCGCCTCGACGCCGGTACCGGCATCTGGGCTTTCGGCACCGAGCGCGGCGTGGTCAAGCGCACCAACCCGGAGATCATCAGCAAGGACTCGTGGGACCTCATCCGTCTCGACGAGGGCGACCAGGTCGTGGGCGCGGTCGAGCTGGCGTCCGAGTCGACGGAGCTGGTGTTCATCTCGTCCGATGCGTCGCTGCTGCACTTCCCGGCCTCGGTCGTACGGCCGCAGGGACGGTCCGGCGGAGGCATGGCCGGCATCAACCTCGCCAAGGGCACCAAGGTGGTCTTCTTCGGAGCCGTGCTGCCCGACGACAGCGAGGTGGTCACGGTCGCCGGCTCGTCGAGCGCACTGCCCGGAACCGACGCGGGCACCGTGAAGGTCACGGCGATGTCGGAGTACCCGGGCAAGGGCCGTGCCACCGGCGGCGTCCGGTGTCACCGTTTCCTCAAGGGCGAGGACATCCTGCAGCGCGCCTGGGCTGGTCCTGCCCCGGCTGTCGCCGCAGCCGCCTCCGGCTCGCCGATCACGCTCCCCACACCCGACTCGCGCCGTGACGGCTCCGGCACCCCCGCCGCACAGCCCATCGACGGCCTGGGCTCCCGCACCGTCGACTAGTCGGCCAGAGCGCTAGACCAGCTGGCTCAGCAGGCCGCTGTCCACGTCGTACAGGAAACCTCCGACCGCGACCCGGCCAGCAAGTACGGGATGGGCCCTCAGTAGCTGTACGTCCTCCGCCAGGGCACCCTCCTGGTCGGTCGTGGCGCCGATGGTCAGGTCTCCGAGGTCCGCGCCTGTCGCGCTGAGGATGCGCTCACGGATCTGCGCGTCCGACCCGCTCGCCATCGCACACCGGGTGTGCGCGATGACGAGGATGCGGTTCACATGCAGCAGGTGTGCCCCGAGGACACACCCGATGAGGGCGTCCGGCGTGACGCGGCCGCCAGGGGTACGCAGGATCTTCGCCTCGCCCAGGAACAGGCCCAGCATCTCCAATGGCTGCAGGCGCGAGTCCATGCAGGTCACCACGGCGATGCCCGCGTGGGCGATCCCGTCGAAACCACGCGGGGCCTGCGTGGCGTAGCGCGCGTTCGCCGCGAGAAGGTCGTCGAAGTCTCCAGTCACCACACCGTCCTATCCGTGCCGGCGCTCCCCTGGCAAGTGGCCGTCTCGCCAGGGCGTACCTGGCTATCGTGGCTGCATGGTCACCTCGTGGTCACGACCGAACTGGCCCGTACCGAGCGAGTCCCCGGCATCGACCGGGGGATCCGCCTCACATGCACAGCGCGAGGTCGCCGAAGGTTTCGGTGCGGACGCGNNAGGTGCTCGGCATCGACCCGGACGCACGCATGGCGGAGCTGGCCGCCCGGAGCGGGATAGCGACCGAGATCGCGACGTTCGAGGACTGGGATCCTGCGGGACGGATGTTCGACATCGTCATCGCGGCCCAGTCATGGCACTGGGTGGATCCCGTCGCGGGTGCTGCGAAAGCGGCGCAGGTGCTACGCCAGGACGGCCGCCTCGCCGTCTTCTGGAACGCGTTCGACCCGCCGCAGGGCCTGCGCGACGAGTTCGCCGAGGTCTTCCGCCAGATCCTCCCCGAGTCGCCCTTCGGTGCCTTCTGGGCACGGCCGGCCCTGGACACCTACCGAGCCGGGCGTGCCAGGGCGGCTGATGCCATCCGTGAGGCGGGCGGTTTCGATGAGCCCGACGAATGGCTGTTCGGATGGGAGCAGACGTACACGCGTGACCAGTGGCTCGACCTCGTCCCGACCACCGGCGGGTTCACTCAGAACCCGCCCGAGATCCAGCAGGCGCTCCTCGACGGGTTGGGAGCCGCCGTGGATGCCGTGGGCGGCAGCTTCCGCATGACCTACTCGACGGTGACGGCCACTGCCGTTCGGCTCGGCACCTAGTGGCAACGGGCCGCTGGCCAGTGGGCGTTCAGACGTCGATGCGCTCAGCGTCGAGGGCGTACGCACCCTCGATGATGAACTCCTTGCGCGGGGCGACATCGTTGCCCATCAGCATCTCGAACGTGCACGCCGCGGCTTCGGCGTCGTCAACCGTGAGACGGCGCAGCGTGCGGTGCTTGGGTGACATCGTCGTGTCGGCCAGCTGGTCGGCATCCATCTCCCCCAGCCCCTTGTAGCGCTGGGGCTCCTTGAACGTGATCCCCCGCTTCGTGAGCTCGGCGGCCTTCCGCTGGTACTCGGCGTCGCTGTACGTGTAGATGTACTTCTCCTGCCCCTTCTTCGGGTTGGAGATCTCGAAGCGGTGCAGCGGCGGTACGGCGGTGTAGATGCGCCCCGCCTCGACCATCGGCCGCATGTACTTGAAGAACAGCGTGGCCAAGAGGCAGCGGATGTGGGCGCCGTCGGAGTCGGCGTCGGCCATGAAGATGACCTTCCCGTACCGTGCCTGCTCGAGGTCGAACGTGCGGCCCGAGCCGGCACCGACGACCTGGATGATCGAGGCGCACTCGGCGTTCTTGAGCATGTCGGTCACAGAAGCCCGCTGCACGTTGAGGATCTTGCCGCGGATCGGCAGCAGCGCCTGGATCTCCGAGGTGCGCGCCAGCTTGGCCGTGCCCATCGCGGAGTCGCCCTCGACGATGAACAGCTCCGTTCGGTCCGGGTCGTTCGAGCGGCAGTCCGCGAGCTTCGGCGGCAGGCTCGACGACTCGAGCGCATTCTTGGCCCTCTGGGCCTCCTTGTGCGACCTCGCGGCGACGCGCGTTCGCGCAGCGTTGACGACCTTCTCCATCACGGCGCGCGCCTGCGCCTTGGTGGAGGCCTTGGTCGAGGTGAGGTAGGCAGACAGCTCGTTCTCGACGATGCGTGCGGTGATCCGCGCCACCGCAGGCGTACCCAGGACTTCCTTGGTCTGGCCCTCGAACTGCGGCTCGGCCAGGCGTACGGTGACCACGCCGGTGAGGCCCTCGAGGATGTCGTCCTTGAGGAGCTCCTCGCCGGCCTTCATGATGCGGGTGCTGTCGAGGCCCCGAAGGAAGGCCTTGACCAGGCCGCGCTCGAATCCCTGCTGGTGGGTGCCGCCCTTGGGCGTGGCGATGATGTTGACGAACGACTGCAGGACCGTGTCGTAGCCGGTTCCCCAGCGCAGCGCGATATCGACCTCGAGCTCCCGTTCGACATCCGTCGGGGTCATCGACCCCGAGTCGTCCATCATCGGTACGGTCTCGGTGAACCGGTCGGTCCCCTGCAGTCGGACGATGTCGGTGACCGCCTGGTCGTGAGCAAGGAAGTCGCAGAACTCGGCGATACCGCCGTCGTGCTTGAAGATCTCGTTGATGGTCTCGCTGCCGCGAGCGTCGGTGACGGACAGCTCGAGACCCGGGATGAGGAAGCTCGTCTGGCGCGCCCGGTTCAGCAGCGACTCCCAGGCCAGCTGCGCATCGGGCAGGAAGATCTGGCGATCCGGCCAGTACCGCACGCGCGTCCCCGTGACCGCCTTGCCGACCTTTCCCACCTTGCGCAGCTCAGGGTTGGCCGAGAACGTCGCGGTGGGCCCATCGCCGTCGAAGATGCCGGGGGTGCCGCGCCGGAAGCTCATCGCGTACGTCGCTCCGCCACGGTCCACCTCCACGTCGAGGCGGCTCGAGAGGGCGTTGACCACCGACGCGCCGACGCCGTGCAGGCCNNCCCGGGTGGGTGTCGACGGGCACGCCACGGGCGTGGTCGGACACGAAGATCGATCCGTCGTGCCGGAGCTCTACCTCGATCTTCTCGCCGAAACCAGCGAGCGCCTCGTCGACGGAGTTGTCGATGATCTCCCACAGGCAGTGCATGAGGCCCTTGGTGTCCGTGGACCCGATGTACATCGCAGGCCGCTTCCGTACAGCCTCGAGCCCCTCGAGGACGAGGAGGTGACGCGCCTCGTAGTCGTGCCCCAGTGCCTGGGGTGCGCGGGACCTCGCGCGGGAAGGCTGTTCCGAACTCACTCCTTGAGGCTAGTGCGCGCCACTGACGAAACCTCCGCGGCACGCCCGGCCACCCTTGCCCACCTGCCGTCCGACCTCATCTTGAGCGGGGTAGACTCACGTTTGCAGGACGACGTAAGGCAACTGGAACAAACCTGCAACGTGAACGCGTTCTCCAGATGCACCGCTTGTAACGCGGTGGATGCAACTATGGATACGCACGAAGAATCACCCCGACGACCGCCACCCGGCTGGGGAAGAGAGGCACTGTGAGCACCACCCTGTATGACGAGTCACTGACCGCTTCTGACCGCTGCGACCGCTGCGGAGCGCAGGCATACCTGCGCGTGAAGTTCGAAAGTGGCGGAGAGCTGCTCTTCTGTGCCCATCACGCGAAGGCTCACTCGGACAAGCTGAAGCAAGTGGCGCTGAAGATCCACGACGAGACGGACAAGATCGACTGACTCGTCCATCCACTGACCACCACACGACCCCTGGTTCGCTTCGGCGGCCAGGGGTCGCGGCGTTCACGCGTGTCCTCGTCAGCGTGGCTAGGTTGGATCCATGCAGCTCGTGAGCTTCGATCCCCGCTACCTGGACTGGGTCCGAGCCGGGACCAAGACGCGGACGACGAGGTATTCCGAGCCTCTGGAGCTGGGTCCGGCGACGTTCCGCTTCGAGTCGGATCCCCCGGTCTTCCTCGACTCCGTCATCACGGGGATCCGCGAGGTGGCGCTGGACGACCTGGAGGACGAGGATGCTGCTGCGGAGAACTTCGCCGACGCCGGCGCCCTGAAGGATGTCCTCCGTCACCACTACCCCGGACTGCCGCAGGATGCTGCGGTGGCCGTCGTATCCTTCGACCTGATCTGACCTGAGAGGAATGCAGATGGAGAAGCGCAGACTGGGCCGTATCGGCCACTAGACGAGCGTCCTGGTGTACGGCGCTGCCGCCCTGGGCGACGTCACACAGGAGACCGCCGACGCATCGCTGGAGCAGGCCCTCGCCGGGGGCATCAACCACTTGGACACCGCCGCGTCGTACGGCGATGCGGAGTTGCGGATGGGACCGACCGTCGAGCGCGTACGGGACCAGGTCTTCCTCGCCACGAAGTCGACCGAGCGGAAGGCTGAGGACGCATGGCGAGAGCTGAACCGCTCGCTGGAGCTCCTTCACACCGACCACATCGACCTGTGGCAGATCCACGCGGTGTGCGACATGGGTGAGCTCGACAAGGTGTTCGCTCCTGGCGGCGCCATTGAGGCGTTCGTCCGCGCCAAGGAGGAGGGCATCGTCAGCTGGGTCGGCATCACGGGTCACACCGAGGCCGCTCCGGTCGTGCATGCTGAGGCGCTGCGCCGCCACGACTTCGACTCGATCCTCACGCCCGTGAACTACCACCTGTACACGGCAGACGACACGTTCCGTGCGAACTTCGACGTCCTGTACGGGATGGTGCAGGACCGCGACGTCGCCCTGCGAACGATCAAGGCCATCGCGCGCAAGCCGTGGGTCGGGGACCGACAGCTTGCGACCTGGTACGAGCCGTTCACAAGCCCTGAGGACATCCGCGCGGCCATCTCGTGGGTGCTCGGCACGTTCCCGTACATCGCAGGCCTGGCGACGGCAGGCGAGACCACGCTCCTCGGCAAAGCCATCGCCGCCGAGGCCAACCGCATGGACCTCGCCGAGGCCTCCGCCCACCTCACCCTCGTCGACGACTACGCGACGATCTTCGTCTGAGCCTTGTGCCCCCGTCCTCCCCTCGAAGACCGGCTAGGGCGGGCTCGGTTCATCATGTTAAGCAGGTGAGTTGTACGTTCTCATGGCGGATCCGCCATGAGAACGTCAGGTTGACCTACTTAACATGATGAACCGACCAGTGATTGGTGAGGCGCCGCTTATAGCTCCGCCAGGTCCGTCAGGCTGCCCGCTGAATCAGTCGACGAATCCGATCGATGGTGGCTACCGGGCGGTCGTAGTCGGACCAAATCAGCCGGAACATCGGCCAACCCGTCACCTCGCGCAGCTCGTCCTCGCGGCGCTTCTCCCGAAAGACCGCGTCACCCGCGGATTCACCTGGCTTGAGGAGTCTGCCGTACTTCACGCGACCGTCGAACTCCCCCAGTAGCCCATACTCCCGCCACGCCCAATCGCTGACCCCGACGATGGTGCCGTCCGCACGTAGTACTTCGTACTGGAGAATCGGCGCTGGGAGCCCTGAGGCTCGGAAGAGCCATCGGCCTCGAGACTCACCGGGACCGTCCGCCTTTCCGTCCGCCATGCGGATCGGGATGTGCAGATGACGCGTGCGGGGCCACCACTGCATCTTCTGGAACCGATTGCGCAGGTCCGAGTGTTCTCCCAGCTTGAGATGCAGGAACGAATCGAACAGAACGAGCGCCTGCTCAGCGGTCGCGCCGGTCGCGGCCTCTACGACGCAGCGATCAGCTCTAAATGTGCGCAGCCCGTCAATCTCCTCGGGGACGTCCCCTCCTGCAGTCCCCACATGATGGATAACGTCGCCCTCCATGCGGCCGGCCCCACCATCCAGTCGCGTCACGTGCACGCGCGAAAGATCGGCGCCCCACACCGCGACCCCATGTGCCACCGCCCCCGAGACATGGCTCAAAGCCGTCGCCGTTCCGAGCGAGTGCTGGACGGCGCGAGCCCTCAGCAGGTGCTCGCCGACCTCATCGAGGCACGTCCACAGATCCGCGTACGTGTAATAGCCACGCCTGAAGCGCACAAGAACCCTCGAGCGCACTGCACTGATGAGGTCTCGATCCCTACTACCCGCATCCAGGGCTTCGGCGCGGGTAAAGAAGCCGCGTGTCTCGGCCAAGAGTCTGATCATGTCCATGCCTGGACCATGTGCGTCCGACCATCGATTTCGTCACTCGGATCCCGGGCTGTGGACAACCCGCGCGGTCTCGTTCGCCTGTGGATTGTGTCCCGTGGAGATCATCCTCCGCTGCACGCGAAAGCGACGAGCACGGTTCATCACGTTAACCCTGCGAGTCGGAGGTTCTCATGCCGGATTCGCCATGAGAACCTCCGACCCACCTACTTAACATGATGAACCGACAGCCGTGGGTCAGCTCAGAGGGGTTTGCTGCGGACCCAGCGCTCCTTAGTGGTGCCGAGGCCATCGACGGGGACGCGGACTCCGTCCGGCGTGAAGCCGTGGCGTCGGTAGAAGGCATGCGCGCGGACATTGCCGGACAGGACCCACAAGTACGCCTGCGCGTCTCCGATGGTCATCGTGAGGAGGGCATCGGCGACGCCAGTCCCCTGGGCTGCCTGGCGCAGGTACATCGTCACGAGCTCCAACGGGGTCGGAGCGTCATCGTCTCGTCCGATACTGGCGTGGGCGACTCCGACGACCTCTTCGTCGTCATCGACGACGAGCCACACATAACCCCCGCCGTCCAGCACACGCCGCCACTGCTCCGCCGCACGGTTGAGCCACTGCGGTTCGAGCTGGCGACGCAGTGCCTCATCTGGCACAACGCCGACCAGTGACTCGGTCCAGGACAACGCCTTCGCACGTGCAGCCGCTTCAAGGTCGGCATAACCGGCCTGGCGGATGCGCCATGCCATCAGTCGAGGTAGTCGCGCAGAACCTGTGAACGTGACGGGTGACGGAGCTTCGACATCGTCTTGCTCTCGATCTGGCGGATCCGCTCGCGGGTGACGCCGTACACCTTGCCGATCTCGTCGAGCGTCTTCGGCTGGCCATCGGTGAGGCCGAAGCGCATGCTGACCACGCCGGCCTCCCGCTCGGACAGCGTGTCCAGCACGTCGTGGAGCTGTTCCTGCAGAAGCGTGAAGTTCACCGCGTCGGCCGGTACGACAGCCTCGGAGTCCTCGATCAGGTCGCCGAACTCGGAATCGCCGTCCTCACCCAGCGGGGTGTGCAGGGAGATCGGCTCGCGTCCGTACTTCTGGACCTCGACGACCTTCTCCGGCGTCATGTCGAGCTCCTTGGCGAGCTCCTCCGGCGTGGGCTCCCGGCCGAGGTCCTGCAGCATCTGCCGCTGNNAGGCCCAGGTTGCCCTCCTGGATGAGGTCCAGGAAGAGCATGCCGCGGCCGGTGTAGCGCTTCGCGAGCGAGACCACCAGTCGGAGGTTGGCCTCCAGCAGGTGGTTCTTCGCGCGGCGCCCGTCCGTGGCGATCCACTCGTAGTCCTCGACGTCCACCGTCTTGACCGGGCTGGTGTCGTTGAGCCGCTCGTCGGCGAACAGGCCGGCCTCGATCCGCTTGGCGAGCTCGACCTCCTGCTCCGCGTTGAGGAGGGCGACCTTGCCGATCTGCTTGAGGTAGTCCTTGACGGGGTCGGCGGTGGCGCCGGCTGCCATGACCTGCTGCTCGGGCTCGTCGGCATCGTCCGCGTCCGAGAGGCTGAAGCCCTCGTCCTCGGTGATCTCCTTCTCGACCACGGCCTCTTTCTCCGGCTCGAACGACGTGTCGTCGACGTCCTCGAGTCCACGCTTCTTGCCGCCCACGGTGAGTACGACGTCATTCCCGTCGCGCACGAATGCGACCGCCTTCTCGGTGCTGCCCGAGAGCGCTTCGACGATGGAGGGTGTCTCCTCGTCATCCTCGAGCTCCACGACCTCTTCGAGCTCGACGGTCAGGTCCTCGATCTCGGTGACATCCACCTCTTCGAGCTCCTCGTCGACCTCGAGATCGTCCTCGGACACCTCGTCGGCGGAGGCGATCTCGGGTTCCGCGGCAGCCTTCTTGCGTCGCGACGCAGGGGTGGCCGCCTCGCCAGCCGCTGCCTTGGCGCGGCTACGCCGTGGCGCGGGTACGGTCGGGGTCGTCGCCTCGAGGTCACCGTCTTGGACCACCTCGACGATCGTGACTCCCCGAGGATTCCGCGTGGGGGCAGGCGTCGCGTCTGAGTCGTCGGAACGGGCTGCTGCGGATCGAACCACTGTGTGCCTCTCATGGGAGGTGTTTCTGACAAGGACCATCACGCCGGGCACCGCTACTAGAGCGTGCAGCGACCCGCGAGTGTCAATGGCCCAGTGGTCAATAATGCCACGCCCCTAGGCCTCATCCAACTCCGGCCTGGCCTAGAGTGACGCGGGTGCCAGCACCGATGCCTGACCGGATACCCAGCGAGACCTCGATCCATTCAGTGAGGATCGTCGACCCCTATGCGTGGCTCGACGATCTCGAGGATCCTGCGGTGCTGGCCCACCTCGAAGCCGAGACGACGTTCGCCGACGAGCAAACCGCCCACCTCGCTCCCCTGAGGGAACGGATCGTGGCCGAGATCTCCTCCAGGACGCTGCAGACCGATCTGAGTGTGCCCGACTACGACGTCGACAGCGCCGGTCGCGCCTGGTGGTACTTCGCCCGTACCGTCGAGGGCCACGACTACCCGTCCTACCGACGCGCGCCTGCGCCCTCGCGCGACGACGTGCCTGACATCGGCGACCCGATTGCCGACGAGACCGTGCTCATCGATCTCAATGCCGAGGCTGCGGGCCACGAGGTCTTCGCTGTCGGCGACGTCGACGTCTCGCCGTCCGGAGACATCCTGCTGTGGAGCAGCGACACCGCCGGAGAGGAGCTGTACACAGCGCACTTCCGCGACCTCACCTCTGGCGAGGAGCTCCCCGACGTCCTCGAGGACATCGCGAGCGTCTGCTGGATCGACGACCATCACGTCGCGTACACGGTTCTGGACGACTCCTGGCGTCCGTACCTCTTGCGACGTCACGCCCTCGGCACTCCCGTCAGCGAGGACGCCGACATCCTGCGCGAGGACGACGAGCGCTTCTGGCTCTCCGCCGGACGATCCGGGGATGACCGATGGCTGGTGATCGACAGCGCGAGCAAGGCGTCGGGCGACGTGCACCTCCTGGACGTCAGTACTCCGACCGGTGCTCCCCTGCTCGTCGCGCCCCGCGTGGAAGGTGTGGAGTACAGCGTCGAGCCGGCCGGTGACTGGCTGTACGTGGTCCACAACGCCGGTCATCAGGACTTCGAGCTCGCCGCGACGCGCGCGCAGCCCGAGCAGTGGCGCGACTGGACCACGCTGATCGTCGGTGAGGACGGCGTCAGGCTGCTGGACGTCACCGCCTACGCCGACCACCTCGTCGTACACCTCCGCCGCGACGGTCTCCCCCGCCTGATGGTGATCCCCAGAGCCGAGGACGGGTCGACAGGTACGGGATGGTTGCTGGACGCCACGGCCGACCTCGAGTCGGTCGGGGCCGCCGACCAGCAGTACCACGCGGACCGCCTGCGCCTCCACCGGGAGTCGTACGTCGACCCTGCGACAGTCGTCGAGGTCGCCTGGGAGGGTACAGGTGAGCGCATCCTGAAGCGCCAGCCGGTCCTGCCGGATCCTGAGGGCCGGCCGTTCCTCTCCGAGGACTACGTCCAGTGGCGGCTCTGGGCGCCCGGCGACGACGGCGTACAGGTTCCCGTCTCCGTGGTGAGTCGCAAGGACACGCCATGGCCCGCACCGTGCGTCCTGTACGGCTACGGCGCGTACGAGACCAGCCTCGATCCCGGCTTCTCCGTGGCGCGCCTCAGCCTGCTCGACCGGGGCGTCGTCGTCGCGTACGCCCATGTCCGGGGCGGCGGTGAGCTGGGCCGCGCCTGGTACACGCAGGGTCGGCTCGCCGCCAAGCCGACGACGTTCAGCGACTTCGTGGCGGTTGGACGCCACCTCGTGAGCGCCGGCGTCGCGGCACCAGGGCGCCTCGCCGCCCGAGGGGCATCGGCCGGCGGCCTCACGGTCGGGGCGGCGATCAACCTCGCCCCCGACCTCTTCTGCGCCGCACAGGTCGGCGTGGGCTTCCTCGACCCGCTAACGGCGATGCTCGCCGAGGACCTGCCGCTGACGATCACCGAACGGGACGAGTGGGGTGACCCGGTCGCCGATCCGGAAGCGTTCGCGACGATCGCCGGCTACAGCCCGTACGGCAACATCGGCCATGGCCGCTACCCGGACGTCCTGGCCACAGCTGGCCTCCATGACCAGCGCGTGGCCGCCTCGGAACCAGCGAAGTGGGTGGCTGCGTTGCGGGCGCGGCCCGACGCCTCAGGCCAGGCACTGCTGCGTGTGGAGGTGGGCGGGCACCAGGGCGCCACCGGCCGGTACCAGGCGTGGCGGGACGAGGCGTACGAGCTGGCGTGGCTGTTGGACCGCCTCGGCGCGGCATCAGGGTTGCCCCACACCACCTCAGGGTAGGTTCAGGGTCCGTTTCCCAGGCTGGAGGGAAACCTTTCGGGGTACTCAAGCGTTGTGATGGTGACGACGAAAGGATCCCTCATGGCACTGACCACCGCCCGCAGGACCCGCACCACCGAAGGAATCGATGGCAAGGATGCCGTCGGTCTCTACCTCGACGGCATTGCCAAGACCGCACTGCTGAGCGCTGAGGAAGAGGTCGAGCTGGCCCGTCGCATCGAAGCCGGGCTGTACGCGCAGGCCATCCTGGACGGCGAGATCATCAACGAGGTCCGTGGGAAGAAGCCGGTTCGCGCGACGCGCAAGGAACTCGAGGAGCTGGCTTGGATCGGTGAGGAAGCGATGAACCGCTTCGTCACCGCGAACCTGCGACTCGTGGTCTCGGTCGCTCGCAAGTACGGACGTTCCGCGATGCCGCTGCTCGATCTCGTGCAGGAAGGCAACACCGGACTGATCCGTGCGGTCGAGAAGTTCGACTACACGAAGGGC
Source organism: Propionibacteriaceae bacterium (assembly GCA_003158895.1). Lineage (GTDB taxonomy): Bacteria > Actinomycetota > Actinomycetes > Propionibacteriales > Propionibacteriaceae > Fen-668. The sequence goes on from PMLO01000133.1 coordinate 25,562, forward strand.
TTCAAGTTCTCTACGTACGCGACGTGGTGGGTCCGTCAGTCGATAAGCCGCGGCATCGCACAGCAGGGCCGCATCGTCCGGCTCCCCGTGCACGTCGCCGAGCAGATCAACCAGGTCTCCGCCATCCGCCGCAACCTCGAGCGCAAGTTCGGCCGTGACCCCGATCTGAAGGAGATCGCCGAGGAGATGGGGATCGAGGAGGAGAAGGTCCTCGAGCTCATCCAGTTCTCCCGCGAGCACGTCTCCCTGGACGCGCCGGTCGAGGAGGACGGTGACACCGCGCTCGGTGACCTCATCGCTCGCGAGCCCGCTCCTGGTCCCGACGAGATGGTGCTGGACGCCGAAGAGCGTGCCCGGCTCGAGCAGATGCTCTCCAGGCTCGACGAGAGGTCCGCCGATGTCGTACGCCGTCGGTACGGCCTTCTCGACGGCCGCCAGGCCAAGCTCGCCGACATCGGCGAGGTCTGGGGCATCACCGCCGAGCGCGTGCGCCAGATCGAGCGCCACGCCATCGCCAAGCTGCGCAGCGGCGAGCTCGCCGCCTGACATTCGCATCGCCGCCCTCCTTTCCTGGGGGGCGGCGTTGTCATGCCTGAGGGTCGACGACCCGGATCAACCCCTCCTGGGCCGTTGAGGCAGCCAGACCGGCCGCCGAGAAGATCCTGCCCAGTGAGAACCCCCGCGCGCCCGACGCCGACGGCGAGATCTGGTCGTACAACACCCAGTCGTCAGCGCGTACAGGCCGGTGGAACCACATGGCGTGGTCCAGCGAGGCGGCGACCATGCCCGGCCCGTACGACAACCCGTGCGGGATGAGGCTCACACTCAGGATCGTCAGGTCGGACAGGTAGGCGAGGACCGCCTGGTGGAGCACGGGATCATCCGGGAGGCGGCCGTTGGCCCGAACCCACACGGCAAGCGACGCGCGATGGTGCGGAGGCGCGTCGTCGAAACCCGACGCATAGCGGACCTCGAGCTCCTCCCACTGCCCGAACGTGGGCCGCGCGCTCGGACCAAGACGGCGTACGAGGACCTCCGACATGCTCGGGCACTCGTCAGGCCCCGGCACGTCGGGTATCGGGTCCTGGTGCTCCAGTCCCGGCTCGGGCGCCTGCGCCGAGCACCCCATGGTGAAGATGCGACGCCCACCTTGCCGGGCAGTGACCAGACGCGTCGAGAAGTGCCGCCCGTCACGGGTCGGCAGCACGTCGTACAGGATCGGCGAGTCCGCGCGCCCAGCCTCGAGGAACTGGGCGTGCAGCGAGTGCAGCACGCGTCCCTCCGGGAGGGTGCCGTACGCCGCCACGACGGACTGCGCCAGCACCTGCCCTCCGTACGTGCGCTGCATGCGTGTCTGGGCTGCCGGGCCCCGGAACAGGTCGGGTTCGATCTGCTCCAGGTCGAGGACCGCGACCAGATCGTCGATCGTACGTGGCATGGCTTACGGGTTCTGGTCCTGCTCGCGGTCCGCGAGGAACTTCTCGAACTCGGCGGCGATCTCGTCGGCGCTGGGCATGGGCGTGGCGCGTTCGTGCGCCGTGTCGAACGCATCCTCCAGCGCCGCGACGAGCTCGCTGGTCTCAGCCGACCCGGCAACCTCCTCGCCGATGAGCTCCCTGTTCTCGACGATCTCCTCGTCGAGGTCACCCAGCGGGATACGCAGCCCGGTGTCCTCCATGAGCGAGGAGAGCACGACCTTCACGGCCTGCGGGAACTGGATCTGGGACAGGTAGTGCGGCACGTGCGCGACGTACCCCATCGCGACCCGTCCAACCTCTCCCGCACGCAGCTCGAGCATCGCGGACCACTGTCCAGGGACGTCCATCCGGTCGATGAGCGGCGGGTTGTCGTGGGCGAGATCCTGCAGCGTCGCGTGACGGGTGATGCCTGTGGGCCGCGTGTGCGGAACGGCCATCGGGATGCCCGCGCCTGTATAGAGCCGGCTGACGCCCAGCTCGTCGCAGATCGACAACGTCGCCGTCACCATCCGCTCCCAGCGGGAGTCCGGCTCCTGGCCGTGCATGAGGAGGAACGGGCGTCCCGTCTCGTCAGTGAGCTTGTCGAGGACGAGGTGGGGCATCTGGATCGCGGTCCAGCGGTACGTGTCGAACGTCATGATCGGCCGGCGGCTGCGGAAGTCGTGGAGCACGTCGATGTCGAACGTCGCGACGCGCTCGGGATGGCACGTGCTCAACAGATGGTTCGCGGTTCCGTGCGTGACCCTGCCTGCGTCGAGGAACCCGTCGAGGAGATGGATCAGCGGCGCATCGACGCCACGTACGGTCTCCCAGGTCTCGGGCACCACCTCGTACAACTCTCGCGGTTGGTTCACGTCCCCGAGGCTACGACCTGGAGCCAACGGCCGCCTGCGGTACCGACAATCGGGGCCGGTCAGGATTCGTGGGTCGGGCCTCGCGAACCCACGTTCGGGCGGTAGAGGTACGCCGGGCCGGGAGCGCCTCACGGCGCGGGGCCGCTCGTAGCGGCTGATTTTGGAGCCCGGGGCATCCGCGACCCGGCGTACCAGGCGCCAGTGTAGGGGCCTCGCCCCAATGGAGCGACGATGCTTAGGAGAGTCTCCCGGACAGCTCCAGATGGCCGGCTCGCTCGAGCTCGTCCGCGAGAGTGATCATCCGGGCGCTTTCCCGAACGCTCGACGAGCCGTTCTCCGTGAGCCCTCGGCCCGCGCCCACGACGTGGAGCACAGCGGAGGCACGCCACAGCACGTCCGCGAAGTCGCTGCATACGATCCCGCGCAGGACATCGTCGATGACGGCGCACATCTCGTCAGGGCCAGGCGGATCGGCCACACCCGCGACCGCGCGTGCGACCTGGGCCGTGCTCTTGCCCGCCTCGTACGCCCGTGACGCGCGTCCCGGGTCTGCGTGGATCCACTCGCGGATCACGTACAGCCGCCACAGCGCTCCCGCAAGCGAGTCAGGGGTGGCCGCCGACCACATGTCCGCGAGCGTCTCCATACCTTCGGTGTCCGCAAGGTGCACGATCCGCTCGGCGAGGTCGGCGTCCCCTTCGGCACGAGCGCCCCGCACGAGGATGGTGGCCGTACGGTCCGCGATCTCGCGGACCTCGTCAGGAGCCGGCCCGTCGGCGACGGACTCGAAGTACGCGGCCCCCAGGGTCAGCGGACGGTGATGGTCACGCGACATCCGGGGTCACCTCCTGTTCGACGGGCACCGGGCCAGGATAGGAGACGGCCACGAACCTCAGCGACGACAGGCCGACATCGCCTGCCGGACACGCTTGGCCGAGACCGGCTCGGCCGTACGGAGCTGCTGGGCGAAGAGGCTGACACGCAGCTCTTCGAGAAGCCAGCCCACGCCCGCCACGTCGGCGGGCAGCGGGCCGTCGGGGATCGTGCCCACGAGCGCTGCGTACTCGTCCTCGAGGTCGGCGATGACGTCCGCGGACTGCCGCTCCCTCGCGGGGTTCGTCCCGTACGCCACCAGTCGCATGGCGGCGGCGTGCAGGTAGCGGGACAGCCGCTCGAACCACGGATCGGGAGTCGCAAGGACGAAGCCCGGGTAGACAAGGTTCGCGACCTGCTCACGAACGTCGTCGGTGACGTACGAGGTCGTCATGGTCGCGAGCTGACGCGACACCTCCTGATGCCGCGACAGGACTTCCCCGACGTACGCGACGACGCCTCGCATGGTGTCCGCCTGCCGCTCCCGTACGGACACCTGGACCTCGGCGAAGCGCCTCTCATCGCGGACCTCCCACGGATCGACGCGCAGGGCGGCGAGGGCGGTGTCGATGGCGCGCAGGCGTGCGTCGGTCAGGAGCGCTGGAATCGTCGGGTACGGGCTGGTGCCGAGCTGGAGCTTCGTCGCGTTCGACATCCGCGAGACCACCCAGGTGGTCGGGTCCGGCGACGTGAGCTGGATCAGCCGGCGCAGACCACGCGCGTGGGACGCGCGCGCACGCTCCGCCGTGTCCAGAACCACCACACCAACGGCTGCGCCCTCGTCGCGCAGGGCCGGGTAGCCGACGACCTCCGTGGAGCCGGACATCGTCGTCAGCCGCTCCTGCAGCGCTGGGAACGACCACGACGTGGCGCCCGTGACGGACGCGCGCTGGTTGACCTTCGTCAGCGTACGGCTCACGGTCGTCGTCAGCTGGCGTTGCAACGCGGCGAGGTCGTCGCCCCGGGCCACCTCCTTGCCACCGTCGACAACGACCAACGTCGGCCGCAGGTGGGTCGGCAGCTCCCGGTCGCCCCACTGCCCTGTCGGATCAGTGCCTGTCAGGGCGCGGAGCGCGACGGCCAGGGCATCCGGGAACGAGATCGTGTCGGGAGCGGTGTCGCCCTCAGGTGCTGACGCCACATCGGGGCGCTGGGACAGCCAGCCGAGAGCCGCCGCGGCATGGTTCGGAGCCGGTACGAACGATGTTCGCACGCTCTTCGGCAGCGACCTGATCAGCTCGGTGGCCAGGTCCTCCCTGTAACCGGGTACATGCCAGGTGAACGCGGCAGACGGCAGCTGGTTGAGCACCACGAGGGGGATCTCGATCGTCACCCCGTCGTGCTGCGAGCCCGGATCGAACACGTACGTGATCTCGAGCTCGTGGCTGCCGACCTTCCACCAGTCCGGGAAGCCGGCAGCCGATATGTCCGTGTCGTCGGTGGCGACGAGATCCTCCAGGGACAGATCGAGGTACGCGTCGTCCTCGAGCCGCTTCGTACGCCACCAGGTGTCGAAGTGCCGCTGGGAGACGACGTCGCCTGGGACGCGCGCGTCGTAGAACGCGAAGATCGTCGCGTCGTCGACCACGAGGTCGCGGCGTCGCGTGCGCTCCTCGAGCTCGGACGCCTGCTCCCGAACACCGGCGTTACGCTGCACGAAGTGGTGACGGGTGCGCCAGCGCCCCTCGACGAGGGCGGACTGGATGAAGATCCGCCGGGTCTCGTCGGGATCGATCCGCGAATACTGGACCGTACGGCCGGCGATGATCGGGATGCCGTACAGGCTCACCGTCTCCGAGGCGACGACCGATCCCTGNNGACTCCGACCAGTGCGGCTCCGAGTAGTTGCGGCTCAGCACGTGCTCGGCCACGGCCTCGATCCACTCCGCCTCGACCGAGGCCACGGTCCGGGCCCAGAGCCGTGTGGTCTCGACCAGCTCGTACGCGACGGCCAGTGGCGGTGGAGTCCGCGCGATGGCCGAACCGGGCGCGATCGCCCACATGGCGCCACGGGCACCCCGGTACTCGCGGGGACCGAGCCTCGCGCGCTTGCGCGCCGGCAGCTCCGTACGGTCGTTACGGGTGTCGAGCAGCCCCACGTGGCTGAGCAGCCCGGACAGGATCGCGGTGTGGACGAGGTCCGGCGGCGCCGGTTCGGCGTTGCGGTCGAGACCCAGCTCGTCGCAGATCTGCCGTAGCTGGGTGTGCAGGTCCTGCCACTCCCGTACACGCAGGAAGTTGAGGAACTCGTCGCGGCAGAGCCGGCGGAAGGCATTGCCGGAGACTGCTTTGCGACGATCGCGCAGGTACGCCCACAGGCGCAGGATCGCCACGAAGTCCGAGCCGTCCGGAGGCGCTTGCTCGCCGTCGGACCCGGGAGAGGGCGCCCAGAACCGGCGGTGCAGCTGGTCGGCCTGCTCGCGCTTCTCCTGGGGCCTCTCCTTGACATCGGGGATCGCCAGCGCGGCCACGATGACCTGGACCTCGCGCAGGCACCCTCGCGTCGAGGCCTCGACCAGCATCCGCGCGAGTCTGGGATCGACCGGAAGCCTGGCGAGCTGGTGGCCGACGGGCGTCAGCCGCGGGCTCGTACTGCGTCCTTCGAGGGCGCCGAGCTCGGTGAGCGTACGGATGCCGTCCGTGATCTGACCTGCATCCGGCGGCTCGACGAACGGGAAGTCCACGATGTCGCCCAGCTCGGCCTCGGCCATCTGAAGGATGACCGACGCGAGGTTGGTCCGCAGGATCTCCGGCTCGGTGTACTGGTGCCGCGACTCGTAGTCGGCCTCGCTGTACAGACGGATGCAGATGCCGGGCGCGACGCGTCCGCAGCGACCCGA
>PMLO01000133.1:31677-39024 GCA_003158895.1 Propionibacteriaceae bacterium
GCGGCGATCGCCTCGGAGGCGTCACGGATCTCCCGCTCGCCCGAGCAGAACACGAGCACGTCGCCGTCCCCCGCGGCCTGCAGCTCGACGACCGCGTCGCAGATCGCCTCGGTGAGGTCGCGCTGGTCGGCCGGAACGACCGGACGCGTCGGCGCCACGTCGTCCTCGTCGGTGACCGCACCGTCGTCTCGTACAGGGCGGTATCGGAGCTCCACCGGGTACGTTCGGCCCGTCACCTCGACGATCGGGGCGTCGAAGTGCTCGGCGAAGCGTGACGTGTCGATCGTGGCGCTGGTGACGATGACCTTGAGGTCGGGTCGTCTCGGGAGGAGCTGCTTGAGATAGCCGAGCAGGAAGTCGATGTTCAGGCTGCGCTCGTGTGCCTCGTCGATGATGATCGTGTCGTAGGCGCGGAGCTCCTTGTCGTGCGAGATCTCCGCCAGAAGGATCCCGTCCGTCATCACCTTGACCCGGGTCTCGCGGCTCGCCTTGCGCGTGAAGCGCACCTGGTAGCCGACCACGTCGCCCAGTTCGGTCCGGGTCTCCTCCGCGATCCGCTCGGCCAGCGTCCGGGCGGCGATGCGCCGCGGCTGGGTGTGGCCGATGCTCCGCCGTCCGGCCAGAAGGCAGATCTTCGGCAGCTGCGTCGTCTTGCCGGATCCGGTCTCGCCTGCGACGACAATGACCTGGCTGCTCAGCAGCGCCGCCGCGATGTCGGGGACAGCCGCGGCGATGGGCAGGTCGGGATCGACGACGAGGTACGGCTCCATGGCCGCCCNNCAGACGCGCGACCCTAGGTCTAGGTTCGCTTGTATGGATGAACGTCGAAGGTACGAAGTCTTGCCGGGCAGTCACGGCAAGAGGGTTCTGGTTCGTGCCCGCGGCAGCGAGGTGCTGCGCATCCCTCGGATCAACCGCGGGACGGCATTCACGCAGCTGCAGCGGATCGACCTGGGTCTGGTCGGGCTGCTCCCCAGCGGGGTCACGACGTTCGACGTCCAGCTGCGCCGCGCATATCAGCAGTTCCAGGGTGCGGGCACCAACCTGGCCAAGTTCACCTACCTGCAGGCTCTGCGAGACCGCAACACCGTGCTCTTCTACCGACTTCTCGCCGACCACCTCCTCGAGATGATGCCGATCGTCTACACACCGACCATCGGCGAGGCGATCCAGAACTTCAGCGGCACGTACCACCAGCGGCTGCACGGGGTCTTCCTATCCATCGACCACCCTGAGGCGATGGAGACCTCGCTGTTGGCGTTCGGCCGGAAGCCCGAGGACATCGACCTCGTCATCGTCACCGACAGCGAGGGCATCCTCGGAATCGGCGACCAGGGCGTGGGCGGGATCCAGATCTGCCTGGGCAAGAAGAGCCTGTACACGGCCGCCGCCGGTCTCGACCCGAACCGCGCGATCCCGGTGGTCCTCGACGTCGGTACGGACAACCTCGCGCTGCTCAACGACGAGGTGTACCTCGGGGAGCGTCACTCGCGCGTCCGCGGCGAGCGCTACGACGCGTTCATCGAGGCGTTCGTCGAGACCGTGACGCGTACGTTCCCGCACGCGATGATCCACTGGGAGGACTTCGGCGCCTCCAACGCGCACCGGATCCTGAACCGCTACCGCGACCAGATCTGTACGTTCAATGACGACGTCCAGGGCACGGCTGCGGTTGTCGGCGCCGCCGCGCTGGCGGCTGTACGGGCCAAGGGCGAGCGCATGAGCGACCAGCGGGTCGTCGTGTTCGGCGCCGGCACCGCCGGCATCGGCGTGGCCGACCTCATGGTCGACCTCATGGTGGCCGAGGGCCTCGACCGCGAGGAGTGCCGTTCCCGGTTCTGGTGCCTCAGCAGCCAGGGGCTGATCACCACAGCCACCAGCAGGATCCGCGACTTCCAGAAGCCGTACGCCCGGTTGGCCGACGAGGTGTCCGCCTGGGATGTACAGAACCCGAGTCATATCCAGCTGCTCGAGGTCGTACGCGCCGTGTCTCCGACGATCATCCTGGGCACGTCGGGACAAGGAGGTGCGTTCACGGAACGTGTCGTCAAGGAGATGGCGAGCCACGTCGACCGTCCCGTGATCATGCCGCTGTCCAACCCGACGGAGCTGGCCGAGGCCGTACCCGCGGACGTCCTGTCCTGGACCGACGGCCGGGCGCTCATCGCGAGCGGGTCACCGTTCGCACCCGTCACGTACGGCAACGTCACGTACACGATCGCTCAGGCGAACAACGCGCTCGTCTTCCCGGGCCTCGGTCTGGGCGTCGCGGTGAGCCGAGCGTCGCGGGTCACCGACAGGATGATCACGGCCGCAGCTGCGGCGCTCGCGTCGATCACGCACCTCAGCACGCCGGGCGCGTCGTTGCTCCCGTCGGTCGACCGGCTCCGCATGGTGTCCGCAACAGTGGCCGTGGCCGTGGCGCGCGCCGCCGTCGAGGATGGCGTCGCCGGCGGCGAGCTCAGCGACCCGATCCAGCAGGTGTACGACGCGATGTGGCAGCCGGACTACCCGGAGATCGTCCTGGAGCCGAGCATCGACGCCTCGGTCACCTGACGAGGCAGACCGGGCAGAGCGAGTGCGCGAGGATCCCGCGCAGCGGTCCGCCGAACGACATGCCGGTGACCGGGTGCGGGTGCACGCCGAGCACGAGGAGGTCGATGGTGCCGGTCTCGTCGACCAGCTTCTCGATCGGTACGCCCTCGAGGATCTCCCCTTCGACCTCGACGTCCGGGTAGTCCTTGCGCACCTCGTCGAGCATGGTTCCGAGGGCGGCGCGCGCCTTCGCGGTGGTCTCGGGTGTCTGAACGGCCTTGAAGGCGGCGAAGATCCCGGTCGGGACGGGCGCGACGACATGGGCGACCACGAGAGCGCACTTGCGCTCGCGGGCCTCCTGGAGCGCCCATTCGACCTGGTGCTTGGCCTTGTCGGGAGCCGTCACGGCGACCGCGATGCGCTTATGCGCGCCGGTGCGTCCTGGGGTCGAGGCGGCGGAGATGACGACCACGGGGCAATGGGCGGAGCCGCCGAGGGACAGGCTCGTGGACCCGATGAACATCCGGTCGAGGCCACCGGCAGCGCGGCGTCCGACGACGCACAGCACGGCGCTCTCGGACAGGTCGGCGAGCACCGCTGTCGGATGGCCCATCAGCACCTCCGAGCGCACCCGTTCGGCCGGGAACCCGTTGTCGGACAGGAAGAGCTTCGCGACGGCGAGGGCCTCCTCGCCGACCGAGGACAGGATCGTGGGGTCGTAGACGACGCCCCACCCGCTGGTCAGCACGCCGTCGTCGACGGCATGGACGAGCCAGATGTCGTACCCCGTCCGCTCCGCGGTCCCGAGCGCGTACATCACCGCTCGCATGGCGTCATCGGAGCCGTCGACGCCCACCAGAATGCGCGGCGGGGACGGCTTCTGGCCTTCGGCGAACTCCTCGGTACTCATGTCGTCACCCTAGTCTTCGCGGCCATCACGCGGTCCGACTTGGGAGCATCAGCTCGGCTCCCACGTCCGCCAGCAGGTCGGCCACCGTCCGTACAGCCCGGCGCGCATAGTGGTCCGGCCGGGCGAGCGCGACGATGGAGCGCTCGGCATTCACCCCTGACAAGGGCCGCAGCACGGTCCCCGGATGGGGACGCGTCGTGAAGCGCGGGAGCAGTGCCAAACCCTCGCCGACGGCGACCATCGACTCGACCAGGCGATTGTCGACGAGTCTCATCCGGCGAGTGAGGTGCTCGCCGATGACCGCCTCGACCGCGAGCAGCACGGAGTCGAACGGGAAGCCCCTCGGTACGGCGATCCATGTCGTGCCGACGAGATCGCCTGGAACCAGAGTCTCCTTGCTCGCGAGCGGGTGACCGGCGGGCAGCGCCACGTCGAGTGGCTCGCGGGCCAGGACACGGCACACCAGCTGCGCCGCCCCGGACGGCACGTCCCCGGACAGGCTGTGAGCGATGACGAGGTCGTGGTCCAGTGTCTCTGAGGCGAATGCCTCCTCCGCAAGGTCGAAGTCGCGCACGTCCACAGTGATCGCCGAGCCGCGAAGCCTCATGATCAGGTGCGGCAAGAGGGCTTCCCCGGCGCTCGGCAGCGTACCGATGGACACCTCGCCCCCCGCCTGCCCGAGGCGCGACTCCAGCCTCGCCTCCACCTCGGCGAGCACGCGGCCGACCTCGTCGGCGCTCTCGGCGAGCAGGAGACCCTCGGCGGTCAGGCGTAGCCCACGCGACACGGGCTCGACGAGCTTGACGCCCAGCTCGCGCTCAGCCGTACGGAGCTGCTGAGACACCGCCGACGGCGTGCGGTGCGTCGCCTCGGCGACGGCTGCGAGCGTGCCGCGTACGGCGATCTCGCGGAGCAGGAACAGATGACGTACCTCCATGTAGGAAGCCTACACACACGCATCAGAAGTATTCGCTTGTCCTTCATGGTCATCGCCACGAGAGTAGGCGTGTGCCGATCCGTCATGTCCTGCTCGCCCTGTCCGTCGCCGTCATCTGGGGCGCCAACTTCATCGCGATCCACGAGTCGCTGCAGCAGTTCCCGCCGCTGTTCCTCGTCGCGCTCCGGTTCGGCATCCTCGCCATCCCCACGCTGCTCTTCATCCCCCGCCCGGCCGTACAGACGCGCTGGCTCATCGGGTACGGGCTGGGCTTCGGCACGCTCCAGTTCATCGGGCTCTACCTCGGCATGGCCGCTGGCTTCCCCTCGGGCCTCGCGTCCCTCGTGCTGCAGTCCAGCGCGCCGTTCACCGTGGTTCTGGGCGCGCTGCTGCTGCGTGAGAAGGTCTCTGCGCGCAGTGCCGTCGGGATCGGGATCGCCGTGACGGGCCTCGTCCTGGTCGGGGTCGCGCGCGGGTCTGTCGGCAGCTGGTGGCCCTTCCTGCTCGTGGTCTTCGGCGGTTTCGGCTGGGCACTGGGGAACATCTCGACCAGGAAGGCGGCCGCACCGAACCCGCTCCACCTCACCCTGTGGATGTCGGTCGTCCCACCGTTGCCCATGCTCGCGCTGTCGCTCATCTTCGAAGGCCCGCACCGGATCGGCGCATCGATCGCCGGGTCACTCCACCCCGCGGCCGTACCGGCGTGGATCGGCCTCGCATACACCGTGCTCATCGGCACCGTCGTGGGCTCCGGCCTGTGGGTGTGGCTCATGAGCCGCCACCCGGCAGGACGCGTGGCGCCGTTCTCGCTGCTCGTGCCGGTCACCGGTCTGACAGCCGCCTGGCTCGTGCTCGGCGAGACGCCCCGCCCCTTGGAGCTCCTCGGCGGAGTCGCAGTGATCGGAGGCGTGCTGTGGGCGAGCCTGCGCCGCTCCCCCGCCGCCACCCCGGCCCTCGATCAGCCGGAGGCCGAGACCGCCCTGCCGCTCAGCCTGTCCAGCGAGATCCCGATGACGATCTCGTCGTGGCCCGCNNACCGACCAGCCGTTGTGGAGGTCCTCGGACACGTCGTCGACCTGGACGCTCACGCGCTCGCCCTCGACCAGATGCGACAGGACGCCGACGCGTGAGGTCCGAAAGACCAGCACTCCCAACTCGTCCATCACGTACGTGACGGGCAGGACGAGCACGTCGCCGACCGACGACACGAACGCCAATCGGGCGACGGTCCGTGACGCCAGCAAGCGCCGGCACTCCTCCGGCTCGAGCCTCTCGTCGTATCCCGTGCTCACCGGGCGGGAACCTCGGCGCCGAGCTGCCAGTCGCGGATCTCGGGCAGGTCCTCGAGGTGCTCCACGATGTACGCCTCGTGCCGCTCCAGCTGCGACAAGCAGTACTGGCGCAGGTCCTCCGCACCCGCCGGAGCCACATGCGCGTTGTTGAGCGCGTCGAGGACGAGGTGGTATCGCGAGACCTCGTTTCGGACGACCATGTCGAACGGCGTCGTAGTCGTACCCTCCTCGATGAAGCCCCGCACACGGAAGCGATCCGCATCCGGGCGACCGTGCACGAGCATGTGGACCGCGCCCGGATAGCCATGGAACGCGAACACCACGTCCTTCGAGTCGGTGAACAGCTCACGGAAGTACGTCTCCGTCATGCCGTGCGGATGGTCCTTCGGCCGGCGCAAAGCCATGAGGTCCACGACGTTGACGACCCGTACGCGCAGCGCTGGCAGCCGGGTCCGGAGGAGCTCAGCGGCCGCGACCGTCTCCATCGTCATGATGTCGCCCGCACACGCCAGCACGATGTCGGGCTCTCCGGGGCCTTCCGGCGTGCCGGCCCACTCCCAGATCGACGCGCCGCGCGTGCAGTGCTCGATCGCCTCGTCCATCGACAGCCATTGGGGCTGAGGCTGCTTGTCGATGACGATGAGGTTGACGTACGACTTGGACGTGAAGCAGTGGTCGGCGACGGACAGCAGGCAGTTGGCGTCCGGCGGGAGGTAGATCCGCACGACGTCGCTGCGCTGGTTGAGGACGACCTGGATGAGTCCGGGGCCCTGGTGGCTGAAGCCGTTGTGGTCGTTGCGCCAGGCAGTGGAGCTCAGAAGGATGTTCAGGCTGGGCACCTTGGCCCGCCACGGCAGAGCCGCTGCTTCCTGCAGCCACTTGGCATGCTGCACGGTCTGCGAGGCCGACACCATCGAGAACGCCTCGTACGTGGCGAACAGTCCGTGCCGTCCCGTCAGCGTGTACGCCTCGAGCCATCCGTGGCAGTTGTGCTCGCTGAGCACCTCCATCACGCGGCCGGACTGGCTGAGCTTCACATCTCCTGGCTCCAGTCCCTCCATCCACGCGCGATCGGAGACGTCGAAGACCGCGCCGAGCCGGTTCGAGTTCGCCTCGTCGGGTGAGAACAGCCGGAAGGTCTCCGGGTTCCGCTCGTACGCCGCCTTCATGAACTCGCCGAGCTTGCGCGTCGACTCGACCTTCTCGGTTGCCCGCTTCACGACGGGTACGGCCAGGTCGCGGAAGTCGGGCAGTGCCAGCGGCTGCGTGAGCAGACCGCCGTTGGCGTGAGGCGTGCCGGACATCGACATCGCCTTCTCGGGGTTGGCCTGGTGNNCTCGATCTGTACGCCGTCGACGACGTCCGGACCGGTCCAGCCCTTCGGCGAGCGGAAGATGATCATCGGCCAGCGAGGCCGCCCTGCCGGCGCGGACCCGTCGCGGGCGGCCCCGACGATCGCCTGGATCGTGTCGTAGGCCTGGGAGAGCGCGTCGGCGAATCGGAAGTGCATGCCGGGAAGGTCGTCGCCCTCGACCCAGATCACGTCGTAGCCGTGGCCTTCGAAGAGCTTCTCGACCTCGTCGTGGGGCTTGCGTGCCAGGACGGTCGGAGCGGAGATCTTGGCGCCGTTGAGGTGAAGGATCGGCAGTACGGGGCCGTCGTGGGCCGGGTTG
>PMLO01000045.1:0-7624 GCA_003158895.1 Propionibacteriaceae bacterium
TCCCCCTCCCCTCCCCTCGACACGTCACCACAGCCGCCCCTCCCCCCGTCGACACAGCCGCCTCTCCCCATCGACACGTCACCAACTGCTGGCGCTGTGCCCAATGGCTCGGCATGTCGAGGCCCTCAAAGGTGGCAGAGCCCTACGGACGACCCGATCATCGACAAGCCACGAAATGCCTCACCATGGCCGTCCGCCGAGAGTGTCGAGACCTCTCGACGCGATGGCCCTGGGGTGTCCCGAACGAGGGGNNTCCGGCTCAGTTGCTCCGGCTCAGTTGCTCCGGCTCAGTGGGTCCGGCTCAGTGGGTCCGGGTCAGTCGATGCGGAGCAGACCGGGATCCAGGTCGAGGGCCCTGGCGACCCTGCGCAGGCACCGTGTCCTCCTACGCCTGTCGAACACGTCTTCGGCGAACAGCTCGAACATCTTCACTCCCTCGTCGACCGCCACCGAGATCCGATCGGCATCGTGGCTGCGTTCGCTGATGGGAGCATGCGTGGCGCCTTGGTACTCCGCGACCACCCGTTGCTTCTCCCAGACGAGGTCACCTGTGAGGAGCCACCCGCCGCCCCCATCCAGGACCGGCGCGTTGATCGCGGGCTCGGGAAAGCCCGCCCGTACGAACATCAGTCGTGTCAGCGTCTCCATCGGCGACCTGGAGCCCGCACGAATGAGTTGCAGGGCCTTCAGGAGCCTGGCCTTGCCTCGCGGACGTATCCGGGACTGGAGTATCCCCTCCAGCACGGCTGGTCCTTCCCCGAGCCGGGTCAGGATGGCATCGCCCGCCACGATGAGATCGTCGATGCTCAGAGCGCTCGGCGGCAGGTCCCCCAGATCGCACAGGTGTCTGCCGCGCTGACGAGCCGAAGACCATGCTCGATCTCCACGCGACGGCTCTCGAGGCTCGGTGGCCCACACAGCTCGTACGCCTGATCCGTGTCCGTTCCGACCCCCGCATCACGTGCAGGTCGTCGTCGGAGATCGTCGAAGGCAACGACAACCTCCTCAGCCGCAGGGCGGTCACGTGGGACAAGGCGATGTCGGACGGCAGCGCGGCAACAAAGGCCCGAGACCGTTCGAGGAGGCCTTCGGGCGGACAGAGTGTTCGCACTGAGCGCGTCTCACGGTGCAGCAGCGGACCGCGCAGCTGCCCCGTGGTCAGCCCCGCAGCGAGTCCCTGCCGGACGGTGAAGGGCCGGTCGAGCGGGCCCGGCGGCAGATCACGGATGTTCACATCCAGACCATGTGCACGTCTGAGCGTCTTTCGTCACCTGTCCCCAGAACCTCAGCCGTATCAAGGGCCTGTGGACAACGTCGGTCCCGCTACTGCTGCCCCACGACCGTGACGGTGCCGCCACTTGTCGAGGGGTCACGAACCGCACTCCCATGCCCACCGGCCGGCATGTCGTGGCTTCTCGACTCGGGCCGGGGAGCGGTACCAGCGGCAGGCACACATCGAAGGGTCACCAGCTGCGCACCGACACCCAGCTGTTCGGCGTGTCGTGACTCCTCGACTCCGGCCGGGAGCGGTACCAGCGGCAAGCACACATCGAAGGGCCACCAGCTGCGCACCGACACCCAGCTGTTCGGCGTGTCGTGGCTCCTCGACCTCGATGTGATGGGCGTCAAGGAGGAAGCGTCCAGGACGCACCGCATTCCAGGCACTTCCATCCGGGGAGTCGCTGCGGACCGGCGCTCAAGATCCGCCCGGCCCTTACGACCTCAGTGCGCGCGGAAGACCCGGATCCTCGGGAGGCGACGCTGAGGGATCAGGAGTGGCGGCCCTGACCAGCGCGAGGACGTCATCGCCGTACTTGCGGATCTTCGCCGGGCCCACGCCGGAGACGGCGGCGAGCTGATCGGCGCTACGGGGGCACGCCTCGGCGATCGCGACCAGGGCCGACTCGGTGAAGATGACGAACTCGGGGAGGTTCGCGCTCTCCGCGGCGCGCGTACGCCAGATGCGCAGAGCGGCGAGCAGGTCCTCGTCGTACCGCGATGGGCAGTCCTCGTGGCGTCCGAGGAGCCGATCGGAAGAAGCTGTAAGTCCCCGCCCGCAGACACGGCACGTCATCGCCACAATCTCTTTGGCGACCTTCCGGCGGCGCTGACGTTCCGGCGTGGGCGCGCTGGGCAGGATCGCGGTCAGGAACCGGGACGGACGCCGGTCACGCCCACGGCCTCCGGACCAGGAGATCCGCAGGTGCTCACGAGCTCGGGTGATCCCCACGTACAGCAACCGTCGTTCCTCGGCGATCTCGGCATCCGTCTCCGCCAGCACGAACGGAAGGCCGCCCTCATGAACACCGACGAGCGCCACCGCGTCCCACTCCAGCCCCTTGGCGCCGTGGAAGGTCGTCAGGGTCACGCCGGGCCCTGACGGCGCGTGCTGGACGGCCGCTCGACGCTGCAGCTCCGCCACGAGCTCAGCCAAGGTAGCGCCGTCCTTCGACAAGTCGGCGGCCAGGTCGACGAGCGCGTTCTGCGACTCCCACCGTTCGCGAACCTGACCGCCGCTCGACGGCGGCTGCTCCTTCCAGTGCAGCGCGCCGAGAACCGCGAGCACCTGCTCCATACCCGGCTCCGCACCCTTCGTACGCGCCGTGGCTCCCAGCGCACCCAGCGCCTGCTTCACTTCAGGACGGTCGTAGAAGCGCTCCGCGTTGCGCACCTGATACGGGATCCCGGCGTCGGCGAACGCCGCCTCGTACGCGGGCGAGTGCGCATTGATCCGGTACAGGACGGCCATTTCGCGCCAGTCGACGCCTTCGGCACGCAGGCCCTTGAGCCAGCGCGCGACTGCTGCCGCCTCGGCCGCCTCGTCGGTCGCCGACTCGAACACCGGAGCCGGACCCGCAGGACGCTGAGCCCTCAACGTGACGTGCCGCTGGCCCGAACCCGCCAGCACCCCGTTCGCGACGTCCACGACCTGCGGGGTCGAGCGGTAGTCGCGGACGAGCTCGAGGCGCCGCGCCCCGGGGTGGTGCTCCGTGAAGCCGAGCAGGTACTGCGCGCGGGCG
This sequence comes from Propionibacteriaceae bacterium, assembly GCA_003158895.1. GTDB lineage: Bacteria > Actinomycetota > Actinomycetes > Propionibacteriales > Propionibacteriaceae > Fen-668. The sequence goes on from PMLO01000045.1 coordinate 3,021, forward strand.
CCGGCGAACGTATGGATCGTCTGCGCCGGGTCACCGACCACGCACACGTCGTGACTCGGTCCGAGCCACAGGTCGACCAGCCGTTGCTGGATCGGGCTCACGTCCTGGTACTCGTCGACGACGAGGTGCCGATACGTACGTCGCACCTGCGCCGCCACGTCCTCGTGGTCGGTGAGCAGCGCCACCGTACAGAGCAGGATGTCGTCGAAGTCGATCCGGCCGCGGTCCCGGTTCAGGTTGTCGTACGTGACCAGCAGACGGGCGACCGCCTCCGGCTCGATGCCCGCCACGGAGCGGCCGGACGCCCTCGCGAGCGCCGGGTACGACTCCGGCTCGACGTTGCTCACCTTCGCCCACGACACCTCGCCGGAGACATCGCGAATCACGGACGTGTCGGTCGGCAACCCCAGCCGACGCGCTGCCTCCGCAACCACCGAGAAGCGTCCCTCGGTGACCTGGGGCAACGCGGTCCCGTACGCCTTCGGCCAGAAGAACTGGGCCTGACGCAGGGCCGCCGAGTGGAACGTACGCGCCTGGACGCCGTTCACGCCGAGCGTCGCGAGCCGCCCGCGCAGCTCGCCCGCGGCCCGCGTGGTGAACGTCACAGCGAGGGTCGAATGAGCGTCGAGCGCACCGGTCAAAGCGCCATAGGCGATCCTGTGCGTGATTGCGCGCGTCTTTCCCGTACCGGCACCCGCGATCACGACCACCGGCTCCCCCAGGCTGGTCGCGACCTCCCGCTGCTCGGGGTCGAGACCGCGAAGGATCTCGTCGGGGTGCGGAGCGGCCATGCCGGACACTGTGCCACGCACCGGTGACACTGCAGAACGGCGGTCATCGCAGGGGGCGAGGAATACCCGCACGGGTACCGCGGTTGGCCGACACATGGCGCTGACGATGTTCACCACGACCTGGTGCGGGTACTGCCGCAGGCTCAAGTCCCAGCTCGACCGCACCGGAATCGACTACGTGGAGGTGGACATCGAGACCACCCCGGAGGGTGCCGAGCTCGTCGAGCACGCCAACTCGGGCAACCGCACGGTGCCCACGCTCCTGTTCGACGACGGGTCGACACTGACCAACCCCAGTGCCCGCGAGGTCGAACGCCACCTCGCCTCCCTCGCCAGCTGACACTTCCCAGGGCAGCGGGCGTTTCTGTCCGAGGACCCCTCTAGGGTGAGCCCGTGAGCGGGTTGAGGGTACGTGTGGGCGATCGCCCCGATGCCCTCGTCGCTGCCCTGGCAGCGGAGCTGGACCATCCGCGCGACGACCCTTTCGAGGCAGACGTGATCGCCGTCGCGTCACCGGGACAAGGCCGGTGGCTCATGCAGCGGCTCGGCACGGTGCTCGGGGCCGGCCACGACCGTACAGACGGTGTGAGCGCCAGGATCGAGGTCCCCACACCGCGGAACCTCTTCGCGGAGCTCGAGCGTGACGTCCTGGGGACCACGCCCGACGACGACCCGTGGGCGACGGACAGGCTCGCGTGGACCATGCTGCGAGCCTTCGAGATCGCGGCGAACGAACCGTGGTTCCGCGACGTCTCCGTACACATCTCCTCGGAGGAACGGCCTGGACGGCGGTACGGAACGGCGCGGCGGTTCTGCGAGCTGTTCGGCCGGTACGCGCGGTGGCGCCCCGAGCTGCTCACGACCCATGGAAGCGGCAGTGACGCGTGGCAGCACCACCTCTGGGAGCTCCTGGTCGATCTCGTCGGCGGCCCGACCCCATGGGCACGTACGGACGAGGCGGTCGAGCGGTTGCGCGCCGACGCGAGCCTGAGCGGGCTCCCGGGGCACGTGTCGTTGTGGGCGCCGCAACGGCTCGCACCGTCCGAGCGGGCGCTCCTGTCGGCTCTCGGGGCCGGTCGTGACGTCACCGTGTGGTGGCCGGCTGCGTCGGTCTCCGGCGATCACCTTCTGACCCGTCGCCTGGGCGTCGCCGGGGACGCAGCGCTCCGCGCCGTGACGCAGCACGCCGAGACCGAGCTGGTCACGGGTCCGCCGGCATCCTCGTCGACGCTTCTGGCGCGGCTTCAGAACCAGATCCGTACGGGGATGCCGCCGCCCGGTGCGCCGCTCGACGACCCGTCGATCCGGATCCACGTCAGCCACGGCCTCGATCGGCAGATCGAGGTTCTGCGCGACGTGCTGTGCGACCTCTTCGAGACCTTTCACGATCTGGAGCCGCGTGACGTGGTCGTGTGCACGCCGCAGCTCCAGGACGTGGCCCCGCTCGTACGGGCGTTGTGCATGCTGGACGCGGACGGCCTCGGTTCGAACGCCCATCCGGTCAGCACGCTCCGGGTACGCGTCACGGATCCCTCCCCTGCCCGCACCAACCCCGTCCTCGACGTGCTCTGGCGCCTCCTCGACCTCGCCACGTCCCGCGCCGAGCTGGGAGACCTGCTCGCCCTGTGCAGCAGCCCTCCCATCGCCCGCAAGTTCCGCCTCGACGATGAGCGCCTCGAGACCCTCGGCGAGCTGCTGGAGCGTGCAGGCGTCCGCTGGGGCATCGACCCGACCTCCCGCGCAGCCTTCGGGCTCGAGGGGATCAACCAGAACACCTGGCTCGCGGGGCTCAACCGGCTGGTGCTGGGGGTGGCCATGTCGGAGCGCGACCTCGCATACGTGTCGTCCGTCCTGCCGCTCGACATGGTCGACTCAGGCGACCTGGAGCTCGTGGGAGCGATCGCCGAGATCTACTCGGTCGTCAGGCAGGCCGTGAGCACGTTCGGCGAACCGGCCACGCCCATCCACTGGGTCGCCCGCTTCCGGGACCTCCTGACCCGACTCGTGGACGTGTCGTCTGACGACGCCTGGCAGCTGGGTCATGCCCAGGTCCTCCTCAGCGAACTGGCGACCGCCTCGGGCCCTGACGCGCCGATGATCGGACTCGGCGACATGCGTCACCTCGTCGCCGACTGGTTGGGATCGCGTCCACCACGCTCGACGTTACTCACGGGCAACCTCACGGTGACGACGCTCGAGGCGCTGCGACACGTTCCCCATCGGGTCGTGTGCATGGTCGGTCTCGACGAGGCCTCGTTCCCGCGCGCCTCGCACCGTTCCGGCGACGACCTGCTCGAGCTGGCGGCCAACCCCGAGGACCCCCACTCGTCCCTCGACGACAGGCAGCTCTTCCTCGATGCACTGATGGCGGCGCAGGACGCGTTCGTCATCGTCGGCGCCGGTCGCGACCAGCGCACCAACGAGCCGCTTCCGCTCGCGGCCCCGATCATCGACCTGCTCGATGCCGTACGCGAACTGGGAGTGAGCCGAGAATCGGTCATCGTCGAGCACGCGCTGCAGCCGTACGAAGTCGGTGCGGAGCCCACATACGACGCGTGCGCTGTCGAGGCACGTCGCGCGCTGCTCACCGTCCCCCGACCGATCGCCCGCGATCGGTTCGACACCACGGCCATCGGCCCAGCTGAACGGCCCACGGTCGTGACGCTCGCCGACGTCACTGCCTTCCTCAGGCACCCGGCGCGGGAGTTCCTGAAACGTCGGGTCGGGTCCTGGTACGGGATCACGCGAAGCGAGATCGACACGGACGCCGAGGACGCTGGCAGGGCAGCACCGACGGAGATCCCCGTTCAGCTCGACAACCTCGACTCGTGGGAGCTGGAGAACCGTCTCCTCCAGCTGGCCGTCGCAGGCCGGCCCCGAGACACGATCGTGCAGGCTGAGCTCCGGCGGGGTCAGCTGCCTCCGAACGCGCGGGGTGCGGAGGTCCTCGCACGGGCCACCTCACGGGTCGGCGAGGTGCTCGACAACCTCGGACCGTACCTGTCGAGCCCCCTCGAGCACCTCGACCTCTCGGTGGACCTGCCCAGCGGAGTGCGGATCACCGGCCGCGTCCCCGTTCGTGGCGACACCGTGGTCGAAGCGACGACCTCCAAGCCGGCGGACAAGCGGCTCGTCGAGCCGTGGCTCAGGCTGCTGATGCTCAGCGCGTCGGCAGAAGGCGACTGGCGGTCCGTGGTGTGCTCCACGCGGCGGGTGGCGACACTCTCCGCGATGTCTCCGGATGCTGCCGCGGGGCAACTCGGCCACCTCGTCACGCTGATGTTCAGCGGTTGGGACCAGCCGCTCCCCCTGCCGCCGCGGGTCGGCTTCGAGCTCGCCGACCCCCACGGGCTCGTCGACGACGAGCGGCTCCGGAAGATCTGGGGCTACGACTCCGACGCCACGTGGTTGTTGTTCTTCGACGATCTGGCGGCTGTGGAAGATGCGGCAGCGTCGCGCGGTGGGCTGCGCCGGCTGGCGCAGGATACGTACGGACCGTTGTTGGAGGCGCTGCGATGACCGCCTTCGACCTCGGTGGACCACTCCCCCTCGGCCAGACGGTGGTGCTTCAGGCCAGCGCCGGCACCGGCAAGACGCACGCGGTCGCCACGTTGGCCGCACGAGCCATCGCGGAGGGCGTCGTCAGCCTCGACCAGCTCATGGTCATCACGTTCTCCAGCGCGTCGACCCGGGAGCTCCGGTCGAGGGTGCGGCAGCGGCTCGCTCAGCTGGCGGAGGCGCTCGAGCTGGACGCCACTGGCGTGAAGCCTGACGACCCGGCGTGGCTGGCCGTCATCGCCAACACGACGATGG
>PMLO01000045.1:7768-7950 GCA_003158895.1 Propionibacteriaceae bacterium
TTCGCGGAGGCGGTGCGGGCGAGGGTCGAGAGCAGGAAGCGCCAGGTCGGCCTGTACACGTTCGACGACATGCAGACGCGGCTGCTCGATGCGCTCCGGCACCCGGTGGTGGGACCAGTTGCGCGGGAACGCGTCCGTCACCGGTTCCCGCTGGTCCTCGTCGACGAGTTCCAGGACACCGA
>PMLO01000183.1:0-2786 GCA_003158895.1 Propionibacteriaceae bacterium
CTGCATCTTCGCGCGGGCGTTGCCGCGCAACGGCACCATGACGCCGACCGCCGTCGACAGACCGGCCTCGACCTGCTGCTGTGTCACCCCGACAGTGGCGATCTCGGGCGATGTGAAGACGTTGGACGAGACCCGGTTGAGGTCGAGCGGCGTTACGGCGTCGCCGATCGAGTGCCACATCGCGATGCGGCCCTGCATCGCCGCTACCGAGGCGAGCGCGAAGACGCCGGTGACGTCGCCCGCCGCGTACACGCCGCGTGCGTTCGTACGAGACACCCGGTCGACCGTGATGTAGCCCCGGTTCGTGGCGATGTTCGCGGTCTCGAGGCCAAGGTTCTCGGTGTTCGGCACGGCACCGACAGCCATGAGGCAGTGCGACGCCTCGATGGTCTCGCCGGTTGCCAGCGTGACGATGACGCCGTCACCCTCCCGCCGTACCGCCGTGGCTCGCGACCGTGCCCGGAGGTCGACGCCGCGCCGCGTGAACACCTCCTGGAGCACTCGGGCCGCCTCCTCGTCCTGGCCGGGCAGGACCATCTCCCGGCTTGAGACGAGGGTGACCTTGGCGCCGAGCGCGTTGTACGCGCTGGCGAACTCGGCACCGGTGACGCCGGATCCCACCACGACAAGGTGCTCCGGGACCTGGTCGAGGGAGTACACCTGCTTCCACGTGAGGATGCGCTCGCCGTCGGGCCGCGCGTCGGGAAGCTCACGCGGCCTCGTACCGGTGGCCAGCAGGATCACCTCGGCGTCGAAGCGCTGCTCGCTTCCGTCGACGGTGGCGATGACAGCGTTGGACCCGTCGAGACGNNTTGACGTTGATCGCGTGCTGGACCGTACCGCCGCCGATGGTCAGGCCGAGCTCCTTGGCCGACTGCATCGAGGTCATGACCTCGGCCGTCGCGATGAGCGTCTTCGACGGGACGCAGTCCGTGAGTACGGCCGCGCCGCCGAGCCCGTCGCGGTCGATGAGGGTCACCTCTCCGCCGACCTGAGAGGCGACGAGCGCCGCCTCGTAGCCGCCAGGTCCGCCTCCAACTATCACGACTCGTGTCACGCGCCACATCCTGGCATGAGTTGAGTGCGTATCCTGCGCTGGTGCGCACTCGACCAAGTCTGATCGTCGCTGTCGCCGTGAGCCTCCTCCTGGTGGTGCTGGGATTCTGGATGGTGGTCGCGGGCTGGCCGATGCAGACGCCTGCCCAGATCGCGCTGCTGGACCTGGCGCAACTGCCGATGGCGGGCGCGGTTCTCGTGGGGATCGTCGAGATGACGTGGACCCGCAGACTGTGGCTCCGCTCCCCCAAGGCCTTCGCCGGCGTGTTCGGGCCGGCCGCGTTCGCCCTGCTGCTCGGGCTGGTGCTCGTGATCGTCGCGTACCGGACCTCGTTGCGGTCGTACTCGGGGACAGGCCAGCTGCTGATCTGGGTCGGGGTCGGTCTCGCGTTCATCTACCTGGCGATCGACTCGCTTCGCCGCGAGGTCACCGATCCCCGTACCCTCCTCTTCGAGGAGCTCGAGGACGTTGACGCCCTGGAGGCCTCCGACCATCTCGTCGGCTCGTGGGATGACGAGGGCGAGGCCGACGAGGCGCCCACGACCGATGTGGTCGGCACGGACACCCACTGACGAGGACATGACATGGACCCGTTGACTGCTGCCGCCCTTGACTGGCGCGCCCAGGATCCCGACGCCGACACGGTTGCGCGCCTGGACGAGCTGGTCGCCGGCGCCGCGTCCGGCGACGCCTCCGCACAGGCCGAGCTGGCGTCCGCGTTCGCGGGGCCGCTGGAGTTCGGTACGGCCGGGCTGCGCGGACCGCTCGGCCCCGGGCCGGCCCGCATGAACCGCGTCGTGGTCACGCAGGCCGCCGCCGGTTTCGGCCGCTGGCTCCTCGCCGCCGGGCACGAGGGCGGGAAGGTCATCGTCGGCTACGACGCCCGGTACAAGTCGGCCGACTTCGCGCGCGACACCGCCGAGATCCTCGCCGCCCAGGGCTTCGTGCCGCTGCTCACCGCGCGGTCCACACCGACGCCGGTCGTCGCGTTCGGGATCCGGCAGTACGGGTGCGTCGCCGGCATCGTCGTCACCGCCTCGCACAACCCGGCGAACGACAACGGCTACAAGGTCTATCTCGGCGACGGGTCGCAGATCATCCCGCCGACCGACTCGGAGATCGCTGCTCACATCGCCGACGTGGCGGCCGCGCCCATCTCGGACCTGCCCCGCTCCGACGCGTACCAGCTCCTCGGCGACGAGCTCGTGGACGCGTACGTGGCGCACGCCGCGACGCTGCTCGGTGAGTCGGCGCCGCGGCAGGTCTGCTGGACGTACACGGCGATGCACGGCGTCGGGGCGCGCGTGATGGAGGCGGTCGCGCAGCAGGTCGGCCTGCCTGCCCCGAGTGTCGTTGCCGCCCAGCACGATCCCGACCCGTCGTTCCCGACCGTGCCGTTCCCGAACCCCGAGGAACCCGGCGCGATCGACCTGGCCGTCGCGCTGGCCCGTCAGGAGAACGTCGACGTCGTCGTCGCTAACGACCCGGACGCCGACCGTTGCGCCGCCGCTGCGGTGGTCGACGGCACGTGGCGGATGCTCACCGGCGACGAGCTCGGGACGCTGCTCGCCGAGGACGCGCTGCGACGCGGCGTGACCGGCGTCTACGCGAGCTCGATCGTGTCGAGCTCGCTGCTACGAAGGCTCGCCGAGGCGTACAGCCAGCCGTACCAGGCGACGCTGACCGGCTTCAAGTGGATCGGCCGCGTGCCCGGGCTTGCGTTCGGCTA
>PMLO01000183.1:2792-7292 GCA_003158895.1 Propionibacteriaceae bacterium
TGGCGCTCACGGCGGCCCTGCGCGCGGAGGGGCTCACGCTTGCGGACCGCCTCGACGAGATCGCCCGTACGTACGGCCTGTACACGACCGCACAGCTGGCTGTACGGGTGGAGGACCTCTCGCTCATCAGCGACGCGATGGCCCGGTTGCGGGCGAACCCGCCGGCGGTTCTGCTCGGGGAGCCCGTCACCGTGACGGACCTCCTGGCCGGTGGCGACCTGCCTCCGACCGACGGCGTACGCCTCGAAGGCGAGACCCTCCGCGTCGTCGTACGGCCCTCCGGCACCGAGCCGAAGCTCAAGGCCTATCTCGAGGTACGGGCCACGCCCGAGGCCAGCCAGGACGTACGAGTGGCACGTGCGGTCGCTTCAGACCGGATCGCTCGCCTGCGCGCTGAGATGTCGGCCGCACTGGGCCTCGCATGATCCGACTCGCCACGATCGGGACGAGCGCGATCACCCGCCGCCTCATCGAGGTTGTGGGACTGACCGAGGGGATCACGGTCACGGCCGCGTACTCGCGGGATGCCGCACGCGGGCGGGCGTTCGCGGACAGCGTGGGCGTCGTCGGCGCGTTCTCCGACCTCGCCACGATGCTCTCCTCGGACATCGACGCGGTCTACATCGCGTCCCCGAACACGGCCCACGACGAGCAGGCGCTCGCCGCGGTCCGTGCCGGCAAGCACGTGCTCGTCGAGAAGCCGGCGGTGACCAGCGCCGCGGCCTGGGACAGGCTCTGCGCCGAAGCGCGCGACCACGGCGTCGTACTGCTCGAAGCCATGCGCACGGAGTACGACCCGGGGCTGGACGTGATCCGCGAGCTGTTGGGGTCGTTGGGCACCATCCGGCGCGTGCAGCTCAGCTACCAGAAACGGTCTTCCCGGTACGACCAGGTGCTGGCCGGCGAGCGGGTCAACATCTTCGACCCGGCGATGGCGGGCGGTGCGCTGATGGACCTCGGCGTGTACTGCATCCACGCGCTGGTCAGCCTGTTCGGAGAGCCCGACACCGTACGGGGCGCCTGGGTCACCGTGGCCTCGGGGGTCGACGGCGCGGGGAGCGCGCTGTGCACGTACCCGGGCTTCGTCGCCGAGGTCATGTACTCCAAGATCACCACGTCGAGGTTGCCCAGCGAGATCCAGGGCGAGCAGGGGACGCTGCTCATCGACCAGATCGCCGCCCCGTCGTCGCTCACCGTGGAGATGCTGGACGGCACGTCGACGACCCGCGCGCTGCCTGCGGTGCCCCATGTCCTCGTCGGCGAGGTCGAGCGATTCGTCGACCTCGTCGAGACCTCCGGCGACGCCACGCACGACCAGCACCTGACCGCCGCGACGCTGCGGGTGATCGACGCGATCCGTGCGGAGTCGACGCCGGACCAGACCCGGATCTGACCTGCCGGGATCGGTCGCCGTACGATGCCCTTCATGCCTGCGCGTCCTGCCCTCGTGCTTCTGGCGGGGCCGTCAGGAAGCGGGAAGTCGCGGTTGGCTCAGCTGAGCGGATGCGTGAGCGTGCGGCTGGACGACTTCTACCGCGATGCCGACGACGCCGACATGCCGCGCTGGGGCGGGATCGTCGACTGGGACGACCCGCACAGCTGGAACGGCGATGCGGCGATCACCGCGATCATGACGCTGCTGGAGCAGGGCGCAGTGCGCGTTCCGGTGTACGACATCAGCCTCAGCCGGCGCATCGGGTGGCACGAGCTCGTACTGCTCGACGCTCCTGCCGGGCAGCGGCTCTGCATCGTCGCCGAGGGCATCTTCGCGCCCGAGCTCGTACGCCGCTGCCACGACCTCGGCCTGGACACCACCGGCGTGTGGCTCGCCCGTACCGGACTGCTCGTCTTCATGCTGCGGCTGGTCCGTGACCTGCGCGAGCACCGGAAGGCGCCACACATCCTGCTCCGACGCGGCTGGGCGCTGCTGCGCAAGGAGCCTGCCCAACGGCGCGCGGCCGAGGCGAAGGGCTGCGAGACACTGACCATGCGGCAGGCCGCAGCGAGGATCCAGTCGCTGCGCAGATCCTGACGCAGGGACTCGAGACCCTGGATTACCGTGGCATTCTTTCGAGTTCCCTGAATGGGATTCTGGCGCGTTTTTTATCAGTGTGTGCGTTTAGTCTTGATCCAAGGACGACACGGTGGCGTTCGCCAACACCACCGTGGTGGTGCGCTCGGGTGCGTGCGTCGGGTTCGAGCACATCCGTTCCGTCCTCGAGGGCTTCCGGCTGTTCGACAGGGGCTCAGCCTCGGATGAGGTTCGGCTGGGGTGGATGGACGAGATCCGTGACATTGGTCGACGGGTGTCGGCGCTGACGGCGGTGCTGGTGGCTGAGGCTGATGAGGCCGGGTCCGCGATGCGTGCGCGCCACACACGGCTTGAGGACTGGATGGCGCGGTCTGGTCAGGAGACTGCCAGGGAAGCAGCCGGTGCCGCGTGGGCGGCTCGCGGGTTGGAGCGGCGACCGGCGGTACGCGATGCGGCCGCGGCAGGGCGGATCAGTGTGCACGGGTGGGGTGGGACCTTTGCGTCACCTCGAGAGGAGGCACTCGGCCGAGGCGAGCAGAGCCTCCTCGCGCGACCGCGGCATCCAGCCCAGCACTCTCTCGGCCTTCCTGCCCGAGGCGTTCTTCAGTTGCCCCAGTTCGGTGGCGAGTTGTGCCATGCCCGAGTCGAACCGACCGGCAAGGCGAATCAGTGCGTTCGGCAGTACCCGGGTCGGCACCTTGCGGGCGCGATCGCCGATGCCGGTGCGCAGGATGCGGGCCATCTCGAGCATGCTCATGAAGTCGCCGCTGGTGGCCAGGAAGCGTTGGCCGGCAGCCTCGGGGCGGGTCATCGCCAGCAGGTGCAGGTCGGCGACGTCGCGCACGTCGACGACGCCGAACGAGAGGTCCGGCACGCCCGGCAGGCCGCCGAGCAGGCGCTTGACGATCTCAAGCGAGGTGCCGGTGTCGCCACCCAGCGCAGGCCCGAAGATACCCACTGGGTTCACGGTGGCGAGTTCGACCTCGGGATGCTCCGCGACGAAGTCCCACGCCGCCCGCTCGGCCAGAGTCTTGCTGGTCGGGTACGCAGCCACCTGATCCGCGCCTGACAGGTCGGTCCAGTCGTCCTCGGTGAACGGTCGGGCCTGCGGCGCGTGTCCGTATCCGATCGCCGCGAACGANNCTCGTCGGGATCCTTGGGGACGCCAACTGGGAACGGAGAGGCCACATGCAGCACGTAATCCACGCCCGCGACTGCCGCGGGCCAACCCGCATCCGAGGTGAGGTCGGCGGTTAAGAACTCGACGGCACCGCCATCCTGCCCACCGGTCGTGACCATCGCGCGCACCTCGTCGGCTCGCACCATCGAGCGCACGGTGGTGCGCACCTTGAAGCCGTCGCGCAGCGCCGCGACGAGGCAGTTCGATCCGACGAACCCCGACCCGCCGGTGACCAGGACCAGTTCTCCACTCACGACCCCAACGCTATCCGGCCCCGGCCATGGGGCAAGGACTCCCGACAGCCCTCATAGTCGCCCGATCCGCCACACGACCTCTTGACAAGGTCACGGCTGTAGAGCCGGAGGCTGCCGTCCGCGGCGCGCCGCTCCTTGTTCCATATACGCACGGTGCCTGGCCATACGCACGGTGCCTGGCCACGCTCGGTCGAGGTGGTCGGTGGAGCGCTCTCAATGCTGCTGTCCATGGCGGTGTTCGTGAGACTCACTCAAGACATGTGGTCCCCCGGGCGTTTGCCAGCAAACGCAGCTCGGTGTTGCCGTTCGATTAGCTGTCGTGGCGCAAGACAAACGCGGCGACGAACGTTGCGCAGTCGGCGGCGGTGTTGCCGGTGGTGTCAACGACTAGGTCGTACTGAACACCGTCATGTACCCGCTCGGCTTGGAACCGAGCCATCCCGACCACACGGTCGGGTCGTGTGAGTTCACGGGCGGCAGCAACGTCAGGATCGCAACGCACACCAACCCATGTCACCGAAAGTCCGGATAGCGTCGCCGCCAGGCGAGCTTGCGACGACTTGCCGCCCATCAGAACCTCGTCGATGATCACCCCAGTGCCGGTTCGCGCCATTGCGGCGAGCCCCTCGTACCACGCCACTTCAGCGCGACGGAAATCGTCATTGACGGTCACAGACCCATCTGCCCCAAAGTCGATCGACGCTCCCGCGCCGACAGGTTCGCCTCCGCCTGGCAGTGCTCGAATGAGGTCATCGACGCCAAGCGTGAGCCACGTCGGGCCGAGCCGGTCCTGAAGACGTCGAGCGATAGACGACTTACCTGAGCTCGAACCTCCATTCAGGACTATGACGGCTGCCTTCGGTCGCCCGGGACCCAGGAACGGTGTCACACCAGATGTATAGCCCGAAGACAACGGCTCGGCGTCGTCTTCACACGCCCCGTCGTCGATCATCACGAGTTCAGCATGCCGGACTGCCCGGCCGAGGTCACGGACCACACTCTCATTGGCACGATCGACCACGCTGACGGCGGCA
>PMLO01000040.1 GCA_003158895.1 Propionibacteriaceae bacterium
GCGCGTTTCACCTCGCACCGTGACTTCAGCCGGGCATTCGAGCGTGCGCTGGTACGGGCCCAGGTGCCGATGGCGTACTCCTCGGGCTTCAACCCGCACCTGAGGATCTCGTACGCGAACGCGTCGTCGACCGGTGCCGCAACCGAGGCCGAGTACCTCGAGATCGCACTGGCTGCCGTGTGCGACCCGCAGGCGGTCCGTGCGGCGCTCGATGAGGCACTGCCGCCGGGCCTCGACGTGCTGGCCGTGGTCGAGGCGACGCCGCAGTCGCTCACGGACCTGCTGCAGGCGTCCCGGTGGGAGGTCGACCTCGTGGAGGGGGAGCCGAGCGTCGTGGCGGCCGCTGTCGACGAGTTCCTCGCCCGCGAGACGGTCGAGGTGACGCGGATGACCAAGTCAGGGCTGCGTACGTTCGACGCGCGGGCAGCGGTCGTCGAGATGGCCGTGATCGAGGGCGTACGACTGTCCTTGCTGAGCCTGCACGGCACGCCGCTCGTCCGCCCGGACGACGTGGTGCGAGGCATCAGGATCGTCGCGCCGGAGCTGGCCACGGACCAGCCGCCGCTCATCATGCGGATCGAGCAGGGCCCGTTCGTGGACGGCCGGATCACGGACCCTCTCGTCTGACGCTCGCGGGTGAGTCTGCAGATCGATGCTGATGACTGTGCGATACTGGCGATCGGCAGGACATCATCCAGACGTCCACCAATGATGGATCTCGCTTCTAGCGTGACCGCGACGTGCTCCCGGGACTCTCGGGGGACTGACCGCGGCGGCCGTGAGGTGGCGTCCGTCGGGCCAGAAGACTTCGTGCGTGGCAGTCGGACACCCTCCCGCAGCCACGCCGCCGATTCCGGCGCCGGAATCCGGTGCCGGTGAATGGAGCAGACATGCTCGATGACACGGTTGACGTACCGCCGACAGATTCACTGAAGGACGCGCCGAAGGCGCCTCGACGCCGCCGGGCGGGGTCCCGACCAGCAGGACCGCCCGCTGCGGCTTCTGCCCCAGCTGTGGCGGTTCCCGCTTCGGCCCCCGCTGCCCCGGCCCCCGCGGAGACCATCGAGGTGACGCCGCAGCAGGAGACCGGGGATGTACCCGGCAGCACGACGACCTCCGATGCTGCTGCGGTGTCCGCCCGTCCCCGGCGTTCGCGCGCCAAGGCGGCAGTCGCCAAGACGGCAGCGCCGGCCCCCGTTGCGGATGAGCAGGCGGCCGAGCCGGTCGTCGTCTCCGCGGAGCCGGCGGCGCCCGCTCCTGATAACGCGCTCGAGAAGGCGCTCGTCGCTTTGGAGGGAACGCGTCCCCCCCGTCGACGGCGAGCGGCCAGTCGTCCCGCCGGGGCACCGGCTCCCATCGACCTGGCCGCCATCACGGCCGCGCTCGCGAACCCGGAGGTCGTCGTCGAAGAAGACGAGGCGACCGAGGAAGAGCCCGACGAGAACGAGGCGCTCGCGCTCGGAGACGCCGAGGCTGAGGACGAAGTAGAGCTCCTCGACGAGGACGGTGCTGACGAGGCGGACGGTGAGGACACACCGCTTCGCCGCCGTCGCCGGCGTCGCGGTGGCAGACGCCGCCGCCGCGGTCCGGACGACGTGGACGCAGGTCCGGACGAGGCCACCGATGGCGAGCCGGAGTCCGAGTCCGAGTCCGACGCAGACGAGCCCGAGGCCGCGGAGGGCGACGAGCCCGCCACAGCGAGCAGCCGTCGTCGCCGTCGTCGTCGCCGTCGTGGAGAGGACACCGCTGCCGCCGAGGACGACCCGACGGAAGTCGTCGTCCGGGTGCGCGAGCCCCGTGGTCGCCGTCGGCCGGGTTCACCGGTGGACGAGGTCACTGGCATCGAAGGCTCCACGCGCATGGAGGCGAAGAGGCAGCGCCGTCGTGAGGGCAGGGCGGCCGGTCGGCGTCGCGCCCCCATCCTCTCCGAGGCTGAGTTCCTGGCGCGTCGCGAGTCGGTCGAGCGCATCATGCTCGTACGCCAGTCCGACGACCTGAGCCAGATCGCGGTCCTCGAGGACGGCGTGCTCGTCGAACACTACGTCGACCGCGCGTCGGCGGCCTCGTTGATCGGCAACGTCTACCTCGGCAAGGTGCAGAACGTACTGCCCAGCATGGAGGCGGCGTTCGTCGACATCGGCCGCGGCCGCAACGCCGTGCTGTACGCCGGTGAGGTCGATTGGGACGCGTTCGGCAACGAAGGTCAGAGCCGCCAGGTCGAGAGAGTCTTCTCGTCCGGGCAGACGATCCTCGTCCAGGTCACGAAGGACCCCGTCGGTGCGAAGGGCGCGCGCCTCACGGCCCACATCTCGCTTCCTGGTCGCTACCTCGTGTACGCGCCGGGCGGCCACTTGTCCGGCATCTCTCGCAAGCTGCCCGAGCAGGAGCGGAACCGGCTCAAGGACATCCTCGGCGACCTCGTCGCCGACGACGCCTCGGTCATCATCCGTACCGCCGCCGAGGGTGTGAGCGAGGAGGAGCTCGTCCGCGACATCACCCGGCTCAAGGCGCAGTGGGAAGCGATCGAGAAGAAGGTCAAGCAGGGCTCCGCGCCGCAGATGCTCTACGGCGAGCCAGACCTGACCGTACGGATCGTGCGTGACCTGTTCACCGAGGACTTCACCAAGCTCGTCATCGACAGCAACGGCAAGGCCGACGACGCATACGACATGGTGTCCGCGTACGTGGACCACGTCGCCCCGCATCTGGCCGCCCGCGTCCAGCAGTGGAGCCACGAGTCTGAGGGCGACCTGTTCATCAAGCACCGCATCGACGAGCAGATCGCCAAGGCGCTCGAGCGGAAGGTTTTCCTCCCGTCCGGTGGGTCGCTCATCATCGACCGCACCGAGGCGATGACCGTCATCGACGTCAACACGGGCAAGTTCACCGGTTCCGGTGGCAACCTCGAGGCGACCGTGACCGCGAACAACCTGGAGGCTGCGGAGGAGATCGTCCGGCAGCTGAGGCTCCGCGACATCGGCGGCATCATCGTCATCGACTTCATCGACATGGTGCTGCCCAACAACCGCGAGCTTCTGCTGCGGCGTCTCGTCGAGTGCTTGGGCCGTGACCGTACGCGCCACCAGGTCGCGGAGGTCACGTCCCTGGGTCTGGTGCAGATGACGCGGAAGAAGATCGGTACGGGTCTGGCCGAAGCGTTCACCGAGCCGTGCGAGGCATGCCACGGCCGTGGCTACCACCGTCACGACGAGCCGGTCGACACCCAGGCACCCGCCGATGGGGGCGACCGGAGGCGTCGGCGCCCATGAGGATCCGGCCGGGTTTGACCCTAAAGAACCCGGCCACGTAGGATTGCCCCTCGGTGCCCTGCCCGACGTGTCGTGGCGGATGGCAGCTGAGGGGCCGCGCAGCGCGCAGGCTCCACCATGGACGAAGAAGAGAGTAGGTCAGGCGTGTACGCGATCGTGCGCAGTGGCGGACGCCAGCACAAGGTTGCTGTGGGCGACGTCGTCGAGATCGACAAGATCGTTGCCAAGGCCGGCGAGGTGGTCAATCTGACCCCCCTTCTGCTCGTCGACGGCGATGACGTCACGACGAGCGCCGACAAGCTCACCAAGGTTGCCGTGACCGCTGAGGTCATCGGTGAGACCAAGGGTCCCAAGATCAAGATCATCAAGTTCAAGAACAAGACCGGGTACAAGAAGCGCCAGGGGCACCGTCAGCGGTACACCCAGGTCAAGGTCACCGGGATCAAGTGAGGGGTTGACACATGGCACACAAAAAGGGCGCATCGTCCTCCAAGAACGGCCGTGACTCCAACGCCCAACGGCTCGGCGTGAAGCGCTTCGGCGGTCAGACCGTTGGCATCGGCGAGATCATCGTCCGCCAGCACGGCACACACTTCCACCCGGGTGACAACGTCGGCCGCGGTGGCGACGACACGCTGTTCGCCCTGGCCGAGGGCCAGGTGCAGTTCGGCACCAAGCGCGG
>PMLO01000086.1:0-4659 GCA_003158895.1 Propionibacteriaceae bacterium
CTAGGCACACACGGCGGCTCGGTAGGGTGTGGGCGAAGCACGGATTTCGGGGGTCAGCGTCATGCTCAGCATCGGTGTCGACATCGGCGGTACCAAGGTGGCCGCGGGCGTCGTGACGCGCTCTGGTGAGGTGATCGAGCGGATGACTCTGCCGTCGCCGACATCGAGTCCGGAAAGCGTCGAGGACGCGATCGTCGAGATCGTCCATGAGCTGCGAGTCGGCCACCTGGTGTCGTCTGTCGGCATCGGCGCGGCGGGATGGGTCGACACCGAGCAGGCGCTGGTGCGCTTCTCGCCGCACCTCGCCTGGCGCAACGAGCCCTTGCGCGACCGGCTCCGTACACGCATCGACCTGCCGGTCATCGTCGACAACGACGCGAACGCGGCCGCCTGGGCCGAGTACAGGTTCGGCGCGGGTCGGGGCGCGGGCGTCATGGTCTGCATCACGCTCGGTACGGGCATCGGTGGCGCGCTCGTCGTCGACGGGCGCGTTTTCCGCGGCACGTACGGGATGGCCGGAGAGTGGGGCCACATGACTGTGGTGCCCGAGGGCCACCGGTGCGCCTGCGGGAACAGGGGCTGCTGGGAGCAGTACGCGTCCGGCAACGCACTCGTCCGCGAGGCGAACGACCTCATTCAGGCAGGCTCGCCTCAAGCGGCTGGGCTCGCGGCGGCCGCCGGTCCCGACGGCATCACCGGTCCCGAGGTGACTGCGCTCGCACTGTCCGGCGACCGCCCGGCCATCGAGCTCATCGCTGATGTCGGTACCTGGCTGGGCAAAGGGATGGCCAACCTCGCCGCGGCGCTCGATCCGGAGCTGTTCGTCATCGGGGGCGGGGTCAGCGAAGCAGGTGGTCTTCTGCTGAAGCCCGCGATCGACGCGTACGCGAGGTCGCTGACCGGACGTGGCTATCGCCCCACCGCTCGGATCGCGCTGGCCCACTTCCGCAACGACGCGGGACTCATCGGTGCCGCCGACCTCGCGCGGCACGCGATCTCCGAGCCGCCGGGCCTGGCGTCCGCCTTCTGGCCGTGGCGCCGTACGACCCGCGTCCGGGGCACTCGTCGGCGCAGGCTTCGCGACGGTTTCCTGGCGGAGTAGGTCAGACCCTCGCGCCGTTGTCGGGGCCGGCGTCCCGGTCCTTCGGCAGCCGTGTGAACAGGACGAGGATCCCTGAGCACAAGACGATGAAGCCCACGGGGGTGGCCCACGACGCTGCGAGCCATCCGAGGATCACGCCGCCCAGAAGAATGACTCCCGCGGCGATCGAGGAGATGCCCGCCCAGGCGACCGCCGACGGGCTCTTCGCTGGTGGAAGCGGAGGCGGAGGGACGAAGTCGTCGATCTCCGGACCGGGGCTCCAGGACCGCGGCGAGGTCAGCTCGTACGAGACCCTGGGCGGCGGTAGAGGCGGTACGGGCGGTGGTGGTTCCACGTCGAAGTCGTCGATCGACTCCTCATCGAGGTCGGCGAGCTGCGACGCGACGATCTGGCGGAACTCGTCGTCGATGTTGTCGGTCATCCGCCGACGAGCGAGGCGATGAAGCCGGCACAGCCCGCGAAGATCTCCTGCGCGTCGTAGTCGAGGGTGGCGACGTGGTAACTCCGCTCGAGCATGACTTCGCGGACATCGTGGGAGCCGATGTCGCGGATGATCGTGGCCGCCGATGACGGGTCGACCACGTGGTCGGTCTGAGAACGGAACATCAGCACCGGCGCGGTGACCTTGCCGAGGTCGCCCTGCACCGCGCGCCACAGCTTGGTGAGCTGGACGACGCCCTTGAGCGGGGTGCGGTCGTACGCGCCTTCGTCGCCACCCGGCTGGGCGATGTCGTTGCCGATAGCCGGGATGGACCGCATAACGCGGGAGAGCAGTGGCAGGACAAGGAAACGCTTGTCGTTCGTCCTCACCGACGGGTTGACCAGGATCAGGCCGGTGACGGGGCGATGGGCGCCGAGTTCGAGGGCGAGCGACCCGCCCATCGACAGTGCCCCGACGAAGACCTGGTCGGTCTCGGCGGCCAGCGCGTCGTACGCGCGCTCGACTTCTGCGTACCAATCGGTCCACTCGACCCGGTCCATGTCCTCCCATCGGGTGCCGTGCCCGGGGAGCAGTGGGAGTTCGACGCGATAGCCGCGCGCCACGAGGTCGTCCGCCCAGGGACGCAGAGAGCGCGGGCTGCCCGTGAAGCCGTGGATCAGGAGGATGCCGATCGTGCCGGAGCCGCCGGAGAACGGCTCTGCCCCCTCGCGGAGGCCTGCGGTGGTGGTCACGAGCTCAATCGTAGGCGCGGTAGACCCGTTCGGCGGCTCCCCGGGCGCTACAGTCCTGGCGAGACCAGTGAAAGGGCCCAGGTTGCTGTACGAGCTGTTCAAGTACCTCCTGGTCAGGCCCGTGTGCGTGTTGGCATTCCGGCCCTGGGTGGAGGGCGAGGAGAACATCCCCGAGACGGGCGGCGTCATCCTCGCGGGCAACCACCTGTCCGCAGGGGACACGTTCCTGCTGCCGGCGATGATCAGGCGCCCGATGACGTTCCCCGCGAAGGCGGAGCTCTTCCACATGCCGGGCTGGGGCCGCGTGCTCGGCTGGTTCCTCAAGGGGGTCGGCCAGGTGCCCATGGACCGCTCCGGAGGCCGGGCGAGCGCCGACGGCTTGCGTCCGATCTACGAGGTCCTCAACAACGGTGGCGTGGTTGGGATCTTCCCCGAGGGTACGAGGTCGCACGACGGCCGCTTGTACCGNNCGCGGCCCGTTCGGCATCCCGCTCATGAGGCGTCCTGGGATCCGCATCGGCAAGCCTCTGGACTTCTCAGAGCACTTCGGCTCCACGGAAGGATCCGTGTACCGCGAGGTCACCGACGCCGTCATGGTGGCCATCCAGGAGATCACCGGCCAGGAGTACGTGCCCGTGTACAGCAACTCGGCACGCGCCCAGATCCCCAGCGCTGAGCCCGAGACCTCGTGATGCCGGCTGCGCCGGTGTGGATCTCGCGGAAGGACTCGGCGGCCTCCCAGGTCCTGCTGCGTCCACTGCTCAGGGTCGTCAACTGGCTGCGGATCGCGCTGTGCGTTCACGCACTCCTGGTGAACGCGCTCCGCTGGCACGAAGCCGCGCATCGCGGACTCCTGGTGGCGGCGCTGATCTGGATGGTGACGTGGACGGCCCTGGCCGCCATCGCGTACGCGCGTCCAGCGTCTCGCCGCCGAACGTTCATCGTCGCCGATCTCATCGTCTCGCTCGCCCTGATGGGGCTGTCGGGGCCCATCCTCGGCACATCGGTCTTCGCCAGCGACTACCTGGCGCTTCCGGCGTACTGGGCGATCTGCGCACCCCTGGTGGTGGCCATGGCGTACGGCGTGATCCCTGGAGCCATCGCCGGTGGCGTCGTCGGAGGGATCCTCGTCGTGGTCACCCCGTCATGGGAGCCGGCGTTGTGGAGCTGGGTCGTGGTGTTCGCCCTGCTGGGCGCGGGGATCGGCGTGCTCGTCGACCTGCTGCTGGCGTCGGTGGGGGAGCGCGACAGGGCGTTCGCGGAAACGGCGTCCTTGGCCGAGCGCGAGCGGCTCAACAGGATCGTCCACGACGGCGTACTGCAGGTCCTGGCCCTCGTCGAGCGAGAAGGCCCGGGCCTCGGGCCGCGCGGGATACGGCTCGCGTCGCTCGCCCGCGAGCAGGAGAGCCGACTGCGAGTACTGCTGCTCGACCGCAACCCGCTCGAGGCGCCGGCCTCGGACCAGGTGGACATCACCTCGGTCCTCGATCGCCACGAGAGCAGTACCGTCACGGTCTCCGCGATGGCCGAGCGCGTCATGGTGTCGAGCCGTGAAGCGCTCGAGATCGACGCCGTCGTGACTGAGATCCTCGCCAACGTCGCCAAGCACGCCGGACCTGCCGCGCGGGCATGGGTCCTGCTCGAGCACGAGGGCCGCGAGCTCATCATCTCCCTGCGCGACAACGGGGTCGGCGCGAAGGCGGAGGACATCACCAAAGCCGGGGACCGCGGCCACATCGGGGTCCGCGACTCGGTGCTCGGACGGATCCGCGACCTCGGCGGGCAGGCGGTCGTACGCGCCGCGCCGGGCCGGGGAGTTGACTGGGAGCTGCGGATTCCGGTCCAGTAGGGACAACACGAGGAGTGCTCATGACCGAGCCTGACGGCCCGCGGGTGATGTTGGTCGACGACCACCCGGTGTGGATCGATGCGATGTCGGGCGACCTCGAGGCCGCGGGGTTCCGGATCGTCGCGACCGCCTCCACCGGCGACGAGGCGTTGCGCCGGGCCAGGGCCACCCGTCCCGACGTCCTGGTCATGGACCTGCAGATCCCCGCACCGGACGGAGCGACCTGTACGGAGATCCTGCTGCACGAGTTTCCCGACATGCACGTGCTGGTGATCTCGGCCTCGGGGGAGCGCGACGACGTGCTGCGGGCGATCAAGGCCGGGGCCAAGGGCTACCTCGTGAAGTCGGCGACTCCTGAGGAGCTGCTCGAGGGCGTACGACGTACCGCCGACGGCGATGCCGTCTTCACCCCTGGCCTGGCCGGTCTTGTGCTCGGCGAGTTCCGCCGCATGGTGACCGACGCGGCCAAGCACAACGACGAGGGCCCGATCCTCACGACCCGCGAGACCGAGGTGCTGCGCCGGGTCGCCAAGGG
>PMLO01000086.1:4665-14729 GCA_003158895.1 Propionibacteriaceae bacterium
GAGCAGGGCTACTCCGGCGAGGCCCACTAGCCTGGTTGCCGCCGTGGAGCCGTGATGTCGTTGGCGTTGCTCGCTCACGGCGACGGGACCACTCGCACAAGCGTTGAGGGGTCACGACACGCGGGTGCTGCAGTGATGCACGAGCTCCTATTGGCTCCTCGATCGGTGACGTCGGGCGCGATTGGTCGAGGGGTCACGGACGCGCCGATGCTGAAGTGATGCAGGAGCAGTTGGTGGCTCCTCGGGTTCGGCCCCTTCTTCGTAGCCATGTCGAGGAGTCACGACCCGCCGAGGGCGTACCGCTGTCACTGCAGTTCCTGGCCCCTCGTCCGTTGGGGGACGTGGCCAGGCGCCGAGGGCACGAAATGACCAGGGGTCGCAACGGGCGAGCGTCAATCGCGCCACACCGGTAGCCTGAACAACCGTGACCGACCAGATTCCCGCACTCGACGCGTTGCATGCCCTGCACCCGGTGCAGCAGCCCGTGTATCGGGATCAGGCGTACCTGGCTGAGGTGCTCACGTCGCTGCGGCGGCTGCCACCACTGGTGTTCGCCGGAGAGTGCGACGAGCTGAGGGCGCAGATCGCGACGGTGGCGGACGGAAACGCGTTCATCCTCCAGGGCGGCGACTGCGCGGAGACGTTCGACGGCGTGAACGCGGCCTCGATCCGTGGGCGCTTGAGGGTGTTGCTCAGCATGGCGGTCGTCATGACGTACGCCGCGCAGGTGCCGGTCGTGAAGATCGGTCGCATCGCCGGCCAGTTCGCCAAGCCACGCTCGTCCGACACGGAGGTACGGAACGGGATCGAGCTGCCCGCGTACCGTGGCGACGCCGTCAACGGCTACGACTTCACGCCGGAGTCCCGCGAGCCGGACCCGGGGCGTCTGCTCGGCGTGTACAACGCGTCCGCCGCGACGCTCAACCTCGTCCGCGCGTTCGTCAAGGGTGGTTTCGCCGACCTGCGCAGCATGCACTCGTGGAACTCCGACTTCGTCCGCCACCTCAACGTGTCCGCCCGCTACGAGGAGCTCACCAACGAGATCGACCGGGCGCTCGCGTTCATGGTCGCCTGCGGCGTCGACGACAAGGCGATCAGCACGGTCGACTTCTACGCGAGCCACGAGGCGCTGCTGCTCGACTACGAGCACGCGCTGACGCGGATCGACTCGCGCACCGGCCTTCCGTACGACGTCGGCGGCCACTTCATCTGGATCGGCGAGCGCACCCGTGCTCTCGACGGCGCGCACGTCGAGCTCATCCGCAAGCTCCGCAACCCGATCGGCGTGAAGCTCGGACCGTCCGTCACGCCCGCGGAGGTCCTTGCGATCGCGGACCGGATCGACCCCGACCGCGAGCCCGGCCGCCTCACGTTCATCACCCGCATGGGCAAGGACAAGGTCCGCGATGCGCTGCCGCCGATCATCGAGGCCGTCACCGCCGCCGAGCGCAAGGTCGCGTGGCTCTGCGACCCCATGCACGGCAACACGTACAGCTCGTCCACCGGCTACAAGACCCGTTCGTTCGACGACGTCGTGTCCGAGCTCAACGGCTTCTTCGACGTGCATGAGGCGCTCGGTACATGGCCGGGCGGCGTCCACTTCGAGCTCACGGGTGACGATGTCACCGAGTGCGTCGGCGGCACCGTCGACGTGAGCGAGGCGCAGCTGGCCGACCGGTACGAGACGGTGTGCGACCCGCGCCTCAACCGCCAGCAGTCGCTCGAGCTGGCCTTCCTCGTGGCGGACCGGCTCGGCGCCGGTGCCCTGCGCCGGCGCAACTCCGTACAGGCCTTCTCCCCGATGGACTTCTGACAAGGAACTTTCGTGATCGATCTCCGCAGTGACACCCTCACGCGTCCGAACCAGGCGATGCGGGAGGCCATGGCCGCCGCCGAGGTCGGCGACGACGTGTACGGCGAGGACCCCACCATCGTCGCGCTCGAACGGCGGGTCGCCGAGCTGCTCGGGCACGAGGCCGGCCTCTTCTGCGCGACCGGCAGCCTGTGCAACCTGCTGGGCATCTGGCTGCTCACCAAGCCGGGTACGGAGGTGCTGTGCGATGCGCAGGCTCACATCGTGCGGGCCGAGATGGCCGCGCACGCGTCGCTGCACGGCGTGACGACACGGACGTTCCCGTCCGTACGCGGCCGGATCGATCCCGACACTGTGACCAGCATGCTGTCGATCGGGACCGGCCCCTTCCTCACCGAGACCTCGGTGGTCGAGGTCGAGAACACGCACAACTTCGGGGGCGGTACCGTCCAGCCGATCGAGGCGTTGAACGAGCTGCGGCAGCGCTGCACCGCGCAGGGAGTCTCGATTCACCTCGACGGCGCCCGCCTCGCCAACGCGCACGTGGCGTCCGGGGTGTCGTTCGCCGACTACGGGTCGCTGGCCGACACCGTGACGCTCTGCCTGTCCAAGGGGCTCGGGGCGCCGGTGGGGTCGGTGCTGGTGAGCTCGGCCGAGAACATTGCGCGGGCCCGGATCCAGCGCAAGCGGCTGGGCGGCGGCTGGCGCCAAGCGGGGATCCTCGCTGCCGCGGGGTTGTACGCGCTGGACCACAACATCGACCGTCTCGCCGACGATCACGCCGCGGCACGGTCACTCGCGGAGGCGGTCGCCGATGCCGCGCCGGAGGCGGTCAGCGTCGAGGACGTCGAGACCAACATCGTGGTGATCGGCACCGGCGCCAAGACGGCCGCCGACGTGGTGGCCGCGGCCCGTGACTCCGGTCTGTCTATCTCGGCCGTGGGCGCCCACCAGGTACGGGCCGTCACCCACCTCGACGTGAGCCATGACGACTGCGTACAGGCGGGCCGGATTCTGGGCGCACTGCTCGCCTGAACCGCACTGGCTGTCGCTGGTGCCTCCCTTCGCCTTTCGTGGCAGGGTGGAGGCATGCGGATCACGCACTTGGGACATTCGGCTGTACTCGTCGAGGTCGCCGGCCAGCGGCTTCTGCTGGACCCGGGCAACTTCTCCAGCGAGTGGCACTCGCTCACCGACCTGGATGCGGTCCTCATCACCCACCAGCACGCGGACCACGTCGACCCCGAGCACGTACCGACGCTCCTCGCGGCGAATCCACGGGCCCGCGTGTACGTGGAGCCGCAGGTCGTCGGTAAGGTCCCGCTCACCGGCGCCCGCCCGCTGGCGGCCGATGCGTCGGTCGAGCTCGGCGGCGTGACGATCTCCGCGGTCGGCGGCCTGCATGCCGTCATCCACCGCGACATCCCGCGCATCGGCAACGTCGGACTGGTCATCTCTGCCTCCGGCGAACCCACGCTGTTCCATCCCGGGGACAGCCTCGCCGAGGTGCCGCAGGGCGTCGACCTGGTGGCCATCCCCGCGTACGGGCCATGGGCCGCGATGGGGGAGACCATCGACTTCGTACGCGCCGTGGGAGCGCCTCAGGGCTTCCTCATCCACGAAGGGCTGCTCAACGGGCGCGGTCGCGCGCTCATCGCCAGCCGCATCCCCGAACTGACGGTCACCAGCCTGCTGACGCCGGCGATCGGCGAGGCGTTGCTCGTCGGGTGAGCTGAGTCCGAGCGCCCGCCCAGTCCGTACCGTCGAGGCCGTCCCGCAACGCTGGCAGGGGATCCCTCACAGCCGTTTGATAACGATTTCATCACTCTGCCTCAGCGGGTTGACAGGAGCCCTCCCCATGCGTCTATTGTCTGAAATCGATTTCAGATGAAATCGATTTCCTAGCCGGGCAACGCAGCCCGAAGGGAGGCAACGGTGCCAGTACCAGCGAACGATTCGCTCACCGGACCGTACGACGCAGACCTGCTGCTGCAGGCTGAAGGCGTCACCAAGTCGTTCCCTGGCGTGAAGGCTCTGTCGGGGATGCGGCTCGATCTGCGCAAGGGCGAGGTCCTCGCGCTGGTCGGCGAGAACGGCGCCGGCAAGTCGACGCTGATGAAGCTGCTCACAGGCATCTACCAGATGGAAGAGGGCCAGTTCTGGCTCGAGGGGCAGCCCCTTTCGGTCAAGAACCCGAAAGAGGCGCAGGAACGCGGTCTCGCGATCATCCACCAGGAGTTCAACCTCATGCCCGACCTCACGGTCGCGCAGAACATCTTCATCGGCCGCGAGCCTCTCACCGGCGGCTTCTTCACCAAGCCGAAGGAGCTCGAGGCACAGGCGCGCGAGCTCATCGACCGTCTCGGCCTGCCGCTCGACCCGAGTGCCAAGGTCCACAGCCTCACCGTGGCCAAGCAGCAGATGGTCGAGATCGCCAAGGCACTCTCGTACAACGCGCGGGTGCTCATCATGGACGAGCCCACCGCCGCCCTCAACGACGCCGAGGTCGATACCCTGCACGATCTCATCCGCCGCTTCATCACGCCGCAGACCGGCGTCGTCTACATCTCCCACCGGATGCCCGAGCTCAAGCGCATCGCGGACCGGGTCACGGTCATCCGCGACGGCGAGTACATCGACACGCTGAACATGGCCGAGGCCACTCTCGACCAGGTGATCTCGCGCATGGTCGGTCGGGCCATCGACACCAGCGCCCGCCCCGAGAACGTACGCACCGATCGACCCGTGCTCCTGACCGTCGAGAACCTCTCGACCAAAGAGCTGCTCCAGGACGTGAGCTTCGACCTGTACGAGGGGGAGATCCTCGGCTTCGCCGGCCTCATGGGAGCGGGACGTACGGAAGTCGCTCGGGCCATCGTCGGTGCTGACCCTCGGACCTCGGGAACCATCCGGCTGCGCGGCAAGATCGTCAACCCCCACAACGCCGCGGAAGCCGCCAAGCAGGGCATCGGCTACTTGTCCGAGGACCGCAAGAAGTACGGCCTCATGCTCGGCCAGGCCGTCGCCAGCAACATCGCGATCTCGTCGCTGGCGGATCAGTTCTCCCGGTTCGGGTTCGTCAACGACCGTGCGATCGCCAAGGTGGCGGGCGAGCAGCGCGTGGCGCTGCGTATCAAGACGCCGAGCGTGGCCCAGCTGGCCAAGAACCTGTCGGGCGGCAACCAGCAGAAGGTCGTGATCGCTCGCTGGTTGGTCAAGAACAGCGACGTGCTGATCTTCGATGAACCCACCCGCGGTATCGACATCGGTGCCAAGGACGAGATCTACCACCTGCTCAACCGGCTCGCCTCCGAAGGCAAGTCGATCATCATGATCAGCTCCGAACTGCCGGAGGTTCTCCGGCTCAGCCACCGCATCGTCGTCATGGCTGAGGGTCGCATCACGGCCGTGCTCGCCGCCGCAGACGCGAGCCAGGAATCGATCATTGCTCTAGCCACCCACCCCGATGGCGGCCCCTTGGCGGCCGCGGGAGCCGACCACCACGAGGAGGACGCACGATGACGTACGACCCCACCCAGACCACCACCGCACCCAAGTCTGATGGGCCCGCGGCATCAGTTGCTGCGGAGGCGCTAGCGGCGACAGCGACGAGCCGCGGCCAGGCGATCCGGCAGCGCCTCCAGCAGCTGCTCGCGTTCGGAGGACTGGCCATCCTCTTCATCGTCTTCGCGATCGCGAGCCCGCAGATCTTCCCCAGCTACAGCAACGTGACGAACATCCTGTTCTCGGCGGTCGTCGTGGGCATCCTCGCGCTCGGCGCGACGCTCGTCATCATTACCGGCGGCATCGATCTCTCGGTCGGTACCGGCATGATCTTCTGCGGCGTGATGTCGGCCACGTTCATCACGAACTGGCACATTCCGATCGCTCTCGGCGTGCCCATGGCGATCCTCTTCGGCGGCCTGCTCGGCGCCGTCAACGGCTTCAATGTTGCGGTCAACAAGCTGCCCCCATTCATCGCCACGCTCGCGATGATGCTCATCGCCGGCGGCCTGGCGCTCGTCGTGTCCAAGGAAGCTCCCATCTACTTCCCCACCGGCTACCAGCAGATCTCCACGGGGACGCTGATCGGCGACAACCTCCTTCCCGGGGTACCGCTGCCGCGCAACTTCCCGAACGCCGTCATCGTGTTCGCCGTCGCGGCGATCATCGCGACGGTCCTCCTCAACCGCACGCTCCTCGGCCGGTACGACCTCGCGATCGGCTCCAACGAGGAGGCGACGGCTCTGTCCGGCGTCAACGTCAAGAAGTGGCTCATCGTCATCTATGCCGTCGCCGGTCTGTTCACCGGTCTGGCAGGCGTGATGATCTCCGCTCGACTCGGGGACGCACAGCCGACGGGCGGTCAGGGGTACGAGCTCCAGGCGATCGCGGCCGTCGTGATCGGAGGAACGTCGCTCTCCGGAGGCAAAGGCTCGATCGTGGGCACGCTGATCGGCGCTCTCATCATCGCCGTCCTCAACAACGGCCTGCAGATCATCTCGGTGCCCCAGGAGTGGCGCGACGTCATCCTCGGCATCGTGATCCTGCTCGCCGTCTACGCGGACCAGCTGCGCGCTCGTCGCGGCTCCGCCACCTGAACCGAAACACCCAACGAAACACCAGCACCACCAATCGAAAGGACAAGCAATGCGTTCAGCGTCGAAGGTCATCGCGGTAACAGCGGTTGCCGCCGCGATGGCACTAGCGGCCTGCTCAACGGGCAACACCGGTTCGCCGGCGTCGTCAGGTGCCGCGAGTGGCGGTTCAGCAGGCGGTCAGAAGTACATCGCCATCGTGAGCAAGGGCTTCCAGCACCAGTTCTGGCAGGCAGTCAAGAAGGGCGCGGAGGACGAGGCGGCCAAGGTTGGCGCACGGGTCACGTTCGAGGGCCCCGCCAGTGAGACCGAGGTCGAGTCCCAGATCACCATGCTCACCAACGCCATCGCCAAGAAGCCGGACGCGATCGCGTTCGCCGCTCTCGACAGCAAGGCGGCCGCCTCCCAGCTGGCCCAGATCCAGTCCCAGAAGATCCCGCTCATCGCGTTCGACTCCGGTGTCGACTCCGACATCCCCGTCACCACCGCGTCGACGGACAACAAGGCTGCCGCAGCTGAGGGCGCCAAACACATGTGCGCACTCATCGGCAACGCCGGGAAGGTCGCCATGGTCGTCCACGACCAGACCTCCCGGAGCGGCATCGACCGTCGTGACGGCTTCATCGCCGGCATCAAGGCCAACTGCCCGAACGTCACCCTGCTGGATCCTCAGTACGGCGGCGGCGACCAGGCAAAGTCGGCTGACATCACCAAGTCGATCATCCTTGCCAACCCGGACCTCAAGGGCATCTTCGGCTCCAACGAGGGCTCGGCCATCGGTATCGTCAAGGGTGTCCAGGAGCTCAGCAAGACCGGCCTCGCCATCGTCGGCTTCGACTCCGGCAAGGACCAGAAGGACGCCATCACGTCCGGCCTGATGGCCGGCGCGATCACCCAGAACCCCGTGGGCATGGGTGCCGCAACCGTTGACGCCGCCATGAAGGCAATCGCGGGCACGTCTCAGCCCAAGACGATCGACACTGGCTTCTACTGGTACGACAAGACGAACATCACCGATCCGAAGATCGCTGCTGTTCTGTACGACTGACAAAATGATCGGTGGGGGGCGGGCGTTCGCACTCCACCATCGACTCCGGAGGCTGCCGTGCTGATTGCTCATGACCTGGGAACAACAGGTGACAAAGCATCGCTGCACGCACTCGATGGAACAGTGCTCGGCTCGGCCACCGTGTCGTACGCCACCGCGTACGGCACGAGGGCCGAGGCCGAGCAGAACCCCGAGGACTGGTGGCGAGCGGTCTGTGAGGCCACCCGCCAGCTCCTTGTGGATACCGGGACGTCCCCGTCCGCCGTGACCGGCATCTGTGTCGGCGGCACGATGATGTGCGTCGTTCTGGTGGACCACACCGGCCAACCCCTGCGCCCAGCAATGATCTGGGCCGACCAACGTGCGGCCGTTGAGGCCGACGAGCTCAGCGCCGCGTTCGGTGACGAGGAGGCGTACCGGATCACCGGCAACCGTCTCGCCGCCACGTACAACATTCCCAAGCTCATGTGGCTGCAGCGCCACGAGCCCGACGTCGTGGCCCGCGCCTACCGCGCGATCGGTCACAAGGACTACATCAACGCCCGGCTCACGGGCATCATCGCGACTGACGTCACCGACGCCTCCTCCACGGCGGCGTACGACCTCGCCTCAGGCGGCTGGTCCGACGAGGTGATCACCGCCAGCGGCGTCGACTCCCGTCTCATGCCCCTCGTCGTCGAGAGCACCGAGGTGCTCGGGCCGCTCACCCGTAGCGCGGCCGCGGAGCTCGGTCTGACAACGGCCACGGTGGTCGTCGCGGGCGGTGGCGACGGGCCCATGGCTGCTGCGGGCTCGGGCTGCGTCACCCCCGAAACCCCCGGCTATGTCTGTCTTGGAACGTCCGCCTGGTACTCGCGGACAACCGTACGACCTGTCCTCGACCCGCTGCGGCGCTCGTTCACGTTGGCACATGTCGTGCCGGGCGCGTTCGTCCCGACCGCGACGACGCAGGCCGGCGCCGGCACGCTGGAGTGGCTCCGCGACGCCATCGCCCCCAGTACATCTGTGGCCGATCTGGTGGCAGAGGGGCTTGCTGCCGAAGCGGCCTCGACCGGGCTGTTCTTCCTGCCGTACCTCACCGGCGAGCGCAGTCCCTGGTGGAACCCGCTCGCCACCGGTGTCATGGCCGGCCTGCGTCGTCATCACGGCCGCGCCGAGATGGTCCGGGCCACGCTCGAGGGCGTGGCATTCGGGCTGGCGCTGTGCATGGAGCCGCTCGTCATGCCGGACGAGCATGTCGACATCGTGGGCGGGGGAGCGGCCAGCGACGGCTGGCTTCAGTTGTTCGCAGACATCTGGAACCATCCTGTACGACGCCGTTCCGTCACTGCGGGCGCGACCAGCCTCGGCGTCGCGATCACCGGGCTCGTAGGGCTGGGCGAGCTGGAGTTCTCCGCGGCCCCTCGTCTCTCCACAGTCGAGCGCGAGGTTCTGCCATCGGCCCGCGTGGACGAGTACCAGGATCACAAGGAACGCTTCGTGGCCGCTTACCTGGCCGCCGCACCCTGGTTCGAGGGGGCGACCGCATGACGACCATCTACGACGTGGCCGAACGCGCCGGCGTCAGCACGGCGACAGTGTCCCGGGTGTTCAACGGGACCAAGGTCTCGACCGCGAAGGCGGAGGCGGTACGAGCGGCAGCCGCCGCGCTCGGGTTCGTACCGAACGGCAACGCGCGTCGGCTGCGGATGGGCAGCTCGCAGATCATCGCCGTCCTCATCCCCGACATCGAGAACTCGTTCTTCACGGCCCTGACCCGTGGCGTGACAGACATCGCGCGGGCCGCCGGCTACTCCGTGATGCTCGGCAACACCGACGAGAACCCCCAGCTCGAGGCAGAGCTCGTGGCTGCCGCCATCGGCGACGTCGCGGGCATCATCGTCGCGCCGACGAGCGACGAGGCCGACTACTCGCTACCTGTCAGCAGAGGCGTGCCCGTCGTGGCGATCGACCGCGACGCCCCGCAGAGCCAGGTCGATGTCGTGGTCGCGGACAACGTCGCCGGCGCCGAGGACGCGACCGAGCGCCTCTTCGACCTCGGATTCGTCCGCGTTGCGTGCATCTCCGGACCCACGCACGTGATGACGGCCGACCTGCGGGTCGAGGGCTGGAAGAAGGCGTGGCTGAAGCGTCTCGGCACGCTGCCCCCCGACGAGCTGTGCATCCGTGTCCCCTACACGATGGATGGCGGCGACAGCGCGACCGAGGAGCTCTCGAAGCTCTCTCAGCCTCCGGACGCGATCTTCGCGGCCAACAACCGACTGGCGGTGGGTGCCGTGCGCCACCTGGTCACGGTCGGCAAGGACCTCACGGAGTTCGGCGTGGTGTCGCTCGGTGAGCTGCCGCTGACCCTGTACATCCCCCGCGGTCTCGTGGTGACGCACCTGCCCGCGCGAGAACTCGGCACGCGAGCGGCCGAGATGCTCCTCGAACGCATCCGGGGATACTCCGGACCCCCGCGGCGCGAGGTCGTCGCCACCGTCGTCACCCACGACCAGCACGCCTTCGCCATGACACCGTGAGAACGGCGACCACTATGACCCGAACAACAAGAGAAGGAGTTCCCCGATGACGTACGCATTCCCCACTCTGGCAACGAGGCCGG
>PMLO01000086.1:14745-19256 GCA_003158895.1 Propionibacteriaceae bacterium
CACGGGTTCATCGACAACCAGCGTCGAGGCATGGACATCTTCGCCTCGATCCCGCTGGATGCGCCGCTCGTGGTCGTCGAGGCCGTCTGGCAGTACAGCCACCATGTCCTCTCCGGCCTGCGCGACCACACCGGCCCGATCCTCGTCGTCGCGAACTTCGCCGGCGACTTCCCGGGCCTCGTCGGCCTGCTCAACCTCACCGCCTCGATGACGAAGGCCGGGATCGCGCACTCGTCGTTGTGGAGCAAGGACTTCACCGACGACTGGGCCATCGACCAGCTCAAGACGTGGCTCGCGACGGGCGAGATCGTGCACGACCAGTCGCACGTACGGGACCTGCCGACGCTGCCCGACTCGGACGAGAAGGCGCTCGGCGTCGCGCTCGCCGACGAGCTGCAAAGGAACAAGGCGATCCTCGCGGTCTTCGACGAGGGCTGCATGGGCATGTACAACGCGATCTTCGACGACGAGCTCATCAACCCGTACGGCATCTACAAGGAGCGTCTCAGCCAGTCGGCGCTGGTCGCCGAGATGAACAAGGTCACCGACGAGGAGGCCGACGCCGTACGCCGCTGGCTCGACGAGGCCGGCATGACGTTCCACGTCGACAACGACGGCGACTGGAAGGAGTCCCTCACAGACACCCAGCTGGCGAGCCAGTTCAAGATGTACATCGCCGCCGTACGCATCGCCAACGACTTCGGCGCCGACGTCGTCGGCATCCAGTACCAGCAGGGCCTCAAGGACCTCGTCCCCGCCTCCGACCTCGCCGAGGGGCTGCTCAACAACGTCGATCGGCCGCCCGTGTACGCGCGGGACAGCCGTCACGAGCTGTACGCAGGGGTCGCGATCCCTCACTTCAACGAGGTCGACGAGGGTGTCGCCATCGACGCGCTGGTCACCAACCGGGTGTGGACCGCGATGGGCCTCGACCCGGCGACCACGCTGCATGACGTCCGCTGGGGCGACGAGTGGGACGGCGACTTCGTCTGGGTCCTGGAGATCTCCGGCTCGGTGCCCGCATCTCACCTCGGCGGCTACCAGAACGCCCACAGCTACCGTCAGTCGTACTACTTCTTCCCGCTGGGCGGCGGCACGCTGGCCGGCGTCTCGAAGCCGGGCGAGATCGTGTGGAGCCGTGTCTTCCAGATGGATGGCGCCGTCCACGTCGACCTGGGACGCGGCACCTGCATCGAGATGCCTGAGGCTGAGGTGAAGCGCCGGCTCGATGCGACCAACCCGGAGTGGCCGATCATGAACGCCATCCTCCACGGCGTCTCGCGCGACCAGCTCATGGCTCGCCACAAGGCCAACCACCTCAACGTCGTGTACGCGCCGGATGCGGAGACCGCCGACAAGGCGCTGGTCGCGAAGGCTGCGATGTTCTCTCGCATGGGCCTGCAGATACACCTGTGCGGCGACGTGCTGAAGGGGCTGTGACGTGCTGTACGGACCGATGACCCATCCGGAGCTGCTCCGCGCGATCGGCGGCGCCGGGCACGGGGCGAAGATCCTGCTGGCCGATGGCAACTACCCGCACTCCGTGTGGGTGAGCCCGCGGGCCGAACGGATCGCGCTCAACCTCGCGCCGGGACTGCTCACCGTCGACGACGTGCTCGGGGTGCTCAAGCAGACCGTACCGATCGAGTCGGCGGCCATCATGATCCCGAGCCCGGGACCCGACGCGCCGACCCACATCCCGGCCCACGACGGCTACCGCGCGCAGTTGCCGGGGATCCCGTTCACCGAGGTACCGAGATTCGACTTCTATGACGAAGCGAAGTCCGACGACGTGTGCTGCGTGGTCGCCACCGGTGACCAGAGGCTGTACGCGAACCTGCTGCTCACGATCGGAGTCCGTCAGCCGAACGAGTAGCCCGTACGACAGCGTCGCCGGGGACCGACCCAGTGTGGGCTTGGGCCCCGGCGTTCGTCGGTCAGCGCAGGTCGAGCGTCATCGGGTTGGAGGGGTATCCCAGCCTCTGCCACACCGCGGTGACGACATGGTCGAAGAACTCCAGGGCGAACGCCGCGCACCACTGCGTGGTCTGCGGGCTGGGGACGGTCCCCAGCGAGAACCACATCCCCGATCCCTGGATGGCGAAGCTGGGCGGTTCCATCACCGATAGCCAGTCGATCATGGGTCGTACGACATCGCCGCCGAACTCGCTGTCGTCCGCGGACACCTGGTGGTTCTTCTCGAACGCGGGAGCGAACAGCATGATGGGGTCTCCCAGCCCTCGCCAGTCGACGCCGATCCGCCCGAAGGCGAAGGGCAGCCGCAGGGAGACAAGGTGCTCCTGGTGCGTCGTGGTGGTGGCGTTCCCGTCTGAGTCGCTGGAGGTCGTCCGGTACCAGTGCGTGAACCCGACGGCCTGGAGCCCCTGCCGCGGAGCCATGGCGATCACGTTGATCGCCCGATGGTCGTGGCCGTTGAGCGTGATGGGTGAATCGGCCAGGAGCCGGTCGTCGCGCTCGACGTAGAGGGCCCCCGGGTAGCCGTAGAAGCCCTGGCCGGGCTCACGGGGGATCGTGAACCGTCGCAGCGTCTCGTTGCTGCTGATGGTCTGCGCGACCATCGCCATGTCCTCGCAGTACGCGCGTAGACCGTCGGAGCCGAGAGGTACCTGGATCGCGGTCAGTGAGTCCCCGTCGATCGCGAGGTCGAGGGCTCGACGGCGGGCGAACTCCCGGATCTCCACGAGCGAACCGTCGAGCACCGCCTGGCCGTACGCCAGGCTGTCGGCGACGACCAGCAGCCCGGCCCGGTTGGGAACCTGGACTCCCGCGATCCCGGCACGGGGGTTCTCGGGCAGGGAGACGAAGAACGCAGGGAGGCACATCGCGAGCCGCATGGTGGCGACGCCCGCGTACTTGTCGTACATCGTCGAGGCGTAGTCGAAGCCCTGGTACGGGATGCCCGTCGAGGTGACACCCCGCTGGTGATCCGCGATCGTCCGCTCGAACCCCAGGCCGAATGGGGGGCAGCGCAACCCGTCCAGCGGAGACGGAGTGGGCGGTTGCGACATGAACCCTCAGCCGACGAGCATCGAGATCGTCGACCCCTGGGCGACCAACGTGCCCGCCCCAGGATCGGTCCCGTACGCGATGCCGAAGGCGATCCCGCCCGAGACGATGGACTTGATCGTCACCTGGAACCCGGCGGCCTGGAGGATGGTCGTCGCATCCGCCTTCGACTTGCCGCGCACGGTGGGGACGGCGACCATGACCGGGCCCTTCGAGACCACCAGGGCGATCGTGTCGCCCTTCTTGCCCTGACCGGAGCTTGGTGCCTGGGAGATCACGAGACCTGCGGCGAGCGTCGCCGAGTTGGCCTGGGTCGACGTGACGACGAAACCAAGCGCCTGCAGGTCCGTGGTGGCCTGGTCGGCGGACTTCCCCTCGTACGAGGCGATGTCGATCGGCTTCGGACCCTTGGAGACCACGAAGTCCACGGTCGCACCGCGCTTGAGCTGGGTGCCGGGTTCGACGGCCGAGGACACGACGGTGCCGACGGGTACGGTCTCGTCGTACGCCTCGGTGACCGTGCCGACGGCAAGGGTGAGCCTCGTCAGCGCCGCGACGGCGTCTGCTCGGGCGAGGCCGACGATCGTGGGGGCGTCGAACCGCTCCGGGCCTTGTGAGACGACCATCGTGACGGTGCCGTCGCGGAGGATGCGGGCGCCGCCGATCGGATCCGTACGAATCACGTGGCTGGCCGAGACCGTCTCGGAGTACTCCCTGGTCACGTTGACGCCGAGCACGGCCGTCACCAACGCGGCCCGAGCGTCCTGCTCGGTCATGGCGTCGAGGTTGGGCGTCGTCGTCCAGCGGGCCTCGGCGAAGTAGTAGTACGCGCCGCCGCCGCCGACCAGTCCCACGAGCAGCAGCAGGACCAGCGCCACGAGCCCGCGGCGCCGACGGTGGACCTTGGTCTGGGACACACGCACGAGAGGCCGCACCGACGACGTCCGCGATCCCTGAGGTGTGCGGGCGTCGATGTCCATCGGGGACATAGGGGTCGAGGCCTGTAGCCGCTTCTCGCTCATCTCCGCCCGCGGCACGAAGCGCCACGAGGATGGTTCCGTGGGCGTCTTCGTACGGATCAGCACGGTACGGGCGTCGGGACGTACGGGGCTCACGGGCGATGCCGGTGCGGGATCGGAGATGTCGGCCCCAGGGCCGGCGCCGAGCCGCTCCGCGAGCAGTGGATCGTCGTCGAGGCCGCGCAGCAGCGCCTTGCGAGCGCGGGCGACGCGCAGGTGCATCGCGTGCCCGTCGACCGGACGCTCGGCCGGGTTCCGGCGGGTGCAGGCGGCGACGAGAGCGTCGACGTAGTCCGGGATGGCGACCTTGTGGCGGCCGAGAGAGGACGGCGCGGGGACGTCGGCGTGGACGTGCGCGTACGCCACCTGGATGGGCGTCTCGCCGGTGTGCGGCTTGCGGCCGGTGAGCAGCTCGAACAGGACGACACCCGCCGAGTACACGTCCGAGCGGGACGTCGCGCGCCC
>PMLO01000086.1:19262-26498 GCA_003158895.1 Propionibacteriaceae bacterium
GCCTTCGCCAGGCCGAAGTCGGCGACCTTCACGACGCCGCGGTCGGAGATGATGACGTTCTCGGGCTTGACGTCGCAGTGGACGAGGCCGACCTCGTGCGCCGCGGCAAGCGCCTTGACGACGGGCTCGATATAGGAGAGCGCCTTCTCCGGCGAGAGCGGCGCCTGGGTCGCGATGACCTGGCGCAGCGTGCGGCCCTCGACGTACTCCATGACGATGTACGGGCGGCCGCGGTCCTCGCCCTGGTCGAAGACAGCGACGATGTTGGGGTGCGACAACCGTGCCGCGGCGCGTGCCTCGCGGTCGAACTTGCGGGCGAAGTCCATGTCGTCGCCGAGGCCCTCGTGCATGACCTTCACCGCGACGATGCGGTCGAGGCGCGTGTCCACGGCCCGGTACACGGTAGCCATTCCGCCGCGCGCCAGTCTCTCGACGATCCGGTACCGGTCGCCGAAGACATGCCCTACCAACGGGTCGTTGACGGGCGTGACGGTGCTCACATGCGCTCCAGACACGGTTGGGGAAGTGAAAGCCGTGCAATGGCTGTGACCGAGTGTAGGAGGGCGGTTCCACCCTCCCTCGAACAACGCGCCGTACGTGCAAGGAATCTGATCTGCTCGTGCCCCCCGCCGCGGCCCTACGATGTCGCCGTGACGGCACTCATGGGGCTCGACGCCAAACTCCGGCTCGCTCGGACGCTGGTGATCATCGACACCCGCCACGACGACATCGCGGCGTACGTGTCGGCGCTGTTCGCCCACGGCGCGGACATCATCCAGGTCCGTGACCCCGGCGCATCTGTCGACGCGATCCGGAAGGTCGTCGAGACCGCGCAGCGGATCGCCTTGCCGCTGAACAAGCTCGTCGCGGTGACCGGAGACATCGGAGTCGGCAAGCAGGTGATGGCCGACGTGCTCGTGGGAGGACCTGACCTCGATCCCGGGCTCGCCCACGCGCGGCTCCACGAGTACGCCCTCGTCGGGGCTCCCGCGTTCACCGCCGACGACTGCCGGCGTATCGCCGGGAGCGAGACGATCGAGTTCGCCCTGGTCGGGCCCGTCCACCTCCCGTCGGGCGCGGCTGCCACGGCTCCCGGCGTGGACCTCGTACGGGTCGCGGCCACGACGATGCCCGTCGGCGATGTCTTGGGCACGCCGTGGTTCGCGGTCGGCGGGATCACCCCTGACCGGTTGGCGGATGTGATCGCAGCGGGCGCACGGCGGGCCGGAGTGGTCGTGACGGGGGAGGACGATCTCGTGGACGTGGAGCGCGTGTCGTCCGCGCTGCGGCAGGCCTGGGCCGACGACCCCACGCTGCAGGACTATGCCTTCCGGGCACTGTCCACCGGCTCGCGGGTGGCAGGTTTCCGGAACCTCTCCGAACCCACCACATGGTGACCAGCCGGAAGTCCCGCGCAGTACTGAGCGTCGTGCTGGGTGTGGTCGTCATCCTCGGCTACCTGCTCTGGACCTTGGCGCAATCGTCGAGCAGCACCAGCGCCACGGCTGGAGCCCAGGCGACCTCGAAGAGCATGACGACCGGTACGTCGAAGACCACGAATCACGCCACGACCAGCGCGAGCATGGACTCCGAGACCGGACTGCCCTGGATCGCCGTGGCGGATCTCCCGTCGCAAGGACGCAGTGTGCTGGCGCTGATCGACAAGGGCGGCCCCTACCCGTACAGCCAGGACGGCGGCACGTTCAGCAACGCCGAGAAGCTGCTCCCGCTCAAGGCGAAGGGCTTCTACACGGAGTACACGGTGAAGCTGCCGAGCTCGAGCGACCGCGGCCCGGTGAGGATCATCATGGGCGGCAAGGGCCAGTGGTACTTCTGGACCGACGACCACTACGCGTCGTTCTCGAGGATCAAGCGATGAAGGGCCTGCTGACGGGACCGCTTCGCAGTGGCCTGTACGAGGTCGGGGACGTGGTCGGTGTCGGTGCGAAGCTGCGTCGCGCCGGATGGCATGTGGGATACGTGGACCTCTCCGACGGGCGCGCGGCGGTCGCGGTGCTCGGGGAGGAGCTCGGGTTCCCGGACTGGTACGGGCGGAATCTCGATGCTCTCGCTGACTCCCTCACCGACCTCACCGTGCCGACTGCTCTCGTGGCTGTCGGGGGCGGTGCCGTCGACGACTACTCACTCGAGCTCGGGCGGATCCTTCTCGATCGGACGAAGGCACCCGGCGTACCGTTCGCGCTCGTCGTGGGAGCGGTGCCTCTCTGAGCCCGCCGGGCCCCTAGGCTGCAACACATGAGCTTCGATCCCGGTGACCCGCTGAGCGTTGAGTTCCGCGACGCTGTGGGCCTTGCCGTGTCGGAGTTCCTCGGCGGGCAGCGGAGGCGTCTCGACGCGATCGGCCCGGAGGTACGGCCGTTGCTGGACCAGGCGCTGCATTTCACTGCGGGCGGCAAGAGGTTCCGGCCCGCGTTCTGCTACTGGGGGTACGTGGCCGCTGCGGGTGAACCCGCGGATCAGGCGGCTGTGCTGCGCGCGGCGGGCAGCCTCGACCTGCTGCACGTGTCCGCCCTGGCGCACGACGACGTGATGGACGGCTCGGCCACCAGGCGCGGCGGTCCGGCGTCACATGTCGTGTTCGCCGGGGCGCATTCGGGCGCGGGTTGGCGCGGCGACTCCGAGGTCTTCGGACGCGCGGGCGCGATCCTGCTGGGCGACCTGCTTCTCATGTGGTCGGCGGAGATGTGGGGCGGGAGCGGTCTCGGTGCCGAGGCCATCGAGCGGGCGAGACCGTACCTCGACCTCGTTCGGACGGAGGTGACCGTCGGCCAGTACCTCGACATCGTCGCCCAGGCCGCCGTGACCGATCCGAGCAGCGCGCTCGACCGTGCGGGCCGCGTCCTCGAGTACAAGTCGGCCCGCTACACCGTGACCCGTCCNNGGGCTGTACGGGGACGAGTCGCTGACCGGCAAGCCCGCCGGCGACGACCTGCGCGAGGGCAAGCGGACGCTGCTCGTGGCCCACGCCATGGGGCTCGCCAGCGCGGCGGCCGCCGACCGGCTCGACGCGCTGCTCGGCGATCCCGGGCTCGACCTTGCCGGCATCATCGAGGCGCGCGACATCATCAGCTCGAGCGGAGCGCTGGCACGCGTCGAGAAGACCATCGGCTCCGAACTCGACTCCGCGATGTCCGCCCTTGCCGCAACCGAGATGGATGACCGCGCGCGTACCGCCTTCGAGTCCCTGGCCCGGCTGGCGGTCGACCGCGTGGCGTGNNTTCGGCGGGAGTTGTGGTCGTTATAGGGCCAGATCCGAGCCTCTTTCCGACCACAACTCTCGTCAAAGGTTGATAGACGCCGGTGAACCCTCTGAAAGCGACCGCAAGTCTCGTTGAACCACGGCAACGGTCGACGCGATCGCGGTGAAGGGCCAGCGACCGGCTGGCGTCGCTTGAGAGGAGCGGTGGGCCCGCAGGCGACTCGGCTGAGCGACGACCGCCCGATCGCTCGTCGACCTACGATGTGGCATGGCTTCTGAGTCGCGACACATCGCCGTACATGTCGAGCGCCCAGTGGGTGAGGTCTACGCGTACGCGTCCGATCCGTCACATCTGCCCGACTGGGCACCGGGCCTGTGTACCTCGATCACGCCGGTCGACGACCACTGGGTCGCGGAGTCGGGGATGGGCAGAATCATCGTTCGCTACGCCCCTCCCAACCCCTACGGCGTCATCGACCACGACGTCGTCCTGGAGTCCGGCGAGACGTTCCACAACCCCGTACGGGTCCTGCCTCACGACGATGGCGCCGAGGTCGTGTTCACCCTGCGGCGCTCACGCGGGATGACCGACGCCGACTTCGATCGCGACTCAGCGGCGGTCCTCGCCGACCTTGTGGCGCTCAAGGACCTGCTGGAGTCGGCCACCACCTGACGGTCACCGGATGCGGGTGGTCGCGGCATGTGGCTAGGGTTGCGCTCCGTGACGAGCACTCATCCCGAGCCGACGGTCGCCGAACTGCTGCGTGGCGGGCGGACGACATACTCGTTCGAGTTCTTCCCGCCCAAGACCCCCGAGGACTCCGAGAAGCTCTGGCAGACCCTCGACCACCTGGAGCCGCTCCATCCCGACTTCGTGTCGGTCACCTACGGTGCGAACGGCTCCACCCGCGACCGCACACTGGCGATCACCGAGCGCCTGGCCCGCGAGTCCAGCCTGCGCACCGTCGGCCACCTCACGTGCGCGTCGCAGAGCCGTGCGGAACTCGTCGCCGCCATCCAGGCCTACCGCGACGCCGGCGTCCACCACGTCCTGGCCATCCGGGGAGACATGCCCGGCGGGCCGACCGAGCCGTGGGTACGGCATCCGGAAGGGCTCGCGAACGCCACCGAGCTGGTGAGGCTCGTGCGCGAGACCGGCGACTTCTGCGTCGGCGTCGGCGCGTTCCCCGACCCGCATCCGCAGGCGAAGGACCCAGCGCTCGATGCCCGGCTGCTGGCCGAGAAGGCCGAAGCCGGGGCCGAGTTCGCGATCACGCAGCTGTTCTTCCGCCCGGAGTCGTACCTGTCACTCGTCGAGCGCGTCCGCGCTCTGGGCTGCGACATCCCGATCGTGCCCGGCATCATGCCCATCACGCAGATCGGCCAGATGACGCGGTTCGCGGAGTTCTCCGGGGCCGAGCTGCCGGCCGACGTCGTCTCCCGGCTCACGGCGGTGGCCGACGACCCGAAGGCTGTACGACAGGTGGGCGTCGAGATCGCGACCGAACTGTCGCTCGCGGTGCTCGATGGGGGAGCTCCTGGGCTGCACTTCTACACGCAGAACCGGTCCCTGGCCACGCGCTCGATCCTCCAGCGGGTCAGGGCTGCACGCGCCTGAGGCTCAGGGACGCCAGTTCCCCGTACCGCCCACGTCGAGCGTGACGAGCCGTTGGGTGGCGCGGGTCAGCGCGACGTAGAGCACCCGCTCACCGCCCGGCGACTCGGCGACGATGGAGTCGGGATCGACGACGAGTACGCCGTCGTGCTCNNGGCGCACAGCTCACCGACCAGCGACTCGGCGAAGTCGGCGTCGGAGGTCTCGCGCAGGATCGGGTCGATGCCTGTGCTGCGGACGGCGACAGGAAGGTCGGCATCGGGGAAGCTCTTGACGATGTATGCGCTGGCCAGGTCGAACACCTCGGCGGGGGAGCGGTAGTTGGTGCTCAGCCGGAACGTACGGCTCGGGGACGTACCGATGAGGCTCTCGAGGGCACGGCGGCTCTCGTCGACGTCCGGCCACGACGACTGCGCCGGATCCCCGACGATCGTCCACGACGCCTGCGGACCGCGGCGGCGCAGCATCCGCCACTGGATCGGTGTGATGTCCTGGGCCTCGTCGACGAGCACATGCGCGTACGTGGAGTGCGGCTCGTCGGTGTCGATGTCACGGGTGTCGGTGAGCTGGTCGGCGATGGTCACCAGCTCGCTGTCCTCACCGCCCTCGATGAACACGTCGATCTCCTGGTCCTCCGGGGGGGTGCCGAGGAGGTGCACCAGCTCGTCGAGGAGCGCGATGTCGGCAACCGACCAGCCGGCGAGCGTGTACGACGCGGCGACCGCCACCCGGTCCTTGCCGAGGAGCTCGTCGCCCGCCACCCGTTCCATGATCGCGGGATCTCCGAGGCGCCGCAGCGCCTGGGGGGCAGTCATCGACGGCCACCAGATCGAGACGAGCTGCCGGAAGGTGCTGGAGGACCGTACGAGGTCGTCGAACTGCTCGAGACCCTGTACATCGAGTCCCTCGGGAGCCTTCGCCCACAGCGCGAGGACGATCGCTTCCTCCGCGGCCGCCCGGCCATGGTTGTACGGCTGGCGGGTGAGCACCTGCTGGCGGATCCGTACGAGCTCCGGTGTGGTGAGTCGCATCGGCTCGCCCTTCACCGTGAGGAGCAGTCCTCCCTCGGGCACCTCGCCGAGGTTGTTCGCCAGGCGCCGCAGCACCGGCAGCATCCGCAGCGATCCCTTGGCGACGGCCGCGACGGTCTCGTCGATGCGCGACGCCTCGAAAGACAGCACGTCGGAGGCGAGCTGGCCGAGCGAGCGCAGCGTCACGGTGTCCTCGCCGAGGCTCGGCAGCACGCGCTCGATGTAGTTCATGAACACCGGCGACGGTCCGACCACGAGCACGCCACCGTTCTCGAACCGGCGCCGGTTCGAGTAGAGCAAGTAGGCCGTACGGTGCAGGCCCACGACCGTCTTCCCAGTCCCAGGACCGCCTGCGATGACGGTGACGCCGGCGTGTGGCGCGCGGATCGCCTCGTCCTGCTCGGCCTGGATCGTCGCGACGATGTCGGTCATCTGGTGGCCGCGAGC
This sequence comes from Propionibacteriaceae bacterium, assembly GCA_003158895.1. GTDB lineage: Bacteria > Actinomycetota > Actinomycetes > Propionibacteriales > Propionibacteriaceae > Fen-668. The sequence continues at coordinate 25,576 of PMLO01000086.1, forward strand.
CCGGCTGAGGGCCGCCATGAGCGCGCCCTCGCCGATGATCGCCATGTCGTCCGGTACGGCCTCGGCGTTGAGCAGGTCGTCCTCGATGCCTACGACGATGTCGTTGCGGCAACGCAGCACGCGCCGCCGGATCACGTCCATGGGTTCGGCAGGCGTGGCGCGGTAGAACGGCTCGGCGGCGCGGGCGCGCCAGTCGATCACGAGAGGTTCGAAGTCGAGGTCGCGGACGCCGATCCGGCCGATGTAGCGCACCTCGAGGTCGGTGAGGTCGAGCTTGCCGAACACGAGGCCCTCGTGCTCGGCGTCGAGCACCGCCAGGCGTCGTGCAGCCTGGAACGCGAACGCGTCCCGCTCGAACAGCGCGGTGCCGTCCTCTTCGCGGACGTACCGCTCCCTGTCCGCCGAGTACCGCGCCGCGCCTTCCGCCGCGATCGAGCGCGCGGAAGTCGTCGCGTGCTGCAGATGTGCGTACACGGCATCGACGCGGGCCTGTTCGATGGCTAGTTCCTGTTCGAGCCTGCTCGTGGTTGTCGCCACGCCCCTCCCTCGTTCGTTCCCCCAGGATCCAGACAGAACGACCATTCTACGCCGCATCGACGGGCCGCGATGACGGTTCGCCGAGGCTTGGCTCGCCCGCTTCAGGGGCGGTACCCCTTGTTGCTCGGTCGGATGTCGTCGCCCGTGAGCTGGGCGTGGACGCGGTAGGTGGCCAGGGCGCCGACGAGCAGCTGGGCCCAGGGCTCAGCGCCGCCGAGGGTGCCGGAACCGGCGTAGACGTAGCCGTCCCCGGCGATCGGGTGGAAGGCGCCCACGGTCGCCGGGCCGTGCCAGCGGAGGCCGCTGGGGGTGGGTGCGCCGGTGGAGGTGACCGTACGGTCTGGCAACGTCCACGTCACGTACGAGCCGTCCTCGCTGTGCCGGAC
>PMLO01000026.1 GCA_003158895.1 Propionibacteriaceae bacterium
CGTCGCCATCCGCGTCGAGGATCCTCAGTGGTTCGACCTGTCGCACACCGAGATCGCGCGCTGGTTCGACGAGGGGCTCGTCGACGGTCTCCGGATCGATCATCCTGACGGTCTGCGCGACCCCGCCGGCTACCTCGCGCGTCTGTCTGAGCTCACCAAGGGCTCATACGTGGTCGTCGAGAAGATCCTCGGTCCCGGTGAGGAGCTGCCGCAGCGCTGGGCCACGGCGGGCACGACGGGGTACGACGCCCTCGCGCTGGTCGACCGGCTGTTCGTCGACCCCGCCGGGGAGGCGCCGCTCACGGCGCTCGACGACGAGCTGCGCGGCCACCGGATGGACTGGCACGGCCTCACGCACGACACGAAGCGAGCCGTGGCCGACGGCATCCTCAACTCCGAGACCGCTCGCATCGCCCGCGACGCCGCCCGCGAGATCGATGCCACGGTCGACGAGCACGTGCTGGTCGACGCGGTTGCCGAGCTGCTCGCGTGCTTCCCCGTGTACCGCTCGTACCTCCCGGACGGCCGCCACTACCTCGAGGCGGCGATCGCCGAGGCCGCGGAGCGCCGACCGGAGCTGAGCATCGCGATCAAGGAGCTCGAGGTCGTGCTCACCGACGGGGCGACCGACGCGGCGGCACGCTTCCAGCAGACCAGCGGCATGGTCATGGCGAAGGGCGTCGAGGACTGCGCCTTCTACCGCTGGGGCCGCCTCACGAGCCTCACCGAGGTGGGCGCCGACCCGTCGATCTTCTCCTTGACGCCCGAGCAGGTGTACCAGCAGCTCACGACGCGTCAGGCCCTGTGGCCCCGCGCTATGTCGACCCGTACGACGCACGACACGAAGCGCGGCGAGGATGTCCGGGCTCGCATCTCGGTTCTCTCCGAGGTGCCTGAGCTGTGGGGAAGCGCGGTACGGCGCTTGCAGGAACGCGCGCCCATGCCCGACGCCGGCTTCGCGAACATCGTCTGGCAGGCCGCTGTCGGCGCCTGGCCGATCACCGCCGAAAGGCTGCACGCGTTCGCCGAGAAGGCCATGCGCGAGGCTGGCGAGCACACGACGTGGACGGACGTGAACGACTCCTACGAGGCGAGCGTGCACGCCTCGATCGACCTGCTGTACTCCGACGACGACGTCAAGGGCGTGCTCGACGAGGTGCTCGCGGCCGTCGTCGATGCCGGCTGGAGCAACTCACTGTCGGAGGCCGCTGTCACGCTGACGATGCCGGGGGTGCCCGACGTGTACCAGGGCAGCGAGCTCTGGCAGCTCAGCCTGGTCGACCCCGACAATCGTCGGCCCGTCGGCTTCGACGCGCTCGAGGCGATGCTGGCCGATGTCGACTCCGCAGTTCTTGCCGGAGGAGTCGACGACCCGGGGACCGCGAAGCTGAAGCTGGTGCGCGAGGCGCTCCGACTGCGACGCGACCGCCCCGAGCTGTTCCGCGCGTTCGTGCCCGTTGCGTCCCAGGGACCCGCCGCAGAGCACGTGATCGCGTTCGACACCGGCGGGGTCATCACGGTGGCGACCCGGTTGCCGGTGGGGCTCACCACGATGGGGGGCTGGGGCTACACGACGATAGACCTGCCCCTGGGCCGCTACCGAGATGCCATCAGCGGAGCGGTGATCCACGCCGCGGGCACGTCGCTGCTCGCGTCGGATGTGTTCGCGGCCGGTCCGGTCGCGCTCCTCGTGACGCTGCCGACCCCTGCCAGCATCCGTACCCCCTTCGACGTCTGGGCGCCCGGACACGACTCGGTCACCCTTGTCGTACGCCCCGTGCACGATCCCGTGGCAGAGCGTCAGATCCCCATGCATCGTGCACCCAACGGCTGGTGGGCGCCGCCGACGCTGCTGCCGAAGCGCGAGTACGACTACGGCTACCTCATCGACGAGGCCGACGACGTACTGCCGGACCCTCGGTCGCGCCGACAGCCCGACGGGGTCCACGGGATGTCTCGAACGGTCGACGTCGACGCGCACCGCTGGCAGGACGGCGCATGGACCGGCCGGCAGTTCGCCGGGTCGATCATCTACGAACTGCACGTCGGCACGTTCACGCCCGAAGGCACGCTGGATGCCGCGGTCACGCACCTCGACCACCTCGTCTCCCTGGGTGTCGGCTTCGTCGAGCTGATGCCCGTGAACGCCATGAACGGCGTCTGGAACTGGGGCTACGACGGGGTGCTCTGGTACGCGGTCCACGAGCCGTACGGAGGGCCTGAAGCATACCGGCGCTTCGTGGACGCATGTCACTCGCGAGGGCTGGCCGTGATCCAGGACGTGGTCTACAACCACCTGGGCAACTCGGGGAACTACCTGCCCCGCTTCGGGCCTTACCTGACCGAGGGCGGGATCTGGGGCGCTGTCGTCGACGTCGAGACCCACGAAGAGGTTCGCCGATACGTCATCGAGAACGCCCTGATGTGGTTCCGCGAGTTCCACGTCGACGCGCTGCGCCTCGACGCGATCCACGCCCTGGTCGACTCGTCGGAGATCCACGTGCTCGAGGAGCTCGCCACCGAGGTGTCGGCGCTCGCCACCCATCTCAACAGGCCACTCACGCTCATCGCCGAGTCAGACCTCAACGACGCAGACCTGGTCCTGCCGCGCGAGGCCGGGGGTTACGGACTCGACGCCCAGTGGAACGACGACTTCCACGACGGCACCTGGTCGTCGTTCCGCGGGCGCGATCATGGTCGCCCGGTAGATACCGATCGATTCCCGGCGTGGCGGCTCGTCGCCTACAAGCAGAACCACGACCAGATCGGCAACCGGGCGCGCGGAGACCGGCTCAGCGAGTCGCTCGACGACGACCAGCTGCTCCTCGGGTCGATGCTGATGCTCTGCAGCCCGTACACGCCGATGCTGTTCTCCGGTGAGGAGTGGGCGGCCTCGACCCCGTTCCCGTACTTCTCATCCCACCCGGAGCCCGAACTGGCCCGCGCGGTGACCGATGGGCGCGTACGGGAGTTCGCGCGGCTGGGTTGGGACCCGGACGACGTCGCCGACCCACAGGACCCGGCCACGTATCGGTCAGCGATCCTGCGCTGGGACGAGCTCGACGTGGGCCGACATGCGGTCGTGCTCAACGGCTACCGGGAGCTCGCACGGCTGCGGCGCGAGCTGTCCGAGCTGACCAATCCCGACCTTCGGCATGTGCACTGCACGGTCGACGAGGAAGCCCGATGGATCACCGTTGAGCGCGAGGGCGTCCTCGTCGTGGCGAACCTCGGCGATGGTGCAGCGACCATCGAACTCCACCGAGATGCGTACGAGGTCGTCTGGCAGACCCCGACACCCGTGAGCCTGGACGAGGAGCGGCTCGATCTGCCGAGGCATGCGGGCGCCGTACTGGTCCGCCGTTGACCCAGCGGGCAAGATCGATCCATGAGTGAGAACCGCGAGAGCGACCTTCTGGGACGAGTTCCCGACGGGCTGTACATCGGTGGTGAGTGGCGCCCCGCGACGGGCGGAGGCACGTTCGGGGTGACCGACCCGTCGACGGGCGAGGTGGTCAAGGAGATCGCGGACGCGTCGGTCGAGGATGGTGTCGCGGCGCTCGATGCGGCGTGCGAGGCGTACGAGTCGTGGTCGCGCACGCCGGCCCGCCGGCGCGCAGAGATCCTGCGGCGCGCGTTCGACCTGCTCACAGAGCGCAAGGACGACGTCGCGCTGCTCATGACGATCGAGATGGGCAAGCCGCTGGGGGAGTCGGCGGGAGAGGTCACGTACGGAGCCGAGTTCCTGCGGTGGTTCAGCGAGGAGGCGGCCCACGTGCAGGGGCGGTACGGGGCGAACCCGGAAGGTACGGGGCGGATGATCGTCACCCAGCACCCGGTCGGTCCGTGCTACCTCATCACGCCCTGGAACTTCCCCCTCGCGATGGCGACCCGCAAGATCGCGCCCGCCCTGGCCGCGGGCTGCACGATGGTCGTCAAGCCCGCATCGCAGACGCCGCTGACAACTCTGCTGTTCACGCAGCTCCTCGAGGACGCGGGCGTACCGGCCGGGGTCGTCAACGTCATCAACACTTCGGCGTCCGGGAAGGTCTCGGAGGCGATCATCACTGACCCGCGGCTGCGCAAGCTCTCGTTCACGGGGTCGACCGAGGTCGGGCAGAAGCTGTTGGCGCAGGCGGCGCCGGGTGTGCTGCGCACGTCGATGGAGCTGGGCGGCAACGCACCGTTCATCGTCTTCGACGATGCGGACCTGGACAAGGCCGTCGACGGTGCCATCGCCGCGAAGTTCCGCAACATCGGTGAGGCCTGTACAGCGGCCAACCGCTTCATCGTGCACACCTCGGTCGCGGAGGAGTTCGCGAGGCGGGTCACCGAGCGCGTACGGGCGTTCCGTACAGGTCGGGGCACCGAGGAGGGCGTGACGATCGGGCCGCTCATCGACGAGCGCGCCGTGGAGAAGGCGGACGAGCTCGTACGCGACGCTGTGGCCAACGGAGCGACGCTGCGGGTGGGCGGGGAGAAGCTGGACCGCCCTGGGACGTTCTACGCCGCGACGGTGCTCAGCGACGTAGCGTCGGGCAGCCGGATCCTGCGAGAAGAGATCTTCGGACCGGTCGTCGCGATCACGAGCTTCACCGACGAGGATGACGCCGTACGGATCGCCAACGACACGGAGTTCGGGCTGGTCGGCTACGTCTACACCCGCGACCTCGCCCGCGGCCAGCGCATGATCGAGCGGCTGGAGACCGGGATGATGGGCCTCAACGTCGGGGTCGTGTCCAACCCGGCAGCCCCGTTCGGCGGCTGGAAGCTCTCGGGGCTCGGGCGTGAAGGCGGGGCCGAGGGCATCCACGAGTACCTGCAGACCAAGTACACGCTGACGCCCGACCCGTTCGCGTGAGGTGGGCTGGGCTGGTCAGGCCGTGAGCAGCATCACCACCTGAGCCGACGACGCGCCCGTGTAGGCAGCCGTGGCCACGTACGTGCCGGCCTTGAGCGCGGTGGGGACGACCTTGCACGTCGCCTGGGAGCGATGACGGTCCCAGGTGGTCTGCCAGGTGGCGGCCGCACCGGCGGCGAGTGCTTGCGAACCGGTCGGGGCCCACTGCGCGCAGTCGGCGGTCGACCAGATCTCGTCCGTACCGGACACGATCTTGAGCGTGAAGCGGGAGTCGAACGCGAACGTGCAGGCGTCGGGCCCGGAGTTGGTGACGCTGACCGTGAACTGCTCGGTGGCGCCGGCCTTCACCGTTCCGGGGCCAGTGATCGACAAGGTCAGCACACCCGGGTCGCACGCGGTCGGCGCGGGAGCGCCGGTCGCCGAGGCCGTGGTCGGCTGCCCCGTCGCGGTGGCGGCGGTCGTGGACGCCGGTGCTGGGAGTGCGGTGGCCTGGAGCGAGGCCGCCGGAGACGGGGTCCGGGTCTGAGCCGGGGCTGCTGCGCGTGATGCGGGAGTGGCGGTCTTCGCGCCGCCTCCGATCAGCGAGACGAGCCACATGAGCAGGGCAATGATGATCGCGAGGCACACGAGCACGAAGGCGCGGCGGAACCAGTACACCCGTTCGGGAAGCCGACCGGGTGCAGCCCTCCGGGGGTCCGGCTCCATACGAGCATCGTACGAACACCGGCTGCGCGTGGTCGTGACCGGCGCGCGGCCGAGCGTCAGCCCAGGCGGTACGCAGCCTCGGTGAGCCGTACGAGACCGTCCCGGATCAGCGCCGCCCGGGTTTCGCCCACACCGTCGACATCACGCAGCTCGCTGTGCGAGGCGGCGAGGAGTCCCTGGAGGCCGCCGAAGTGGTCGAGGAGTCGCGGTGCCAACGAGGTGGGCAGCCGCTGGATCAGCAGCAGCTGCCGCATGCCGCGGGGCGTGAGCCTGTTGTCGAGGCCGGAGAAGCCGAGTACGGCGGCGACGCGGTCGAGATCGACGATCTCCGCGTCGACCAGGTCGGCCAGCCGGTCGAACGTCATGACCTCGGCATCGTCGCCGTAGTCGAGACGAAGATGGCCCGCGAGGTCGGACAGGTGGTCGGTCGCCTCGTGGAGCTGCAGGTCGAGAAGGCGCCCGTCGACGCCGAGCTGGCGGATGTAGCCGCGGACCTCGCCGGCCAGGCGGCGTACGAGCTCGAGCCGCTGGGCGACCAGCGTCACGTCGCGCGCGGTCACCTGGTCGGCCACTTCCAGGGCCGACAACGTGGCCGTGACGCCTTCGAGCCTGTCGTTGTACCGGCTCAACGCATCGAGCGCCTGGTTGGCACGAGCCAGCAGCGCGTCAGTGCGCTGTACGACGTGACGCTGGCCCTCCAGGTACAGCGCGATCGTCGACATCGACGCCGACACTGTGACGACGGGGATGCCGGTCTGCTTGGCGAGCCGGTCGGCGCTCGCGTGCCGGGTCCCGGTCTCGACGGTCTCGATCGAGGCATCGGGGACGAAGTGCACCCCGGCCCGTACGATCCGGCTCAGATCCGCCGTGACCACGAGACCGCCGTCCATCTTCGACAGCTCCCGCAGCCCTGTCGGCGTGAACGACGCATCGACGTGGAAGCCGCCGGTCGAGACCTCAGCGACTTCCTCGGTATCGCCGATCGCGATCAGCGCACCCGTACGGCCGGCCAGGATTCTGTCGAGGCCTTCACGGAACGGTGTACCTGGCGCCATCTGCGCCTGGTAGCGACCCAGCCGGTCGTGATCCACCTCTGCCTCATCTCTCCGGGGTGATTCCGCATCGTAGTCGGCCGACCTGGGAGCGCCTGAGGACCCGCCTCAGGCGACGATCCCGAGAGCGAGCCGATCGGCAGGCCAAGCCCACCTTCCGAGGCGCGCCGTCGCCCCGAGTGCGCACCTTCCGNNAGCCGTCACCCCGAGTTCTCACCTCCCCGGCGCGGGCGCAGGTCGAGCGAAGCCAACGCCTCGTGGAGCGTCCCCGCCTGTACGACCCGCATCGTCGGGGGGATGTCGAGCCGTTCTCCCTTGCCCGGTACGGGCACCACAGCGGTCGTGAACCCCAGCCGGGCCGCCTCCTGCAGGCGGCGTTCGAGCCCTGGTACTCGCCGGAGGTCGCCGGCGAGGCCCACCTCGCCCAGCGCGATCACCTTGGCGGGGAAGTTGCGGTCCAGCGCGGCCGACGCGACCGCCACCGCGAGCGCCAGGTCGGACGGTGGCTCGTCGACGCGGGCTCCACCGACCGTCGACGCGTACACGTCCTTCGTGGACAACGGCAGGCCGGCCTTGCGCTGCAGCACCGCCAGCACCATCTGGAACCGTCCGGAGTCGAGTCCGGTGGTCACGCGTCGCGGCGGCACCTGCTGGGGCGCCGGCGCAACCAGCGCCTGAATCTCGGCGAGCAGCGGCCGGCGCCCCTCGAGCGTCACGGTCACGCATGTGCCGGGTACGGGCTCGTCGTGGCGGGTCGTGAACAGCCCGGACGGGTCGGGGACCTCGATGATGCCGGCCTCGACCATCTCGAAGCAGCCGACCTCGTCGGCCGGCCCGTACCGGTTCTTCGTCGCTCTGACCATCCGGAACCCCGAATGGCGGTCGCCCTCGAACGACAGCACGACGTCGACGAGGTGCTCNNGCCGTCACCTCCCGGATCTGGGAGACGCCACCCGGCGACCCCTCGGACTCGGTCGTGCCGATCGTCTGTACGGAGTCGACCACCAGCAGCGACGGCGCGACCTCCTCGATGTGGCCCAGTACGGTGCCGAGGTCGGTCTCCGCTGCCAGGAACAGGTCGTCGGCGACGTTGTGCGTGCGCGTTGCCCGGAGTCGTACCTGTGCGGGAGACTCCTCGCCCGTCACGTACAGCGTCCGGCGGCCCTCTCTGGCCCATCTCGCCGCCACCTCCAGCAGCAATGTGGACTTGCCCACCCCGGGTTCGCCGGCGAGAAGGGCGACAGCGCCCGGCACCAACCCACCACCGAGGACGCGGTCCAGCTCGCCGACGCCGGTGAGCACCCTGTTGGCGGCCTGCTCGTCGACCTCGCCNNGTCCACCCGCACTCGGTGCACCGATACGTCGCTCGTGCCTGCTTCACCATGGCCGTGACTCTCTCACGAGCCGCAGACAGTTCCGACGTCGTCATCGAGTGTCACCACAATCACCGACTCAGAGCCCCGAAAGGGGCCTTCGGTAGCACTCGCCTCGACAGAGCACGCGGAGTGCGGCAGCGACAGCGAGTTCCGCCTGTGGATCCCAGCCCCGAGACATCAGCCGAGAGCGTCAGCGACACCAACCAGCGAGCCGCCCGCGCGAAGCCGGGCGNNTATGAGTGGCTGTGCCAGTGAGGTCCGACCCGGGAAATGGCGGTAGTGCCCGCCTCGATCGAGTCTTCTGGACACGACATTTCCCGGGTCGGACCCGAAGTCTCCTCTTTCCACGGGGATCGCAAGGCACAGACCCACGCAGGGGTCGCTCGCGACGAGTCGTAGGCTGCCCGACCCTTCGCGAAGCGGTGAGACTTCGTCACCGAGCTCCTCAGGAACGAGCGACCGAAGCCGGTCGGGCTCAGCTCAGATGCGTACTTCGCCCGCCGCCGTCACGAACGTCACCGACTGCACGCCCGGGTAGCCGCTGGGGGAGGAGAAGTCGAGGGCGACACCGTCGAAGAGTGGCGGTACGGACGCGCCGAGCCAGTTCTCGACCCGCTGGCGGTTGCCGGCGATCTCGATGTTCTTGAGCGCCACGCTGCCCTTGAGGGCGCTCGGGCGGACGTCGGGCTCGGAGAGCCAGGTGATGAAATACGGGAGCTGCGGGTCGGCGATGAGGCCCTTCACGCCGATCTGGCGCCACTCGAGCGCGCGGCCGTCAGGGAAGTGCCGCAGGCCTGCGACCGCTGGACGGTCGAGACGCTTCTCGAACGGAGTGAGGTCGTCCACCGACACGACCCAGCCCAGCCAGCCACCGCCCAGCTCGGAGCGTGCTCGCACAGCCTGGCCGTACGGCGCCTTGTCGGCAGCGGGGTGATCGAGCACCTCGACGATCTCCAGGTAGCGGTCCTCGGCGAGCGGGATGAGCCGCATGATGGTCCCGAACCGTGGGTGGATCCCGCCGTCTCGTGACTTGACGCCGAGCGCCTCCTCGAACCTCTTCGCTTCGGCGACAAGCCCGGCTGGTCCGACTGCGTAGACGACATGATCGACGTGCATGGCCCCATTCTGGTCGGAGCGGTACCCCACCGCGAAATCGACCCCCTCCTTCAGCTTCCCCACGCTCGTGGAAGCGTCCGGATACCGCCCCCGGAAGGCAGGCACCTCGCAATGCGAGCGATGGCGGCTACGCTGGCAATGTGTCTGCTCAACCGACCGCATCGAGCCTGGCCAAGGTGTTGCTGTCGACTTCCTCGGTCTACCCGGAGACGACGGCGAGCGGTTTCGAGCTCGCGGCCGCGCTGGGATACGACGGTGTCGAGCTCATGGTCGGCATCGATCCCGTCGCCGCGGACATCGATGCCGTCGAGAAGCTGCGCGACTTCCATGGCGTAGCCGTGCAGGCGATCCACGCCCCCTGCCTCCTCGTCACACAGCGCACGTGGGGTGACGATCCGTGGGAGAAGCTGGCCATGTCGGCCAAGGCGGCCAACCGGCTGGGCGCGGACACCGTCGTCGTCCACCCGCCGTTCCGGTGGCAGGGCACGTACGCGTCTGGCTTCGAGGCGGGGATCCGGCGCCTCAACGACGACACCGGGATCCGGTTCTGCGTGGAGAACATGTACCCGTGGCGTACTCCGGTCCGGAACTTCAAGGCCTACCTGCCGAGCTGGGACCCGTCAGACCTCGACTACGACTACCTGACGCTCGATCTCAGCCACGCCTCCACGGCCAAGGTCCAGTCGCTCGACCTCGCCAAGTCCTGGGGGAGCCGCCTGCGTCACCTCCATCTCACCGATGGCTCCGGGTCGGTGATGGACGAGCATCTGCTCCCTGGCCAGGGAGATCAGCGCGCCGACGAGGTGCTCGCTCACCTGGTCGAGGGAGGCTTCGACGGACATGTGGTGCTCGAGGTCAACACCCGCTCGATCGGGTCGCGCGGCGCCAGGGAGCATGCACTGGCCGATGCGCTCGCGTTCACTCGTACGCACCTGGGACAGTTGGCCGGAGCCCCCGCTAGCTGATGCCGATCACGGGTGCCACCACTCCTTGATCGCAGAGACCTCTCCGGCTGCGTTGGTGGAGTAGGTGACGATGATCGCACCCGTGGCCGCGGTCGTGGGCCACGACTTCTCCGCCATCGGAACCGTGACGAAATCGCCCGGTTGGCCGCTCGCGCCGATCACGCTCAGCACCGTGCCTGACACCAGAGGCACCGTGTACGTCTTGGTGCTCAGGTTCCGCAGCTCGTAGTCGTTCGGCGGCGGCTCGGTGAGGTCTTTGCAGTTGGGGTCGGTGCTCGGGTACATGCACATCGTCACGGGGTCCAGCACGACGTTCCAGCGCCCGGAGCTCTTGGTGAGCTTGTACAGGTACGCGTACGTGTATCCGGCTGGCAGCTTCTCGAACGCCGACGACGCGCTGGGGCTCGATGACGCCTTGGCGCTCGCAGACGTCGCGGGGCTCGGCATCGGCGATGTCGTGGTCTGTGCCGCCGACGTGGGCGCGGCGGCCGAGGTGACCGTACTGACGCTGGGCGCGGTGGGCGACGCGCTGCACGCACCCATCGCGAGTGCGAGGGTGACGACCGCGAGACTCTTCCGCATGGCCGTGATTCTGGCCTGCCCACGGCTGCCACCGCTGCAGAACCGCGGCAATCGTGAGCAGATTGTCACCGGGTCCTCAATCCGAGTGATGCCGCATGGCACGATGGTCGCCATGCGGACCTACACGGCAACGGTGCCTGTCGACGAGCAGTGGATCTCGATCACCAAGGGTCTCAAAGAGCCTGCGCCGTGGTCCGAGGTCGAACCTGCCATCCAGCTGCGCTCCAGCGCCGATTGGGGGCAGAAGGTCGGCCTGGAGCTTCAGGTGTACGAGCAGGAAGAGATCCCGACCGTACCCAGCGGCGCGTGGCAGCGCGACCTGATGAACACCGTGACCGTCGACGGCGAGCTGCATGTCCTCAGTGGTACGGGTCGTCAGGCGGAGCTGCCGCAGGTACCGGCCGGCGACTACGCCGTCACCACGTGGGTCATGGGCCGCAGCGAGAACGCCGAGGCCGTCGCTGCGTGGGAGAAGCACCTTCCCACCGGTGATGCCGGCGAGGTCTCGGCACCCGACTGCTCCGAGCGGTGGATCGTCCAGCTGCAGCGTCGCGACCAGCCGCGCTCGCTGTCGTACGATTCCTGAGGCTTCGGACATGATCCGCGGCCGCGGGGGGAGCTCCCTCGAGGCAGATCGGGAGGGGGTCACCGGAGCATGAGCGTGAACGCGAAACTCGTCATGATGATCCTCGTCGGCACCTTCAACCTCATGATGGGTCTGACGATCGCCGTCGTCGGCGTACTGATCCTCAGCTCCTGGCCCATCCTGCTGCTCGGTGTCTTCCTGGTCGGTATCGGCACGTGGATCGCTGTCGACTCAACCATCAACCGCGCCCGGCTGAGCCAGCAGTGACGGGGTCGCCCGTACGGCCCGATGCCGGATTGGGTCGACCGCCGGTCACTCGGGCTTGACGTAGACCGACACCCGGCCCGTGTGATCGTTGTCCGGAGCCTGCCTGTCCCAGTCGGTCCAGCGGTGGCGGAGCCGGAGCCCCGCGAGGCGCGCCATGAGGTCCATCTCGCCGAACCAGACCCAGCGGTGGTGCGACGCGAAGAGCTCGCGGTCGCCGAGGCGATAGTGGTGCGACGTCAGCCGCTGGGCGACCAGGTCGTACGTGTCGAAGCCCAGCTGCTGTTCGCCGATCTCGAACGGGACCGCGACCGCGCCCGGCGGGAACCGGCGTAGGTCCGGCTCGCCCTGCTCGACGACGAACACGCCGCCGGGCGCGAGGTGCGCTGCGGCGTTCGCGAAGCACGCGACCTGCTCGTCCTGCTCGATGAGGTTCGAGAGGGTGTTGAAGACCAGATAGACGAGGCTGTACGTGCCGGGCACGGTCGTCGTCGCCATGTCGCCGACGACGACCGGGAGCAGGTCGCCCCCCGGCTTGCGCCGCAGCTCGGCCACCATGTCCTCGCTGAGCTCGATCCCGGAGACCGGAACGCCTCGCTGGGCCAGCAACAGGCCGACCCGACCTGTGCCGATCGCGAACTCCAGCGCCGCCCCGCCGGCCGCCAGCTCCTCCAGCACATCGAGCATCGGCGCCAACGCCTCAGGCGTCGAGATCTCCGCGCAGTCCTCGTCGTACCGCTCCGCCACCGCTCCCGTGAACACGTTCTGCATCGTCCGAACCCATCACATCGGCCGTACTGGGGCAACGGGTTATCCGGGTTTTCGCAGCTCAGTGGCGCCGCC
>PMLO01000044.1:0-8420 GCA_003158895.1 Propionibacteriaceae bacterium
TCGCCGGTACAGAGGCGAGCGGCGTCGTCCGGCGCGAGCCAGGCCGTCACGGTGGCGGGCTGGTCCTCGCGGATCCGTACGAGCGGGGTCCCCGGCAGCACGACGTCCCCGACGCGGGGCGCGGAGACGACCACGCCCGCGCTGGTGGCCGTGACCGTGGCCAGGCCGCTCTGCTGCTGGGCCTGCGTGACCGCCACGTCGTACGAGGCGATCGCGACCGTGGCCAGGGCCTGGGCGTTCACGAGCTGGGTCCGCGCGTCGCCGAGCTGGCTGAGGCCGCTGTCGATCGAGGCGAGGCCGTCCCTGGCCTGGTGCGCCTTCTGATCGATCGTCGCCACGCCGGTCGCGATCTGCGCCAGCCCGCTGTCGATCTGGGCCAGACCCGACGTGGCCTTGGCGAGGCCGGCGTCGAGCTGCGTCAGTCCGGCCTGCGCCTGGGCGAGGCCGGCGTTCAGCTGCGTGAGCCCGGCCTGCGCCTGGGTGAGGCCGGCGTCCAGCTGAGCCAGGCCGGCTTGGGCGCCGGCGAGCGCGGCTTGGAGCTGCGGCACCGTCGGGGACGAGACGGCCACGGCCGCCGCCAGCTGGGCCTGCAGATCGGCGATGGAGGCGACAAGGGCGGTCTGCTTGCCTGTGAGGTCGGCGATCGTCGCCACGAGGGCCGTCTGCTGGTTCGTGAGGTCGGCTATCGTCGCGACGAGACCCGTACGTTTCGCGGTGAGATCGGCAACGGCTTGGACGACGGCTGGCCGCTGACTGGTCAGCGTCGTACGGGTCTTGACCAGGTCCGACCTCTTCTGAGCGAGCGTGACGAGACCGTCGGAGACCGTCTGGCGCTGCGTGCGCAGGTCGCCGGTCTTCGTGTCGAGGTCCGCGACGTTCGAGGCCAGCAGGTCCACCTGCGCACGGGCTCGGCCGGCGTCGGCCTGCGCCATGACGAGTGCCGCGTCGAGTGGACCGGCATCGGTGCGTACCAGCGCATCTCCTGGCTGCACCCGCGTCCCCTCCGCCACCGCCCACGTGACCCGCAAGGGAGCCGGGGCGGGGGTCGTTTTCGGCGTGAGAGGTACGGGGGAGAAGCCGGCGTTCGGGTTCGGGGCGACGGCCCCGATGGACGGGGTCGCGACCGTGAGCAGGTCGTCGTCAACGGTGCCTGTGACCGCGATCGGCGCGGTCGACGAGGCGGCGCAACCAGCGGTCAGCGCGACCACCAGCGCCAGGCTCACCACGCATGCGGACACCGTGCGAGGACGACGGCCTGGACGAGGGTCCGCGCGCCCGGACTCGGTCACTTTCGAACAGTACCGAAGCGGCCGCCGCGCGGTTCGCTAACCCCTCGTATCCGGGTGACGGCGCCCGGCAGCGGACCGATGCGGCGACCTCCAGCCAGTCCCGAACGTGCCGGAGCTTCCCTGAACGGCCGCGCCATTCCGCGCTGACGGAGCACCACAGTCATGCCCGGCGTGGTGTTCGATCTGCACGATCGCGGCACCGAAGGGTGCGCTGCCTCGCCACCTCAGCCGTCCGTGACGCAGCTGCAATTGCACGAAGGTCACGTGGGCGAATGCCTCGTACGCCTCCCAGAGCGAAGGAAAGTGGCCAACCAGGTGCACTTCTGGGCTGTCCTGTTCCGGCGGCCATGCCGGCCCAGCGAACACCGCCCATTCCTCCCTCATCACGCGCCACCCGTCGCGTAGGGATTGGTGTTCATGACGGAAGCCGCGATGCCGAGCGCGAGTGGCTGGCTGTCTAGGACGCGAACCTGCCCGTCCAGCTGGTCTCGGGTGAAATCCCGAGACCAGCCGGGCCCTGGGCCACGCAGCCTGGACTGCGTCGCATCCCGAAGGGGTGGCCGGGTCCCCAAGCCCCGACCGGCCCTCGCGGGCGGCTCGACGGTCACCCCCCACCGCGCTGTGGGGGGAGCCATCCGGCCCAGATCAGGGGGGGAAGTAGTTGAGGGTGCGTGGCCGGCTCGAAGACGCCAGTCTGGTCCACGATGAGGACGGTGGCGGAGTCGCCCAGCGTCTCGATGGTGACGCCGTCGAGCGGGTCAGTGCTCCATAGCGGACACCCGACCGGCAACTGCGAATGGGACACGTGGCACCTCCAGCCGATTCGAACAACGAACGGCGAGGGCTGGGCCGTGGACAAGGAAGCGGGAATGCGCTGCCTAGAAGCGAGACTACTATCCCGGAGCCGGGTCGAACAGACCCAGACAAGGGGCGGAACAGCCACGATCGTCCGCCCACTCGTCGGATTCGCTCTCCGCCTCGCGCTGAGCGTGGCGTGACCTCTGGGTCGCTGACGGGACCCAGAGTCAGGTCGTTGGAGCTGGTGCAGGCGTAGCCGCTGCGTGCTCGGCTGCTGCCTCGCTCTCGCGTCGCAGGAAGCTGCCCAGNNAGGGTCTGCAGGTTGCGGAGCTGCAGCGCCAGCGGGTGCTGCATCATCGTGTCGGACGCCTCACCCAACGCGGCCGCGGCCAAGGCCTCACCCTGGGCGTTGATGATCTTCGCCCGCTTCTCGCGCTCAGCCTCGGCCTGCTTGGCCATCGCCCGTTTCATCGATTCGGGCAGCTGGATGTCCTTCAACTCCACCAGGGTGACTTCGACGCCCCAGTCGGTCGTGACCTTGTCGAGGATGCCCCGGATGTCCACGTTGATCTTGTCGGTCTCGGCCAGGGTCTCGTCGAGCGTGTGCTGACCCACCACCTTGCGCAGGGTCGTCTGGGCGATCTGGTCGATCGCGGTCTGTACGTTCTCGATCGCCACCACCGCCTTGACGGCGTCCACGACCCGGTAGTACGCGACGGCGGACACGTCGACGCTCACATTGTCATGGGTGATGATGCCCTGCGACTGGATCGGACGTGTCACGATCCGTAACGACACGTGACGCAGGACGTCCGCCACCGGAATGATCAGCGTGAACCCGGGATCCCGGATCCCGACCACACGGCCGAACCGGAATACAACGCCTCGCTCGTACTGCTGCACGATACGAATCGACAGTCTCGCCAGCACAATCAGCACGATCACCAGCAGTGCCGCAACGACGACGGCCCATGACCAGAACATAGGGAGCCTCCCAAACTGATCCTCATCTCGACAGTACGCCTGGTCCCTCACCCGTGGGCGGGCCGCCTGTCCCAACGTCACGGCTGGTCGAGACGGCGCGCGTGACCGCGAACCGCGACGTACTCGGAGCTCCGTGCCCGGGCTGGCGCAAGGGTTGGGATCTCACCTGGGCGTTACGATGCCGTGGTGAGTGGCGAACCGTCTTACCTCGCCGATCTGGTGCGGATCAACGATGCGCTGTCGTGGTCGCCCGAGGGTGCAGCGTCCTTCGTTGCTGCNNGACCATCTCGACGACGAGGCCTGGGCCCTGCTCCCCGACGACTTCAAGGCATGGTTCGGGGATTCCGGGATCGTGGCGTCGCTGCACGCGGACGGGCGACACCTTGGCGCTGTACTGCTGTGCTTCGACGGCCCGTTCACGCTCACTCCCGAACAGCGCGACTTTCTCGCTGCGGCGGGGCGAATCCTGGGCAGCGCCGTCTGCAGGTGGCAGCAGGCAGGACGGGAGCGCGAGCTCGGTGCGCTCGAGGAACGGCGACGGCTCAGTGACGAGCTCCATGTGGACCTCTCCCAGCAGGTCGCGGCGCTGGGTCTTCATGTCGGGCTGACCAGGCTCGACGTCGCCGACAGCGATCTGGCGAGGGTGGGCGATGACATCGCTCGGCTTGACGACATGGTCGAGACGCTGAAGATCAGCCTGCGGCACCAGATGCTGGGCCTGCGTTCTGACGCCGAGATCCTCGGTGACAGCTTCCTGGAGCAGGCCCGCAGCCTGGTTGACAACTTCGCCCAGCAGTTCGCGATCTCGGCGAGATTCGACTGCGAAGGGTGCAGCGAGTTCGTACCGCACACGATCGCCGCCCAGCTCGTCAGGGTGCTTCGCGAAGCGCTCGCCAACGTTCAGCAGCACTCCAAGGCCTCCCAGGTGACCGTACGGCTGCGTTCGTCCCAAACTCTCATCCGCCTGGAGGTCGAGGATGACGGGGTCGGCTTCGACCCCGGACGGGTTCTCGACTCCCGCCTTGGCATCAAGATCATCACCGAACGCATGCAGCAGCTGGACGGCGGCGTACGGTTCACCCCCGCCCGCGGCGGCGGCACGTGGCTGATCGCCGAGGCGCCGGTGCGGCCCATCGACCGCGCCGGAATCCCCGCGGAGATGGGGGTCTGATGGTGGATCCCACACGCGTTCTGGTGGTCGACGACCACGCGCTCTTCCGCGACGGACTCATCTCCCTGATCGGCCGATGGTCCGAGTTCGAGGTGGTGGGAGCCGCGTCCGATGGCCGCGAGGCACTTGCCCTTGTGAGTCGCCTCACGCCAGACCTCGTACTGATGGACGTTCGCATGGAGGTCATGGGCGGGGTCGAGGCGACCAAGGCAATCACCGCTGTCGACTCAGTCGTCCGGATCGCGATGCTCACGGTGTCGAACCTTGGCGAGGATGTCTTCGAGGCGCTCCGCAACGGCGCACACGGATACCTCAGCAAGAACGACACGGCCGAACATCTGCGCGAGTCGCTTCTGGGCATCATGCGCGGTGAGACGGTTCTGTCCTCCACCATCGCAGCCAAGGTGTTGGCTGAGTTCGCCCAGCCCGATCGCCCGGGCACCTCTGCGGAGACGGGCGCCGAGCGGCTGAGTCGACGTGAGCTCGACGTGCTGAGCCTTCTGGTCGAGGGACTTCCCAACGAGGAGATCGCCCAGACCATGCATCTCAGCGAGGCGACGGTCAAGAAGCACCTGGGCAGCATCATGGCCAAGCTGCATCTGCGCAACCGTGTACAGGTGGCCGTGTTCGGGGTTCGTCGCGGCATCGTGGGGTAGCCGATCGGCTACCTCGGAGTAGCCGTCTGGGCGATGTGTCGAGAGGTGCCGTCCAGCCAGAATCAAGGCATCAGGGCGGCGCTGCACGCTGTCCTGCCCAGTGCCTGAATCGTCAAAGAAGCCGATGCCGATGGCACCTTATGAGGAGGATGCCGGTGAAGGCAGTCGTCGTGTACAAGTGGGCGAGGAATGCCGAGGACGCGATCGTACGCACCGACGGCTCCATCGATTGGCGCAACGCACGGATGGCCGCCGGTGAGGACGATCCGGCCGCGCTGGTTGCGGCCAAGCAGATCGCAGCCGCTACGGGCGGTACGGTCATCGGCCTCACGATGGGTGACGGCGATGCCAGCTGGGCCTTGGCGCGCGGTGTGGAGCAGGCCTTCTCTGTGGCTGATGCGCCGAGCCTGGCGGACAACGGGGCCACGGCTGCCATCCTCGCTGCTGCCGTCCGACACATCGGCGATGTCGACGTGGTCGTCATCGGCGACTCGAAACAGGAACCGGGCGTCCCGGTGGCCCTGGCCGGCGAACTCGGCTGGCCGGCGCTGGTGGGACTCCACTCGGCGTCGATGCCCGCGGGTCAGCTGCAGGCCGTGCGTCGAGCCGGCGCCGAGCAGCAGACCTTGAACCTGGCGACTCCCGTGGTGCTGGGCATCTCGGCGGAGTCGGATGCCGATCAGGTGCCCGGCATGAAGGAGCTCCTTGCTGCCCGCAAGCGACCCCTCACCAAACTCAGCTTGTCGGATCTCGCGGCGGCTCCCGGTGATCTGGTCTCGATCAGTTGCCGCAAGCCCGACTCCACACCCACCCGGGTGTTCGACGGAGACCCAGCAGAGGCTGCCGCGCAGCTGGTGGCCGCTCTACGGGGAGAGGGCGTGCTGTGAGCCGCGAACCCATCACGAAGGACGACGAATGAACACGGCCAGCTGGGTCCTGATCGGCTCTGAGGCATGGCGCGGCGCGCTCGCCGCAGTCCAGTCGCTGGGAGGAGCCGTGACCGCGGTGGTCGTCGGTCCGCGGGAACTCGCTGACGACGTGGCCACAGCCGGTCCTGCCGAAGTCCTGTGGCTCGAGCCAGCCGACGGCATCCCGGCTGAGGCGTACGCGGAGACTCTGGCGGCTGTCGTCACCGCGGCAGCGCCCCGGGTGCTCGTTGCCACGTCCGATCCGATCGGACGCGTCCTGCTGGGATCTGCTTCCGCGCAGCTCCACGCCCGGCTGGTGCCGGGTGTCGTGGGTCTGGCGTGGGACGGCGAGAAGGTGCTGGTCCAGCGCGCCGCAGTGGGCGGGGCGACCATCGAGACCTTGGCCACGGACGGTCCCGTCGCCGCCATCTACGCAGGCGACGAGGTGTCGCTCCCAGCGAGTGCGCCGGCACCGATGAGCCGTCTCGACCTGGTGCCCGCAGCGATGCGCGTGGTCGCCTCTGAGCCGCTCGCCGTGGCGACCGGGCTGGATGACGCCGAGCGAGTCGTCTCCTTCGGCCGGGGCGTACACGCCAAGGACGACGTGTCCCTGGTACGGGGTCTCGCCGAGGCTCTGGACGCCGAACTCGCCTGCTCGATGCCCATCGCCGACGACCTCGGCTGGCTCGAGAAGAGCCGGTACGTCGGCCGGTCCGGAAACCACATCACGCCAGCCCTGTACCTGGCGGTCGGCATCGCCGGCGCCGCCCAGCACATGGAGGGCGTGCGGGGCGCGAAGGTCGTGGCCGCCATCAACAGCGACCCCGAGGCGCGCATCTTCCAGACCGCTGACTACGGAATCGTCGGTGACCTCTACGAGGTCATCCCCGCACTGATTGCAGAAGTCCACAAGTAACCATCGAAGGAGCTGGAGAGCCATGAACGAAGAGTTCGACGCGAGCTACGACGTCGTCGTAGTCGGAGCAGGTGCCTCCGGGCTGTCCTGCGCTGTACAGGCGGCCAAGGACGGCCTCAGCTGTGCCATTCTCGAGAAGGAAGCCCAAACCGGAGGCAGCTCGGCCTTTGCCGAGGGCCATGCCGCCTTTGAGTCCGACGAGCAGGAGAAGCGCGGCATCAAGGTCAGCAAGGATCAGGCGTTCAACACGTACCTGGACTACTCGCACTGGCGTGCCGACCCCCCGCTGGTCAGCCGGTTCGTCGAGAATGCGGCGACCACCATCACGAAGATGCGTGACGAGGTCGGTGTCCATTACGAAGACGTCACGGTCACCGCCCTCGACCAGCCCGGCGAGCTCGTCACCTGGCACCTGCCCGAGGGTGAAGTGGCCCGGGTCATCGAGCTCCTCGAGGCGGACGCACGTCGTCGCGGGGTCGACGTGTTCCTCTCGACTGCGGCAATCCAGATCCTCAAGGACGCCGACGGCAAGGTGACCGGACTGTTGGCCAGGGACAAAGACGGCCAGCAGGTACGCCTTGGTGCCAAGGCGGTGGTGATCGGAACCGGTGGTTTCGCCGCGAACCCCGAGATGCTCGACAAGTACACGAAGTACGGCATCGGCAGCAAGATGATCAACGTTGGCGGATTGGGCAACACCGGAGACGGGGTCACCATGGTGCTGGCGGCCGGCGGTACGGAGCACAACTCCATCGGTTGCCTCCTGCTGTTCCCGTTGATGCGCGACAAGACCATCACCAGCCACACCAACTGCACCGGGATGCAGCCCTACTTCTGGGTCAACGCCACCGGGAAGCGGTTCATCGATGAGGTGGTCGGGATGTCTTTCGGCAACGCCGGCGACATCACGGCAGTGCAGCCTGGGGCCTTCTACTGGTCCATCATCGACCAGGCCACCATCCGGCACCTGGTCGAGGATGGCAACGAGATCGGACTGGGCATCTACGTCCGCAACAACGAGAAGATGCTCAACCTGCCCACAGAGATCGAGGCTGATGCGGCTGATGAGAACCGCACCAACGTTGTCAAGGGTGAGAGCATCGAGGAGCTCGCCACGAGGATGGGTGTCGATCCGGCCGTGTTGCGCGGAGAAGTCGATGCGTACAACGAGCTGTGCCGTGCCGGGGTGGACACGAAGTTCCACAAGCCGGCGAAGTTCCTTCGCCCCGTGGCCGAGGGCCCGTTCTTCGCCATCAAGATGGAGACCGGGATCATGATCTCGATGGGCGCGCTCAAGATCGACGACCACATGCGGTGCCTCGACGAGGACGGCAACCCTGTTCCCGGCCTGTACTCGGTCGGCTGCGACGCCGGCGGCATGTTCGGCGAGTCGTACGCGCTTCCCATCCCCGGGTCTGCCAACGGCTTCGCCCTCACCTCGGGATGGCTCGCCGCAGATGACATCGCTGCCGAGATCAAGGTCGGCGCACTCTAGACCGGATGCTGGTGGCGGGCCGACCTGGCCCGCCACCAGGGCCATCGAGCACTTCAAGGAGTCGAAATGAGCGCCGAAGTCGATTTCGACGTGATCGTCATCGGCGCGGGCGTGGCCGGAATGGTGTGTGCCCACCAACTTGCCAGCGCGGGGTACGAAGTCGTGCTGATCGAGCGCGGCCAGGAGCCGGGAACGAAGAACCT
>PMLO01000044.1:8500-8826 GCA_003158895.1 Propionibacteriaceae bacterium
GTGGTGATGCCCGGGGTACGGGTCGACGCTCTCCTACGCGACGGTGACCACGTGGTCGGCGTTCGGGCAGGCGGCGACGAGCTGCGCGCGCATGTCGTGGTCGCTGCAGATGGGGTCAACTCGTTCATCGCCCAAGAAGCAGGCGTCCGGGCCAAAGAGCCCATCAAGCACCTCGCCATCGGCGTCAAGTCGGTCATCGCCCTGCCTCGGACGACCATCGAGGACCGATTTCGGGTCAGTGGCAACGAAGGCGTCGCGTACGCCATCGTCGGGGACTGCACCCAATCGATCGCTGGCGGCGGGTTCCTCTACACGAACCTCGACTC
>PMLO01000044.1:8836-10685 GCA_003158895.1 Propionibacteriaceae bacterium
GCGATGGTTGCCCACGACCTCACGCGTCCCGGCCTGGTCATCATTGGCGACGCGGCCGGCTTCACTCTCAACACGGGCCTGACCATTCGCGGCATGGACCTCGCTGCTGGCAGCGGCATGGCTGCCGCCATCGCCATCACGTCCGCCCTCAAGGCAGGCGACTACTCCGATCGCGGACTGAGCGGATACCGCGCCGAACTCGACCGCACCTTCGTCGGGGCCGACTTCAGGACGTATGCCAAGGCACCCGCATTCCTCGAGAACCCACGCATGTACGCGGACTACGGCCAGCTGCTGGCCGACGTGTTCCGCGGCGTCTACGCGCACGACCTCACGCCCCGCAAGCACCTGGTACCCACGGCGATGGCAGCGGTCAAAGCCTCCAGGCTGACGCTGAGCCACCTGATGCGTGACGGCTGGGCCGCGGCCCGCGCGCTCTAGAGAGGACGACCGACATGACACGCCTCCCCAGCATCACCGAGCGACTGGCTCGCAACACGTATCACCTCGACGACGACGAGAACCACATCGAGGTGAACCAGGAGATCGCTCGGCGCACGGGCACCGGGAAGCTGCTGGTACGCATCTGTCCAGCGCAGGTCTACGGCGAGGCACCCGACGGCACCATCAGCGTCAACTACGCCGCGTGCCTCGAGTGCGGAACCTGCAACGCCATGGCCGCGCCCGGCGCGCTCATCTGGCACTATCCCCGCGGCGGTTTCGGTATCGCCTACCGCGAAGGCTGACCCCCGCCCCATACCGGGGGGCGAGGTCCGGAGAGGCTGGAGTCATCGTGCCTCTGCCATGACGCGGCGCTCGGCGCGGTCACCTGACCAGACGCCCGAGTGCCCAGGAGGCACCGAGGATGCCGAGGGCCGCGGTTCCGACCAGGACCGCGAAGTCGGTGCCCAGGGATGCGCTGGTATCGATCATGAGGCCGCGAAGGGCATCGACTTCGTAGCTCAGCGGGTTCACCCGGCTCAACACGCGCAGCCACGTTGGCATCACGTCGATCGGGTACAGCGCGTTGGAGGCGAAGAACAAGGGCATGGTGATGGCCTGCCCGATGCCCATCAGCCGGTCGCGAATCTTGACGATGCCCGCGATGGTCATCGACAGGCAGGAGAAGAACGCGGAACCCAGCACGGTGGCCGCGGCGACTCCCAGAAGGTTGAGCGGGTTCAGGTCGATGTGGACTCCCATGAGCAGAGCGATCACGGTGACCACCACCACCTGGGACAGGGCTCGTACCCCTGCCGCGAACGCCTTCCCGGCGATCAAGGCGGAGTGGGGGGTCGGGGTGACCATGAGCTTGCTGAGGATGCCGGCGTCACGGTCCCAGATGATCTGGATCCCGTAGAAGATCGAGATGAACAGCGCGGACTGCGCGACGATGCCGGGCGCCAGAAAGGCCAGGTAGGGGACCGAGCCGGTAGGGATCGCGCGCAGCCGGCTGAAGGTCTGACCGAAGATCAGCATCCACAACGCGGGCTGGATGGCGCGAGTGAGGAGCTCGATCGGGTCATGGACCAGTTTCTCCACCTCGACGATGCAGAAGGTCCAAACTTGAGCCCCAAGTGACTCGACCCTGCGGAAGCCACGGGGTGCTCGCGTGATGGCCCGGTGGGGCCGGATGTCAACGCCGGGAACGAGACTGTCGGACATTACGCAGTCCTTCCTGCTCGGTGTCGTTCACGGACAGGGCAGCCCCGGCGTACGCGCGGAACACATCCTCCAAGGTCGCGCCGGGCCCCTGCTGCCGTTTCAGCTCGCCAGGCGTGCCCACGGTCTGAAGCCGCCCCTGATGCATGAGGCCGACCCTGTCGCACAGCTCGTCGGCCTCCTCCAT
>PMLO01000233.1 GCA_003158895.1 Propionibacteriaceae bacterium
GTACGCCTTCTCGCCGAGCTCGTCGCCCAGCGCGCCGCGGAACGCATCGATGAGCGACTTGCCGATCCAGCTCTTGATCTCCGTCTCGTCCCACTCGTGGCCGACGACCTCGCGGAACGCGTGCTGATAGCTCGTCACGATGAGGTTGATGGAGTCGGCGAGCGTGCCGTCGAGGTCGAACAGGATCACTGGCCAGCGCGGCGTCATGGCGGCGAGCGTACCGATCGGGGCCGAGGGGGTGCACCGCGGCGTGGCCCGGGGCAGGCGCATCATTGGATGCGGAAAGGGTCGTCGTGACACACGAAAGGGTGGGTCGATGAGGGCAAGGGCTCTGTACGGGATCGTCGTGGTGGTGAGGATCGTCACGTTGGTCTGGGCCTCGTTGCACCTGCCTGCGCAGATCGCGACGCACTTCGGGCCGTCGGGAGCGGCGGACGGGTGGGGTACGCGCAGCGGCTACATCACCTTCGACATCATCATCTCGGCCGCGCTCGTGCTGGGGCTTCCGATGCTCGTCACCCTGGTCCTCAGAGGGTCCGGTGCCGGTCTCAACATCCCCCACAAGGACTACTGGATGCGTCCGGAGAACAAGCCCCTGCTCCGCCGTCGGCTGATGGCCGACATGTTGTTCCTCGGGGGCACGACCGGCCTGCTGCTCAGCTGGGTCGACGTCGAGGTCGTACGGGCGAACGCCCTCGCCACACCGGTGATGGATGCTACGTCGTGGGTCGCGATCGTCGCCTTCGTCATCGTGACGATCGGCTACTCGATCTGGATGGCTACGGTCAGGTACGCGGTCCCGATGGGCCAGCGGGCCTGATCTCGGGCCACGCGAACGCTCCTGACCTGAGGTTTACAGGTCCCGCCGCGCGAACGTCCGGACGCCGAGCGCCAGGAACACGATCGTGAGCACGACCGCCCAGCCGAGGAACCACGGCGAGGGCTGGAGCGTGGACAGGAACGGGAGATCCGTGGGGCCGTTGGAGCTGAGCGACATGCCCTGGGGGAGCGCGTACGAGGAGGCGGCCTTCCACAACGCGTCCGAGGGCGCCACGAGGGACACGACGGTGCCGATTGTCGTCAGCTCGGGCTTCTCGGCGAGGCCCCCGATCCAGCCGATGAAACCACCGAGCCAGGCGATCCCGAAGTAGAGGAACAGCACCACACCGGTGGCGACGCTCGACAGACGGCAGCTCAGCAGCATTCCCACCGTGACAAGCAGGGTCACCTGA
This sequence comes from Propionibacteriaceae bacterium, assembly GCA_003158895.1. Classification (GTDB taxonomy): domain Bacteria; phylum Actinomycetota; class Actinomycetes; order Propionibacteriales; family Propionibacteriaceae; genus Fen-668. The sequence continues at coordinate 1,233 of PMLO01000233.1, forward strand.
AGGGCGAGGATGCCGAGAAGGCCGAACAGGGAGCTGGGCTCGTACGCGGAGATGATGCGTGACACGAGGAGGATGCCCAGGGTGAGCACAACCACGTACATCACGGACATCGTGACCAGGCCGAACCAGCGTTCGAGGTACCAGCGCCAGCGCGGCTGCGGCCGTACGACGACAGCCTGCAGCACCCCCGAGTCGATCTCGGCCGACACGGACCCCGCGGCCAGCATCATCGCGAGGAACGCGGAGAGGAACGACCCCACGTACAGCCCGAGGATCGTGAGGATGCCCCCGACGAGCACGCGCTGCGCCAGCGTGGTCAGGCTCTCGCCGCGGCTGACCTTGTCGAACAGGAACGCGAGTCCGAGTCCGAACAGCCCGACGAGCAGCACGCTGGCGATCCAGCCCCACAGGACGATCTTCCGTCCCAACGCCTCGCCGAGCGTGGCGCGATAGACCGCGAGCCTCACCGGTCGCCCCCGCTGACCATGGCGACGAACGCATCTTCGAGGGAGGCGCGGCTCACCACGAGGCCGCGCAGTCCCCATGGCCCTCGCGTGACCGCGGCGGCGACGAGTTCGGCTGCCTCGTCGGGGACGTCGTCCCAGGGCGGTCCGAGCGTGATCTGTACGTCGCCGGACGCCGCCACCGTGACGCGCCCGAACTCGACGAGCGCCGGCCGGAGGTCGTCGTCGACCCGCCCCACCGTGACGTGGAGGCTCGGCCCCCCGCCCGTGAGCTCGTCGAGCGACCCCGAGAACTTGACGTGCCCCTTGTCCATGACGATGACCCGGTCGCACACCCGTTCCACCTCGGTGAGCAGGTGCGAGTTGAGGACCACGGCGACGCCTTCGGCCTTGAGCTCGCTGACGAGCTCCCGTACATCCCGGCGCCCGACCGGGTCGAGGGCCGAGGTCGGCTCGTCGAGCAGCAGGAGCTCGGGTCGACCGACGATGGCCTGCGCCAGGCCGAGGCGCTGGCTCATGCCCTTCGAGTACGCACCGACGCGATCTCGCCCTCGTGCCCCGAGGCCCACCTTCTCCAGCACCTCCGCGACCCGGTTCGTACGATCGGCGCGCGAGACGCCGGCCAGATCGGCGTGGAACGTCACGACCTGCTCTCCGGTCATCCAGTCGGGAAACCGGAACAGCTCCGGCAGGTAGCCCAACCGCTGACGGGCCCTGGGGTCCCCGGCGGGACGACCGAAAAGCCTGGCGGTCCCCGACGAAGGACGAACCAAACCGGTCAGAATCTTCACGGTGGTGGTCTTTCCCGCGCCGTTCGGGCCGAGCAGACCGACCGCCTCACCAGGGGCCACGGTCAGGGTCACGCCGCGAAGGGCGATCGTCTTCCCGTACGCCTTGGTGAGGCGGTCGGCGTCGAGTACGGCTTCGCTCACCCGTTGAGCCCCTTGGCGATCTTCAGGACCGCGTCCGAGGAGTACGAGCCGATCACGCCGGTGATGCGGTTGGTGGACTGCCACACGACCCCAGCCCCGAGACCGGAGGACACCACGAGGATGGCGTCGTGGCCGTTGACCGTGGTCTTCGTGCCGCTCACCTGGTCGACGGGGATCGGCACCGGCAGCACGCCGGACGTCAGATCCACGGACCCGAGCTGGCTGGTGAGACTCGTCGGGACTCCGGGCACGTTCACCAGGAAGTCGCGCAGGCCGGCGACGTCGAGCGGCCCGACAGTGCTCGCCTCGAACGCACCGGCGGAGACAACCATGATCTCATTCTGGCCGGAGCCGCTGTACGTCAGCGCGACCGCGTCAGGGAAGTTCAGCACGAGCTTCTCGCCGTCCAGCCCGGCCGGGACCTGGACCTTGGAGTTGGTCGACTGAAGGTAGGCCGCGGTCTTGGCTGCGTCGAAGGTCACGGTCAGCGACGACTTCGGCAGGTAGCGGACCGACGGTGTCGAGGCCACGCCGGCGGGGAGATCGGACGCACGGGGCGTCGCGATCTGGAACGCCACCTTGCCCTGCGCCTCGGCGACGGAGCTGAGGGTCGCGAAGTCGGTGGAGGGCGTTCCCGCGGTGACGCCGAGCTGGCTCATCACACCGGCGACCTGCGAGGCGTCGGAGCTGGTGAGCGTCACGGCCGCTACGGATCGGCTGTGGAACAGGTTCAGGAACCCGCCCGCCACCGCCTGGCCGGCGGGGGTGACCACGAGCCCGACCGTGAGCGCCACGGCGGCAGCGCCGGTGGCGAGACGGCCCCAGCGACGCTTGCGTACCGGCGGGTCGATGGCTTCGCTCGACCGGTCGGGCACCCCTGCCACGACAGGCACGGCGATCTCGTCGTCCAGGAGCGCGAGGGCGCTGGACACGGAGTCGGCGTTGAGCCGGAGCGTACGAACGGTGCGGCGGCAGTCGAGGCAGCCTCGTACGTGGGCGGCCAGGGTTGCGTGGTCGTCGTCGGCGCGGTCGAGGAACGCCCGCAGCGTTCCCTCATCAGGACAGGTCATCAGCGTCATTATCGTTCTCCTGGTCGGGGCGCGGGTGCGCCTGGAGGTAATGGTCTTTGAAGGCGCGTTCGGCGCGCGCCAGAGTGGTGCCGACAGATCCGGGTGCGATGTCGAGAGTCGCGGCGATCTCGAGGTAGCTGTAACCGGCGTGACGCAGCAGAAGGGATGTCCGCTGCTTCTCCGGAAGCTCGTCGAGCACTGCTCGTACCGTCGCCCTCTCCTCGGAGCGGATCGCCTCCGCCGCTGGGTCGGCGGGCTCGGGCATCTCGGCGCGTTCGGTACGGGCGCGCCAGCGGCCGACGTCACGTGCGCGGTTGAACGCGAGGTTGAGGGACGTCCGACGAAGCCATGCAGTGATCTCGCCGTCGGGCCGTGCGAGCACCGGGTCGTTGGTGAGCCTGACGAAGGCTTCCTGTACGACGTCTTCGGCCTCAGCATGGTCGACGACGCGCCTTACGAGCGCCAGCAACGACGATCGAGCGGACCGCATGATCGACTCGAGTCGGAGCGGTGGCATCGGCGCAGCGCTGGCCATGCTCAAGGTTCCCACGTACCGGAAACACCGCCGGGTACCTGGAATGTGACACAGGGACTGGATCGATGTCGCGGAGGTGGTGCGGCATTCCGCTGGTCGGGACGGGCCGACGCTCAGCCGCGAGGGCCGATCCAGCGTGGAACACGCGCGAGGTACGCGTCGTACTCGCCCCCGAAACGTCTGAGCAGCGCAATCTCCTCCGCACGGATCTGCGGGTGCAGAGCAGCGACGAGGGCAGGGACTCCGAGCAGGGCGAGCGGGCGTCCGAGCCAGGCGGCGTGCGACGCGAGGATGAGCGCGTCCGCGACGTAGATCGGGTTCCGGCTGCGGGAGAAGACGCCGGACGTCACGAGGGCGGTCACCCGGTGAGGGGCTCGCGGGTCGATCGTCGTACGGACCTTCGTGAACTTCCAGCCCACCGTCGCGTAGAGGGAGGCCGCGCCGAGCGCGAGCCCGACCGCCAGTACGCGTCGTCCGGGGTAGTCGCGGGGACCGCCCGTGGCATGTACGAGTCCACGCTGACCTGCGGCGATCACGGAGGTCCAGAGTGGAGGGATCGGGCGCATGCCCAGAGCGTAGGTGCCAACGCCAACCCCTCCGCACAACCTTTGTGGTTTCCGCGCCCCCTGCGACCGCCACTTCACGCGACTAGTCGGTCGCAGCTTTCAGCCGTGCCTTCTCCGCCACCACGTCGCGGTGGATCTCGCGCTCGCGCACCAGCCAGGCCGGCGGATCGGCGATCAGCTCACCAACCTGATCAGCGGTGAGCGCGTCGGTGATGCCGCCACGTACGAGGCCGGAGCGGGACACACCGAGCTTCTGCGCGGTGACGTCCTTGGGGAACGGGCCGTTGTGGCGCAGCTCGACGAGCCAGGCCGGCGGGTCGGCGCGCAGCTCGTCCAGCTCGGCGCGGGTGATCGGCGAGCTCTGGAACTCCACAGGCGCCGCCGGCAGATAGATGCCCAGCTTGGCGGCAGCNNCGTCGGGGTTTTCCGGCGCCGGGCACTAGCCTGCACGAATGAGCACCCCCCCGATCTCCCAGCGCCCCAGCCTCAGGGTGGGCAAGGTGCCTGGCGTGACGGTGAGCAAGTGGACCGGCGTCTGGGCAGAGCGGTTCCCGCGTGTACGGCTCGAGGTTGTCGACATCGACGAGCGGAACCAGCGGCACGCGCTGACCGGCGGCGAGGTCGACCTGTGCTTCGTACGGCTGCCCATCGATGAGGACGGGCTGCACCTCATCCGCCTGTACGAGGAGCTGCCGGTCGCCTGGGTATCCAAGGACCATCTCGTGGCCGCCGCCGACGAGGTGACTCTGGCCGATCTGGCCGACGAGGACGTGCTCACCGAGGTCACGCCCCACGCTATCGACCTCGTCTCACTCGGCGAGGCCGTGCTGCACGTGCCGCAGTCTGTCGCCCGTTCCGAGAGCCGCCGCGACTTCGTCTACCGCACGATCACCGATGCACCCGACACCACCGTCGGGCTGGCGTGGCTGGTCGACAACCCCCACGAGTTGATCGAGGAGTTCATCGGCATCGTCCGCGGCCGTACAGCGAACAGCTCCCGCACCGCGCAGGCTCGCGCGGGCAGAGGCAATTCGCGGGGCTGACCCACCGCGTGGAGGGCAGTACCGCCTCGAACTGGTGGTTATGGCGAGCATGTTGGGGGCGTTCTTCGGGCCCGGCCTACGCGTTCGTGGTTACCAGCCCGAAATCGGTCCCCATAACCGCGAACGCGAGGCGGGGAGACACTTGTACGCCGGGATGGTGTCTTCATAACCACGATCGCGAGGCTCTCGTGCGATCGCTGTCCGCTCACCCCCTGGCGGCGCGGTGTGGTCGACCTGCGCGCTCCCCTCCCGCGTGATCACAGCGATCTGGACCGTCGTCTCGACGAACGCCATCGCCGCTTCATCTCGTGCCGCTTGGGGTGGATCCACCATTCGCATTCGTCGGTCTTCGATGACCAGGGGATACTGATCGCCTACTTCATGGGGCTGTGGTCGCTGGTCCCGGCCAACTGCGCAGCGCTGCGCCACTGACGGCTTTCCACAGCTCGATCCACAGGCTGTGGAGAACTACACCGGTGTAACTCGCACGAATCCTGCATGCGATGTACGCCCTGGCGACCCCGCCCTGTCCGTACAGCCCGCTAGCCTCGGCGCATGGCAGATCGCTGGCGTCCGGAGCGGGTCACCGCGCTGGCACCGGACTCGGCATCCGATGTCGCCGGGCGACGCCTCGCGATCCCCACGCCGTGGTCGGACGTCGGCTACGCCTACCCACTGCTGTGGGGCGCCTGCCAGGGGTCGGGCTCGACCCCGTACAGCGTGGCCATCGACGTGTCCGAGCCCAGCTATCGCTGCTCGTGCCCGTCGCACAAGTTCCCCTGCAAGCACGTCCTGGCGCTGCTGTACCTCTGGGCGGAGGGCCGCATCGACGAGGGCGGCACGTTGAGCCGGTTCGCCGCGCAGTGGTCTGCCACGCGTCACGCGGCCGGTGAGGAGAAGCCGGCCAATGACGCTCCCGCCGAGCGGACCGAGGCCCAGCTGGCCGCGTCGGCAGCCCGCGCCGAGCAGCGCGAGGAACGGGTCACCGGTGGCCTCGCCGAGCTCGACCGGTGGCTCGCCGACCAGGTCACCGCCGGCCTCGCGCACACCCGTCCCGGGGCGATGGGCGACCTCGCCGCACGAATGGTCGACGCGCAGGTGTTGGGCGTCGCGGGGAGGCTCCGCGACCTCAATCGCCGTCCGATCGGGAGCCGCACCGGCGCGCGTGCCGGCGGTGCCTGGCTCGACGACACGCTCGCCGAATACGGGCTCCTGCACTTGTTGAGCCGTGCCTGGACCCGTACCGACCTTCCCGACGGCCTCCGCGCGACCGTACGGAACCACATCGGCTTCACCGTGGCCAAGGAGACCGTCCTCGCCTCGCCACCGGTCGCCGACACCTGGGCCGTCGTCGGCATGCGTGACTCCGACGAGGAACAGGTGTCGACGCGACGGGTGTGGCTGTACGGGACGACGACCGGCCGGTACGCGCTCGTGCTGTTCTTCTCTTCTCGGGGCATGCCACTGGACGCGTCGCTCGTACCGGGATCCGGCGTGACGGCCGATCTGCACTTCTATCCGGGCGGCCCGGCGCTGCGCGCGCTCGTCGGGGACACCCACGACGTCCACCAGCGGGTGCGGTTCGAGGTTGCGGCGTCCGCCGTCAGCGAGGCGATCGCCCGGTGGCGGCGCGCGCTGGCGGAGGACCCCTGGCTCGGCTCCTACCCCACCGCCATCCGCGGCAGCGCCAGGCTCGTGCCCAGCCCCGGTCTGGCGGACGAGGCCGGCGACTCCGTACGGCTCGCCGGCGGGGCAACGCTCCCCCTCCTCGCCCTCACGGGGGGCAACCCGGCGAGCGTGTTCGGCGAGCTCGAGCCGAGAGGCTTCCTGCCCACCGCTGTGCTCACCGACGACGGGCTGGTGGTCCTGTGACGTTCGATGCTCTCGCGTCCATCGCCGCCGTCGGTACGGGCCAGCGCTCGAGCCTGCCTCCGGTGGGGGCGTTGGCCGCCTACCTGCCGGGCCCCGACGAGGCCGACCCGCAGGCCCTCGCGTACGCACTGCTCGACTCGGCGGCAGCGCTGGCGGTCGTGCGGCGGGGCACCCCGGCCGCGGCTCCCGGCGAGCCCGTACCGCCGGCTCCCGACGACCCGTTCCCCGAACCCCCCGTGCACGTCATCTCGCTGCTCGGGCCGTTGCTCGCCGACGACGCGGGCGCGATCCGGCTGGCGAGCGACCGCGCGTACGTGCTCGCGGAGGCGCTTCGCCTGGTCGCGCAGGCCGGGATGCGCCTGCCGCACCGGCTGCTCGGGGTGGCGCTCGCCCGGCGAGACCTGCGCCTGTTCGTACAACCCGTCCTCGGTGCCCGCGGCGAGTGGCTGTTGGCACAGCTCCAGGGCGCCGGGCTGGACGGGGCGACGACGGCCGCTGCGGATCCGGGCGACCCCGAGCTCTGGGACACCGGCACGTCCGAGGAGCGCCTTGCATGGTTCCGGCACGCCCGTGCTGTGGATCCGGAGAGCGCGAGGGCTGCGGCCGTCGCAGTCTGGAAGGAGTCCCCGGCCGCGTTCCGTACCGAGCTCATGTCCGCCATCGCCGAGTCCGTGACGCCCGCCGACGAGGCCTTCTGCGAGCAGGGTCTGGATGATCGGGCCGAGGGGGTACGGGTCGGGGCGGCCGACGCGTTGAGCCGCTTGCCGGATTCCGCGTACGTCGCGCGGATGGCCGCCCGCGCCCAGGAAGCGATCGCTGTGGGCGAGCTCGAACCCGGCGCGGTGCACCGCCTGCTCAAGCGGACGATCCGCACCCTCCAGGTGACGCCGTACGAGCCGGACGAAACGGCTGTACGGGACGGGCTCGGGCGAAAGCTCTCGTCGAAAGAGCGGTTGACCCGCCTCGTCGCAGCCGTACCGCCGGCCATGTGGCCGTCGCTGGTCGGCGCCACGGCGGCGGAGCTGGTGACGCTGCACCAGGACGAACCGCGGTGGGAGCTGGTGGGCGGGATCGGCACCGCGACGCTGCGGAACGCCGACGCGACCACCGCGAATCTCCTTGTCGCCGCAGGAGTGATGGACGTACGGCTGGTGCCGTTGCTGTCTACCGCGGCGACCCTCGCGCTGATCGCGCAGGCGCCGACCACCCTGCTCGGCACGGTGCTGGACGGCGTGGCGACGCCGTGGCCGCAGGAGGTCGCCACGGCTGTCGGCCAGCAGCTGGTCGGGACGAACGGCCATCAGGTGCGACCGGAGGTGTGGACGATGTTCGCGCGCTCCGTGCCTTTGCGGCTGGCGGGCGGATGGGCCCAACGCCTGCGGGGGCTGGGCCAACCGGACGGACGCACCGTACGGAACATGCTGCGCGACGCCACGTCCGTACTGACCGTGCGAGCGCTCTTCGCCGATGAGCTTCGACCATTCCTGCCCGAGACGTCGTGGCAGGACACGCAACCAGGAGGACAGCTATGACCGAGCTGATGCGACCGCACGCCGAGCAGGAACACGCGGCTGAGCTCGCGGCCCTCGCCCGCGTCGACGACAAGCCCAAGCCGCCGAGCTGGAAGCTGTCGCCGTGGGCCGTGGTCACGTACGTGCTGGGCGGCACCCTCGACGACGGCACCGAGATCAGCCCCAAGTACGTGGGCAGCCGCCGTCTCGTCGAGACGGCCGTCGCCACCCTGGCGACCGACCGCGCGCTGCTCCTGCTCGGCGTTCCTGGTACGGCGAAGTCGTGGCTCTCGGAACACCTCGCCGCCGCGATCTCGGGCAGCTCGACCCTGCTCGTACAGGGCACGGCGGGCACGCCCGAGGAGGCCGTGCGGTACGGGTGGAACTACGCCCGCCTCATCGCGGAGGGTCCGTCCCGGGCGGCGCTGGTCCCGTCGCCCGTGATGGTTGCCATGGAGTCCGGCGGCATCGCCCGCATCGAGGAGCTCACCCGCATGCCGTCCGACGTCCAGGACGCGCTCATCACCATCCTGAGCGAGAAGTCGCTGCCGATCCCGGAGCTCGGGAGCGAGGTACAGGCGATGCGCGGCTTCAACGTCATCGCCACCGCCAACGACCGCGACCGCGGCGTCAACGACCTGTCGAGCGCCCTGCGGCGCCGCTTCAACACGGTCGTGCTGCCTGTACCGGCGACGGCCGAGGAGGAGGTACGGATCGTCGTACGCCGCGTGGCCGAGCTCGGCAAGTCCCTGGAGCTGCCACCCGCCGACGGCGCCGAGGCGGAGATCCGGCGGGTGGTCACGGTGTTCCGCGAGCTGCGCCGCGGTGTCACCGAGGACGGCAAGACGTCGCTCAAGATCCCGTCCGGCACGCTGTCCACGGCCGAGGCGATCTCGGTGGTCACGAACGGGCTCGCTCTGGCGTCGCACTTCGGCGACGGCATGCTGCGCGCCGGCGACGTCGCCTCCGGCATCGTCGGCTCGGTCATCAAGGACCCGGTCGCCGACGCGACGCTGTGGCAGGAGTACCTCGAGACGGTCGTGCGCGAGCGCGGCGACTGGAAAGACTTCTACCGCGCGGCCCGCGACGAGGCCCGGTGACTGACGCCTGCGTGCGGGTGCTGGGCATCCGCCATCACGGCCCGGGATCGGCGCGCGCGGTCGCGGCGGCCCTGGCCGACCACGACCCGGACATCGTGCTCATCGAGGGTCCGCCCGAGGCCGATGCCCTCGTGCAGTGGGTGGGGAAAGGGCTGCAACCGCCGGTGGCGCTCCTGTCATACGTGGTCGGCGATCCCACGCGCGCCGCGTACTGGCCGTTCGCCGTGTTCTCCCCCGAGTGGCAGGCGCTCGCGTGGGCCGTCGAGCACCGCCGCGAGGTGCGGTTCATGGACCTGCCGGCGGCCGTGACGCTGGCGCCGCGGGAGAAGGGCCCCGCGACGCTGCCCGAGGATCCTCGTCTTCATACCGCAGATGGAGTGGATCCCTCGGAGTCGGGTGAGCCGGATCTGGGGTACGAGAACGAGGATTCGCCGAGCGAGCGAGACCAGGTGCGTACGGACCCGATCGCGGTACTCGCCCGCACCGCCGGCTACGACGACCCCGAGCGCTGGTGGGACGACGTCGTCGAGGCGCGCCACGGGATCGATCCGTTCGACGCGATCACCGAAGCCATGGCGGAATTGCGGCTGTACGCGCCGCCGCCGCGTACGTACACGGAGCAGCTCGAGGAGGACCGCCGCGAGGCGCAGATGCGTACGGTGCTGCGGGCGGCGACCCGTGATCGTGAGCGGGTCGCGGTGGTCTGCGGTGCCTGGCACGCGCCGGCGCTCGTGGGGAAGCTGCCGGCGGCCTCGCAGGACGCGAAGCTGCTGCGGGGCCTTCCGAAGGCGAAGGTCGCGACCACCTGGGTGCCGTGGACCCACTCGCGGCTGTCGGCGGCCTCCGGCTACGGGGCCGGGATCGAGTCGCCTGGCTGGTACCAGCACCTGTTCGACGCGAACGACAACGTGGTCGCGCGCTGGTTCACGGAGGTCGCTGGGGTGCTGCGCCGCCACGACCTGCCGGTCTCCAGTGCCCACGCCATCGAGGCCACGCGCCTGGCCGAGACTCTCGCGATCATGCGAGGACGTCCGGTGGCCGGGCTCGACGAGGTGCAGGAGGCCGCGCTCGCGGTGATGTGCGCGGGCGCCGAGCCCGTGCTCGCGTTCGTGACGAACGACCTGGTCATCGGGGAGCAGCTCGGTACGGTCCCGGACGAGGCACCCCTCGTACCGCTCGACGCCGACCTCCGGCAGCAGGCCAGGTCGTCGCGGTTGCCGATCGCGCCCGAGGCGAAGGACCTCGTGCTCGACCTCCGCAAGGACACGGATCGCGGCAAGTCGTGGTTGCTCCACCGGTTGCGCATTCTCGGCATCCCGTGGGGCAAGCCGATGGCTATCTCCGGCACGGGCACGTTCAAGGAGGGGTGGCGCGTCCAGTGGCAACCGGAGTTCGCGGTCGCGATCGTGGTGGCCTCCGGCTATGGCACCACCGTGGAGTCGGCTGCGATCGCTTGCGTGATCGCTGATCCCGGACCGCTGGCGGACATCACCGGCCGCATCGAGAAGGCGCTGCTCGCGGACCTGCCTCATGCACTGCCGTCGCTCCTGGTCGCGCTCGACCAGCGAGCGGCCCACGAGGCGGACATCGCGCAGCTCATGGAAGCGCTGCCCGCGCTCGTGCGGTCGCAGCGGTACGGGTCGGTGCGTGGCACCGATACATCGGCTCTCGGCACGGTGGCCACGGGGATGCTCGCCCGCGTGGTCGCCGGACTGCCAGCTGCGATCGGCGGGCTGTCTCCCGAGGCCGCCGCTGACCTGCGACCGCATCTCGACGCGGTGTCGAGCACGATCGGCCTCCTCTCCGACGAGGCGCGAGCGCTCTGGCTGGACGCTATCCGGCACGTGCTGGAACGCGCTGACGTACCGGGCCTGCTGGGGGGTCGCCTCACGCGAACGCTGCTGGACGCCGGCGAGATCGCGACGGAGGAGGCGCGCGGCGCGCTCGGCCGTGCCCTCTCGCACGGCCCGANNGAGGACGACTTCACCGAGGTGCTGCCCGTGCTGCGCCGCGCTCTCGGCGCGTACAACAAGCCCGAACGCCGCGCGTTGGCTGATCGCGTCGCCGTGCTGGACCGCGAGGCGGCGCCCGACGACGTCGAGGCCGACCTCCCGCTCGACGAGCTGGCTGAAGCGCTCGTGACCGTGCGGCTCCTGCTGGGGGGTGCCCATGCCTGACGACCGCGCGCGACGGTGGAGGTTGCTGCTGGGGGACGGGCCCGACGACAGCCTGAGCCCCTCCGACATGGGGATGGACGCGGCGCTGGGTGCGCTGTACGACAACCAGTCCGACGGTGAGCCAGGCTCGAAGGAGAACATGGTTGTCGGGATGGGCGCGTCGGCGCCGCGGGTGGCGCGATGGCTGGGCGACGTCCGTACGTACTTCCCAAGCTCCGTCGTACAGGTTATGCAGACCGACGCGATCGACCGGCTCGGGCTCAAGCAGCTGCTGCTCGAGCCGGAGATGCTCGCTGCGGTGCAACCGGACGTCCACCTGGTGGCGACTCTTGCGTCCCTGCGATCGCTGCTCCCGCAGAAGGCCCGCGAGACGGCACGCACGGTGGTACGGACCGTGGTCGACGAGGTCGAACGCCGGATCGCCGACCGCCTGCGATCGTCCGTACGTGGCGCGCTCAACCGGGCGCAGCGCACGCGGCGACCGCGACCGGGNNTTCGGGCGCAAACAGACGGGCTTCGCGCGCGAGATCGTGCTGTGCGTCGACCAGTCGGGGTCGATGGCGACCTCGGTCGTGTACGCGTCGATCTTCGCGAGCGTCCTGGCCTCGATCCGGGCGCTGAAGACGACGCTCGTCGTGTACGACACGGCGGTCGTCGACCTCACCGAGGAGCTTCGCGACCCGGTCGACGTGATCTTCGGCACGCAGCTGGGCGGCGGCAACGACACGCCCCGCGCCCTCGCGTACTGCGAACCGCTCATCACCCGGCCACGTGACACGGTGTTCGTCCTGGTCAGCGACCTGTACGAGGGGGAGGGGTCGGCTGAGATGATCCGACGGCTCGGTGCCCTATCGAATGCCGGCTCGGCCGTGATCGTGCTGCTGGCGCTCGACGACGAGGGCAAGCCCTCTTTCGAGAAGGAGAACGCCGCCTCGCTTGCCGCACTCGGCATCCCCTGCTTCGCCTGTACGCCGGACGCCTTCCCCGACCTCATGGCAGTGGCCGTTTCGCGCGGCGACGTCGCCCAGTGGGCCGCCTCCCGCGAGTCAGCCGCTGCCACCCTCCGGACCTGAACGGCCGCCTTCCACGTACATTCAGTGGCACTGGGGCGGCCGCCGATCCGTATAGCGATCGGTGAACCCCGTTTCTGCCAGTGAATGTACGAGGTGGTGTCCGACGAGGCGGCGCGTAGCCTGAGGCCGTGACGTCACCCGGGCACAACGAGAAGCCGATCTTCGAGGCCGAGAAGGCTCCGCCGACGGTCTGGGAGCAGATCGTGTCCGCGCTACGTCCTCGCCGGTCGTCGACCCCCGCGTACCCGAAGCCCCCGAGGCCACAAGGGACGCGCAACGTCCTGATCGCGATGGGCACGTCCCTGGTCGGAGCGATCGGTGGCGTCCTGTTCATGCTCGGCGTGCTCGGCGTCTCGATGTCGGTCATGCTCGCCGTCGCCCTTGTCGCTACCAGGATCCAGAACCTCAGCATGGGGATCAACTGGATCGTGGCGCCGGCATCGCTCGCGATCTTCGCTGTTTTCGGTGGCGCCGGCTACCTGCTGCTCCGCTCAGTCGGCATCTTCAGGCGTCAGCGACGTACGCCACGATGAGCGAACCGACCAGGCGCGGGCCCTTCTCGCGACCGTCTCGAGGTACCGGCCCACGCGCCGGGATCAAGGACCTGCTCCCCTACCTCGCGGCCCATCGCGGCATCCTGGGCATCGCGATCGGCCTGTCCGTCGTCGGCGCCGCCACGTCTCTGGCTCAGCCGCTCGTCGTCGCCGAGCTCGTCCGTCGCGTACAGGCTTCCCTCGCGCTCGCTCCCCTGCTCTGGCTGCTGGTCGCGCTTCTGCTCCTCAACGGGATCGTCAGCGGCGTGCAGCACTACCTGCTGCAGCGCGCGGGCACCTCGGTCGTTCTCACTGCCCGCGAGCGCCTCGTCCGGCACGTGCTGAAGCTGCCGATCAGCGAGTACGACCGGCGCCGTACGGGCGACATGGTCTCTCGGATCGGTACGGACACGACGCTGCTGTACGCGGTGCTGACGCAGGGCCTCATCGACGCCGTCGGCGGCGCAGTCACGCTTGTCGGCGCGCTGATCGGGATGCTCGTCATCGACCCGCTGCTGCTCGGGCTGACCGTGCTGGTGCTCGTGCTGGCCATGGGAGTGGTCGGCGTTCTCACCCGCGGGATACGCACGGCGAGCCGCCGTCAGCAGGACGCCGTAGGCGCGTTGACCGCCGACGTCGAGCGGTCCATCGGCGCCGTACGCACCATCCGCGCCTCCGGCGCCGTCGATCGCGAGACGACCGGGATCATGGCGCTGGCCACCGAGGCCTGGCGGGCCGGCGTCGACGTGGCCCGCGCATCCGCCCCCGTCGTACCGACCGCGACCATGGCGATGAACCTCGCCTTCCTCATGGTCGTCGGTGTGGGGGGCTACCGCGTCGCGTCCGGCGCGCTCACGATCGGCGGCCTCACCGCGTTCCTGCTGTTCCTGTTCCTCATGGCTCTTCCCATCGGCAATGCGTTCGGCGCGGTCACCTCGGTGTCCAGCGCGCTCGGGGCCCTCGGCCGCATCACCGAGGTGCTCGACCTGCCGCTCGAGACCACGAGCGACGCCTCGGACGCCACCCTCGAGGGCCGCCTCAACACCACCGCCGCTCCCGACGCACCGGCGATCGAGCTCGATTGCGTGACGTTCGCGTACGAGACCGGCGACGAGCCCGTACAGGTCCTGACCCACGTCTCGTTCGGGATCCCGCGCGGCACCCGTACGGCCCTGGTCGGGCCGTCCGGCGCCGGCAAGAGCACGGTGCTCGGGCTGCTCGAACGCTTCTACGACGTCGACGCGGGTACCATCCGGCTCGGCGGCGTCGACATCCGGCGGCTGCCGCGCGAGGTGCTCCGTGCGCAGTACGGCTATGTGGAACAGGACGCGCCCGCACTCGCGGGCAGCATCCGCGACAACCTCGTCCTCGCGTCGCCGCTGTCGACCGACGACGACTGCTGGCGAGTGCTCGACGCGGTGAACCTGTCCGAGACCGTGCGACGCAATCCCCGCGGTCTCGACGCACCGGTCGGCGAGGACGGCGTGCTGCTGTCCGGCGGCGAGCGGCAGCGCCTCGCGATCGCTCGTGCGTTGCTCACCGACGCGCCTGTGCTGCTGCTCGACGAGTCGACCTCGAACCTCGACGGCCGCAACGAACAGCTGTTGCGCGACGCGCTCAGCGCCGCCTCGCAAGGTCGTACCACCCTTGTCATCGCCCACCGGCTGGCCACCGTGGCCGACGCCGACCAGATCGTCGTCCTCGAGGAGGGTCGGGTGGTGGCGACGGGAACGCATGCGGAGCTGCTCGAGACCTCGCCCCTGTACCGGGAGCTGGCGGCCTCGCAGCTCCTCGTGTGACCGGCTCAACCTGCGCTTGAGGCTGAGGTCGCCGCCGTGACCTCGCGGGAGCCCACTGCCAGGATGCGGGAATGATCAGACTCTTCACCCCGGGTCGGGCCCGACGCACTGCCGCTTTGCTGACTGGAATCGTGCTGGGACTCAGCGCGTCGCTGGCAGCCCCGAGCGCCGCTGTCGCCGTCGACGCTCCGGTGACGATCACCGGTCACGGGAACGGTCACGGCCGCGGCATGGGGCAGTACGGCGCGTACGGCTATGCCGTCAACCTCGGGTGGAGCTACCAGCAGATCGTCGATCATTACTACTCGAACACGACCATGGCGAACACCGGGAACCCGGTCATCGACGTCGAGCTCACGGCCATGACGGGCAAGGACGCGGTCATCTGCGCGCCGGGCCTCACAGTTGACGGTACGGCTGTGGGGAAGGGCTGCGTGCTGGTTCGGCGGGTCGCGCAAGGTTCTTTCGCCGTGTTCGCAGCGAACACGTACACGCCAGGCACGGATCCTGGGTGGACCCAGTGGGCGACGCGACCGACCGGACTGACAGTCTCGACGACCGCCGATCCGGCCAACCTCGCGAACCTGCTGCGCGTCTGGGACTCCTCGTCCAACAGCCACGGCTACCGGAGCAACCTCGTCATCGCCGACCCGGGCGGCACGCAGTACCTGTTCAACCGGATCGACGCTGAGACGTACCTGCGTGGCGTGATTCCGCGGGAGGTGCCCGCGACCTGGGGCAGCGCCGGCGGCGGGAAGGGCATGCAGGCGCTGGAAGCGCAGGCCATCGCCGCGCGCAGCTACGCGTTGTCCGGCTCCGCGCGCCCCTCAGGCGCCAAGATCTGCGACACCACCGCCTGCCAGGTGTACGGGGGCGCCTTCACCTGGGCCGTCGGCGCCGGAGCACCTACCGCGTCCGAGAACTCCCTGACCGACACAGCCGTCTCGAGTACGGCCGGACAGGTCCGCATGCTCAACGGCAGCATCGCACGGACGGAGTTCAGCTCCTCCACCGGTGGCTACACCGCAGGCGGGACGTTCCCCGCAGTGGTCGATGACGGGGACGCGACATCCAACAACCCGTACCACTCGTGGTCCACCCCGACGACGCTGAGCGCGATCGCGTCGGCGCTCGGCACCGGCGCCATCGGGTCGATCACTGTCACAGGGCGCAACGGTCTCGGCGAAGACGGCGGCCGCGTCACGCAGGTGACCGTCGTGACCACGACCGGGGCACGGAGCACCTTCACGGGCGCCCAGGTACGTACGGCGCTGGGACTGAAGAGTGACTGGTTCTCGCTCTCTGGCATCAACCCCACCGAGGCGCAGAAGGTCGTACAGGCCCTCTACGCGGACATCCTCCATCGCACCCCCGACGCCGGCGGCATGGTTACCTGGACCAACCAGATCCTTCTGACCGGGTCGGCGGGGACCACGGCCACCGGCCTGTCCACGTCGAACGAGCGGCTGACGGTCTTCGTGACCGCTCAATACCAGGCCGCGCTGCACCGCGATCCGGAGCCACCAGGGCTGGCGTTCTGGATACTGAAGCTTCAGTCGGGCTGGACAGTGCCGGACCTCCAAGCCGGGATCTACGGCTCTGACGAGTCGCTGAAGGTTCTCGGCAACGGAGACATCCAGACCTGGATCGGCGCCATGTACTCATCGATCCTGGGCCGCAACGCCGGCCCGGCAGAGACTGCCTGGTGGGCCGCCTATGCGGCGAAGTACGGCCGCCAGGCCACGGTCGCCGGCATCTCGCACTCCGAGGAGGCGGCGAGGGTGCGGCTCACGGCCTACTACCAGACCATGCTCGGGCGCGACCCCGATGGGGCAGGTATCGCCAGCTTCGTGCCGGTGCTCATGCAGGGCCGCGGCGACATCCTCGTACCGATCTACATCGGTCAGAGCACGGAATACTGGGCGCGCGCCCAGACGCGCTTCTGACGTGCGTGCGGTCAGGTACTCCACGGTCGGCGGGCCACTGGAGCTCGTGGATGTCCCAGAGCCGATCTGTCCGGCCGACGGCGCGGTGGTGCGGGTCGAGGCGACCGGAATCTGCCGCTCCGACTGGCACGCGTGGCGCGGCCACGACCCCGTACCGCTCCCGATGATCCCCGGCCACGAGTTCGCCGGTACGGTCGCGGCCGTCGGACCCGAGGTGATGGGGTTCGTGGTCGGCGACCGGGTGACCGTGCCGTTCGTCAACGGTTGCGGTCACTGCGCCTGGTGTCTCGCGGGCGACGCGCAGGTGTGTCCAGAGCAGACGCAGCCGGGCTTCACGCACCCCGGGTCGTACGCGGAGCTGGTCCAGGTGCGCGCCGCCGACTTCAACCTCGTACGGCTCCCGGACAGCGTGGATGCCGTCACCGCGGCCTCGCTCGGTTGCCGGTTCGCGACGTCCTACCACGCACTCACGAGACAAAGCCGCTTGTCAGCCGGGCAATGGCTGGCTGTGTACGGGTGCGGTGGCGTCGGCGCGTCCGCGATCCTCATCGCCAAGGCGCTCGGCGCCCAGGTCGTCGCGATCGACCCGTCCCCGGCGGCCCGCGAGCGAGCGGCCACCCTCGGTGCGAACTACGTCCTCGCCGNNCCCCGATGCCGATGCGATCCTCGAGCTGACCGGCGGCGCCCATGTCAGCATCGACGCGCTCGGGTCGTCCGAGACAGCAGCGGCGTCGGTCCGTACGCTCCGGCGGCGCGGACGCCACGTACAGGTCGGGCTCATGCTGGGCGACCACGCGGATGCTCCGCTGCAGTGGGGGCCGGTCATCTCGAAGGAGCTCGAGATCGTGGGCAGCCATGGGATGGCCGCGGCCGACTACCCGGAGCTGCTCGCGCTCGTGGCAGACGGCCGCCTCGATCCGCGGCAGCTCATCGGACGCGTCGTGAGCCTCGACCAGGCGGGCGCCGAGCTGGCAGCCATGGACTCTCTCGTCGCCCCGACGGCCGGCCTGGTGGTCGCCACAGTCCTCTGACCCAGCGACCGGACAGGCACCTGGATGCCTCGCCGGTCGCGAGAATGCCTGTCCGGTGGCGAGAGGGAGGAGCGGACCTAGGGGGCGGGCGTGAGGTCGAGATCGACCATCAGCTCGTGTGCCAGGGACTCGAGGTCGTTCTGCAGGCCATCGGTGTCCAGGTCGAGCGGAGCCGTCAGCACGGCGTCGGCCTCGAACAGCAGGCCTCCGGCCATCGGTGCCTCGACGGTCGCGGTGGCGAGCTGCTCGATGCTCACGCCGCGGACGGCCAGGGCTTGGGTGATGCTCCGTACGATGCCGGGCTGATCGTGACCGACGAGGTGCAGCACGAGCCTGCGCCCCTCGACCGGCGCAGGGGCGGCGGCCTCCTTGACCGTGACCTCGAGCACGTCGCTCAGGCCGGCCAGCGCTGCACGCAGGGCATCGACCCGATCCGTCGGCACCTCCACGAGCGCGATGCCCGCGAACGTACCGGCCAGTCTGGCGAGCTGACTCTCCAGCCAGCTGCCGCCCTCGTCGGCGACGACGCGGGACACCCGCGACACGAGTCCCGGCTGGTCGTCGCCGAGCAGGGTGAGTACGAGCTTCGTCATGGCTGACACCGTACGACCTCGAGCCGGTCGAGGCCCCGTCCGGTGCCGGTCTGAGCCTCGTGCCCACGGGGACTCGCTCCGACTGCCAGGATGTGCGCCATGAGCGAGTACTCCGTGCCCGACTGGGACACGTACTTCCTCGGCATCGCACATGCCGTCTCGGCGCGCGCGAAGTGCCGTCGTCGGAAGGTGGGCGCCGTCCTCGTGGTCGATCGGCGGATCATCGCCACTGGCTACAACGGTGCGGCCGCTGGCGAACCGGACTGTCTGGAAGGCGCATGTCCGCGAGGGATGCTCTCGTACGACGTCGTACCCGGTCTCGGTGACTACGACCGGCCGGGAACGCCGGGCTTCTGCATCGCGATCCACGGCGAGGTGAACGCGCTGCTGTTCGCGACGCGCGACACGAAGGGCGCGACCGCCTACATCACCGACCCGCCGTGCCCGGGGTGCCGCAAGGCGCTGGCGGCGGCCGGGATCGAGCGGGCCGTGTGGCCCGACGGCGAGTACGACCGCGTCGCGCTCACCGCGTGGTGACCATGCGGGCGCCGCATGCGGCGGCATCTGCTACAACGAGTGGTATGGCACACATCACTCGACGCGGTACCCCGGCAACGACCGTCGGTGACCTGCCCGTGGTCGGCGCCAAGGCGCCTGGCTTCACGCTGGCTGCCGCCAACCTGGAGGACGTGACCCAGGATCACTGGGCCGGCCGGCGGCTCGTGCTCAACATCTTCCCGAGTATCGACACCGGCACCTGCGCGATGAGCGTCCGTACGTTCAATGCGCTCGCCTCGACGCTGGAGAACACCACCGTCCTGTGCGTCTCGAACGACCTGCCGTACGCCCAGTCGCGCTTCTGTGGCGCGGAGGGCCTGACGAACGTTGCCACGGCTTCGGCGTTCCGTTCCGACTTCGGCGACGTGTACGGGGTGCGCATCCTCGACGGCGGGATGCGGGGTCTGCTCGCGAGGGCGGTCGTCGTCGTCGACACCGACGGCACCGTGGTCTACACGGAGCTGGTCGATGACATCGGGCACGAGCCCAACTACAACGCGGCGATCGCGGCGCTCTGAGCATGACCGTACAGATCGTCGCCGTCCTGGGCACGGGAGTCGTCGGAACCCATGAACCCGTCATCACCGCCGACGATCTCGGTCTGACACGAGGCGACGGGATCTTCGACGCCACGAGAGTGCTGACGGACGCCGACGGTCACAGCGTCGTCGAGCACCTCGACCGGCACCTGATGCGCCTGGCGCGATCCGCACAGGCCATGGAACTGCCGGCTCCAGACGTCGATGGCATCGCCGCCCTGGTCGCCGAGGCACTGGCCGCGTGGACCACCCCTGGCGAGGCCGCGCTCAAGATCGTCCACACCCGCGGCCTTGAGCACGCGGCGACGCTCAAGGCATCGACGCTGCTCACGATCACCGAGACGGAGCCGGGCCTCCGCCGCCCGCTGGCCGTGGCGACCCTGGCCCGCGGCTACGCGAGCGACACGTTCGCCGACGCCCCGTGGCTCCTCGGCGGGGCAAAGCTCCTGTCGTACGCGGTCCACACCTCCGCGAGGCGCGAGGCGGCGCGACGCGGCGCGGACGACGCGCTGTTCGTGAGCAGTGACGGGTACGCCCTCGAAGCGCCCACCTCCTCGCTCCTGTGGGTCGTGGACGGAGCTGTACGAACGACGCCCACGGGTGCCACGGGTATCTTGGGTTCGGTGACGGTCGAGATCCTCAAGGAGTGGGCGCGCGACGAGGGCGTACGGTTCGAGTCCGCTCTCATCCGTCCCGCTGACCTGTACGCGGTGAGCGGCGCCTGGCTCGCCTCGTCCGTACGTGGCGTCTGCCCGATCACCACCCTCGACGGGGCGGCGCTGCCGACATCGGAGGTCTGGACCGACCGACTCGCGAGTGCTGCCGGGTTCTGAGATGTCCGCTCAGGCGCTGCGAACTCTGCCTTGTCGGCAAGGCAACCGAGCCTTAACCGAAGTCGTACACCTTTCACCGATGTCTCACAGGAATCGCACAGCCACGGCCGCGACGGTAGTGACATGTCAACGACCACAACTGACCGTCCGGTGAAGCAGAACACCGCGGCTCCGCGGAGGGGCACTGCCCGCGCCGCTGACTACGCCGCCGCTCTGCGCCGCCGCTACAGGATCCAGTCGTTCGGCCGTAATCTCCGCGCCGACCTGCTCACCGTGATCGGCTGGGTCTCCGTGGCCATGTCGATCACGCTCTGGCTCGCCGACGGCGGACTGAACAAGATCACGTCCTTCGGTACCGCGCTCACGGCTCTCGGCATCGTCTCCGGCCTGGTCGCCACCGACCTCATGGTCCTCATGCTGCTGCTCGCCGCGCGGATCCCCTTCGTCGATCGGGCGTTCGGGCATGACCACGCCGTCGCAGTCCACACCAAGCTCGGCAAGTGGGTCCTCTACGGCCTGCTGCTCCACGGCTGGTTCCTCCTGTGCGGCTACGCCGCCAAGGACGGACTGGGGCTGACCGCTGAGGCAGGATCGCTGCTCAGCGTCAACGACCTCGTCCTCGGCGTCTGCGCCCTCGGCATCCTCGGCGCCGTCGCGATCTCGTCGATCATCGCGGTCAAGAAGTCGATGCCGTACGAGGTGTGGCACGTCATCCACCTCCTCACGTACATCGCCGTCGGCTTCTCGCTGCCTCACCAGTTCTCGATGGGCGCCCTGATGGGTCCTGGGACGTTCGCCCGCGGGTACTGGATCGGGCTCTTCGTCGTGACCGGCTTCGCGATCCTCGCCTTCCGGGTCTTCCTGCCGTTCTTCGCGTCGCTCGAGCACCAGCTCGTCGTCACGAAGGTGCGGTACGAGGCCAACGACGTGGTCTCGATCGAGATGCAGGGACGCAACCTCCCGGCGCTCGATGTGGAAGGCGGCCAGTTCTTCCAGTGGCGCTTCCTCGCCAAGGGCCTCTGGTGGCACCAGCACCCGTTCTCCGTGTCGGCCGCTCCCACATCCGACACGCTGCGGATCACGATCCGCGCCCTGGGTCGCGGCACGACCGCGCTGATGAACGTGAAGCCGGGTACGAGGGTCATGATCGAAGGCCCGTACGGGATCTTCTCCGACGCCTCGCGTACCGCAGCGAACCTCGTCATGGTCGGCATCGGCATCGGCATCGCGCCGATACGGGCCCTGCTCGAGGCGACCGACATCGTTCCGGGACGGGCGACAGTCATCCTCCGAGGCCACACGCCGAGCCAGCTGTACCTCCTGCGCGAGATCCAGGTCCTGTGCCAGGAGCGGGGCGTCAAGCTCATCACGCTGGTCGGGTCACGCACCCAGAACCGCCTCCATGAGACGGGCTGGATGCCGGCCTCCCACCGTGGCAACCGGCTGGTTGACCTGGTGCCGTACGTGGCAGACAGCGACGTGTACGTGTGTGGACCGCAGACCGCGTCCGACCTCGTGATCGCCGACGCGCTGGCCTGCGGCACCCCCGCCAACTCGATTCACAACGAAAGGTTCGCTTGGTGAGTACTAGAGCGAAGTTCGCAGCAGTAGTCGCCTCCGCGGGTGTCCTTGGGGCCGGATGGGCAGTCGGTACCGCAAACGGTGCGACCGTCACCAACACGAACACCACCACGACCGGGACGACCGCCAACAATGGGACGTCGACGACGTCGACGAACAACACCAACACCACGACAACGGGCAGCACCTCGTACAAGGACGGCACGTACACCGGTACGACCGTGCAGCATCGGTTTGGCTCGGTGACCGTCACGGTCACGATCTCGGGCGGCAAGATCACCAATGTCTCGGCCCAGGCGCTCGACGGCGGTGACCGCAGGTCCCAGTCGATCGACAGCCAGGCCGTCCCGATCATGAAGTCGGAAGTGCTTGCGGCCAACTCGGCCAACGTATCGACCATCAGCGGCGCGACCTACACGTCGGGCGCGTACATCACCAGCCTTCAGTCGGCGCTTGCCAAGGCCTGACCGAAAGACTCTCGATGGCTGTGGGGCTCGTACCGGCAAGGCTGGTTTTCGAGTCGATGGGCACGGTGGTGACAGTGATCTCCACCGTGCCCATGGACACTGCTACGGCTGACGCGGTCAAGGGAGCGTTCCGCGAACTCGACGAGCGCTTCTCCTTGTACCGCCACGATTCCGAGGCCAGCGCCATCGGGCGGGACCGGTCCCTGATCCGCTCGGCCAGCGAGCCGTACCGTGACATGTACTAGGACGCGGTCGCCTGGCTCGCCGCCACCGGCGGCGCGTTCACGCCGCACCGTCCGGACGGTGTCGTAGATCTCTCCGGCATCGTCAAAGCTCGTGCCATCGAATCGGCCGGCGGCGTCCTCGTGGCCCACGGGCACCAGGACTGGTGCCTCAACGCCGGCGGGGACGTGCTGGTCTCCGGCACACAGGCATCAGGCCAGCCGTGGACGGTGGGTATCGTCGACCCGGACGACCGCAGCCGGCTCTGGACGCAGATCGACACGCATCCGGGGCGCATGGCTGTGGCTACCTCAGGGGTTCAGGAGCGCGGGGAGCACGTGTGGCGGATGGTGTCCGAGACCACGTTCACCCAAGTCACCGTCGCGGCCGCCGATATCGAGACTGCCGACGTACTGGCGACAGCCATCCTCGGGGGCGGGATCGCGACGCTCGAGCTCGTACAGAAGGCGTACGACATCGACGTGCTCGCCCAGGCGAGCGACGGCACCGTCTGGGCGTCGCCGATCTTTTCCGCCTAGTCGTCGACCTCGCCCCAGTCGAGCTGTGTATCCGGGATGCCGAGGGTCCGTCCGTACTGCACTGCTCTCGCATGGCCTGCGGGATCGCCCGTGCGGTAGCGGAAGATCTTGCCGGGGAAGATCACGACGTGGTCGGGGCCGATGCGGAAGTCGGCGTACCAGTGGTGCGTCGGCTCCAACGCGGCCGACAGCTGTTTGGCGAACTTGTCGGCGGACTCGTCCGGGCCACGGAAGTCGACGATCGACCACTCGTCGGGCTGCTGGGCGGTGGCCCCTTCGACCGGAACCCGGAGGATACGGTCGATGCGCAGGCCGGGGGTGTGGATGTCGGTCCCGAGCCGGAGACTCTCGAGGATCAAACGTCCCGCGAACATCGCAGCGTCCTTCCCGTGCCCGTGTGTGACCAGGACACCCATCGTAGGTTGCGCGATGCGGCGACGCGGGCGGCGGTGTTGAGCCGCGACCTACAGTCGGGAGCAGACGATTCGAGGAGGCGCCCATGAAGATGCAGGCACTGCTGAACGGCACGGTGGTCGCTGAGAGCGACAACACGGTGGTCGTGGAGGGGAACCACTACTTCCCGGTCGAGGACGTCAACGCCGACTACCTCACACCGTCCGAGACCCACACGACGTGCCCATGGAAGGGTGTCGCGTCCTACTACACGGTCGAGGTTCCCGGTACGACAAGCGAAGATGCCGCCTGGTACTACCCGACGCCGTCCGACGCTGCGAAGCAGATCACCGATCGCGTGGCGTTCTGGAAGGGCGTGTCCGTACAGCCCGAGCCGCACGGCGACTGAGGTGCCGGGCCGGACCGTCCCAGCGGAGGGCGATCAGCCGGCGGCAATCGTGTAGGCGTGGCCGATGGTGGCCGGGTCGGCGAGGCAGGCCAGAAGCAGGGCGGCGACATCAGCACGTGCCACGCGTCCCAGCGTGCCCGGCCCACCGACGCCGGGACCGAGCCGTACGGTTCCAGCCGTGGACTCGTTGGTCAGCCCGCCTGGCCGAAGCACCGTCCAGTCGAGCCCGCTGTCGGCCAGCAGGGTCTCCTGCAGCCCGTGATCGACGAGCGCCTGCTTCAGGATCAGCGGTACGACCACGCGCTTCATCACGAACGGCATCGAGTCGTACGAGTCGCCGACACCCCATGAGCTCTGCACGACGATCCGTCGGACACCCTCCGCCTTCATCGCCGCGACCACGGCCCGGGTGATGTCGGTACGGGGCGTCTCGCCGGCGCGAGCCGGAGCCCCGACCGTCACGACGACGGCGTCCGCGCCGTGTACGGCGGGCTGGACGGCTGCGGCATCCGTCGCGTCGAGTGCGAGGTGGTCGACGCTCGCGACGGGTGTCGTGAGCGACCGCGACACCGTACGGACCTCATGGCCCGCGGCTGCCGCCTGTTGAGCGACGAGTGCTCCCGTACCGCGGCTGCCCCCGACGACTGTGATGTTCATGGCCGACATCTTCGGGCACTTCGGACTGCGGCGCGAGCGGGAGCGCTGCGAGAGGTCGAACCGCTCACCTGCCGGTGCGGAACCCGTACCCCGCCGCGGCGGCGACCTGGCCGACGACCTCTCGGACGCGGGCGTAGGGGAAGTCCAGCACGTACTGGCGGGAGAACTGGCGTGCCTGGTCCTCGATGGAGTTGGCGATGGTGTCCCTGCGGGTGTTGTACGAGGTCGTCTGCACCCCGAACCCGAAGCCAGAGCCCTCGTCATCGTCGCCGCCGGAGGAGATCCCCGAGCCCTTCTCCGCGAGTAGCTCTGAGAAGGCGACCTCGCGCTTGGCGTCGTCGACAGTGACTGTCGCGCGGTAGGTCAGCTTGGCCGTGCCGAGCATCACCTTGCGCTCGGCGATGATCCGTTCGAGGCGTACGGTGTCACGCTTCTGACTCCAGGTGAGGTGCCAGGCGTCGGCGAACCGGTGCAGCTCGGTGAGGACGGGGTGACCGGTACCGGGCGTGACCGGCGCCTGGGGCGCGGTCTGGATGGGGACCCAGCGGGCACCATCCCAGCGATGCCCGTTGCTGACCTGCCCGATGGCAGGAGGGGGAGGGAGCGGTACCCATTGAGTCCCGTTCCACTGGTGGCCGTTGCTG
>PMLO01000064.1 GCA_003158895.1 Propionibacteriaceae bacterium
GAAGGCCGTCACGGTCCTCGAGCGTTCCGACGACACCGCTCTCACCCGTTCCGTCACCAGCGCGCTGTTCCACGCAAGGGCCAACGGAGAGTCCACGACCGAGCTGTTCGCGGGCGTTCCGGCCCTGTCAGCGATCCCGCGCCTGACCACAGCGATCTTCGGTCTGGGCGGCCACGACGTACAGCCGCGGCACATCGTCGCCGGCTTCCAGAACATGGTCACCGGCAACCCGGCTCCGCTCGTCTATCTCGGGTCGCAGTTCTTCACCGCGAACCCGACCCCGGCCGTCGCGGCCATGCAGGAGAAGCTGCGCCGTGCCTACCCGGAGACCGAGCTGATGGCTCTGGAGACCGGCCCCAACCCGCGGGTCCTGCCGAAGGACGCCCTGCGGATCAGGTTCCACTCCGTGGGCGGGTACGGCACGATCGCCACCGGCAAGCTGCTCACGGACCTGCTCAGCTCGCTGCTGGGCATGCACTCGAAGTCGGCCCCCAAGTACGGCTCGGAGAAGTCCGGAGCGGCGACCAACTACTACATCACGCTCTCCCCTGAGCCGGTCCTCATCACGAACGCCGAGCTCGAGGACGTCGAGGTCGTCGTGGCCCCGGATCATCAGGTCTTCTCGCACACGAACCCGCTCAAGGGCCTGGTCAACGGCGGAACCCTGCTCATGCAGTCGACCAAGGACCCGCTCACGATCTGGGCGGAGCTGCCGGCCTTTGCACGGCGCGCCATCCGTGAGCGTGGCATCAACTTCTACGTGCTCGACGCGTTCGCTATCGCCAAGGACCACGCGCCGACCCCCGAGCTCCAGACCCGCATGATGGGCATCGCGTTCATCGGCGCCATCCTCGGCAACGTCAAGGCGGTCGCCCATGACGGCGGCGCCGCAGAGACCGAGGCCGAGGTGAAGGCCGAGCTCGCCAAGAAGTTCGGACGCCGTGGTGAGCGCGTCGTCGATGCGAACATGGCGGTCATCCGCGACGGCATGACAGCCGCACGGAAGGTCGACTACGCCGATCCGGCGTTCGAAGCCGTCGAGGCACAGGTGGTACGGGAGCGTCGCAAGATCCTGTCGCCCATGATGACTCCGTCGGTGGCCACCGCTCGTACAAGTGGCCTGTTCGACCCCTCGTACTACGAGGAGATCGTCGCCAAGCCGTTCCGTGAGGGTGTCATCGACGAGGCGCCGGTCATCCCGGGCACCGGCATGTTCATGCCGTCCGGGACCGCCGCGGCCAAGGACAAGGGCATCTTCCGCCGCAACGTCCCGGTCTTCGACCCGAGTTCCTGCACAGCCTGCATGGAGTGCACGATGGCCTGCCCCGACAACGCGATCCCGAACGCCGGGCACGAGATCAGCGATCTGCTGTCGTCTGCCATCACCGCATCAGGGCTCGTGGAGGCCAAGCGGGCGGCGTGGTACGACCTCGTGCCGGCCTGGTCCGACGAGGTACGAAGTGTCTTCAAGGCGTCGTCGGCAGCCGGGGATCTGGCGGCCGTCGCCACGCAGGCAGCGTCCGCGCTGGCCGAGGGGTCCGTACCGACCGCCGAGCTCGACCAGATCGTCGCGGCGATCGCGTCCTTCCCGGTCGCACGTACGCGTCCGATCTTCGACTCCGAGGAGAAGCGCGCGAGCGGATCCGGCGCGATGTTCTCCGTCACCATCGACCCGTGGAAGTGCACGGGCTGCATGCAGTGCGTCGAGGTCTGCGGACCGCACGCCCTGACCAACCATGAGCAGGACGACGAGCTGCTCGAGATGCTGGAGGGCCGTTTCGAGCGGCTCACCACGCTGCCGGACACACCCGAGCGGATCACCGCCGCGGCGACCACTCCAGGCGGCGACATCAAGCGGATCCTGCTGGCGCGCGACGACTACTACTCCATCACGGGCGGTCACGGTGCGTGCCGCGGCTGTGGCGAGGTCACCGCGATCCACCTGTTCAACTCGCTGACCCACCGCATCGGTGAGGACCAGCGCCAGGCGCACATGCGTGAGCTGGATGCCTACTCCGAGAAGCTGGCCGCGCTGGTCGAGACGCTGCCCGCGGACAGCCCGCGGCGTACGCGTGTCGAGAAGACGATGGCTCAGCTCGAGAAGCGGCTCTACCTGTACGAGTCGGGCCCGACCGGCAACGGCCCGGCACCGACGGTGATCGCCAACTCCACCGGCTGCTCCAGCGTGTACGCGTCGACGATGCCGTTCACGCCGTACCTCGACCCGTGGGTCAACGGCCTGTTCCAGGACGCCCAGCCGTTGGCTGTCGGCATCTACGAGGGGCTGGTCTCCGGGCTCATCGAGGAGGTACGCGCTCTGCGCCTTGCAAAGCTCGAGCTGGACGGCACGTACGACCCGAGCGTCCACGACTCCAAGCTCGCGACGCTGTCGTGGCGCGACTTCACCCAGGCCGAGCGGGCGCTGGTCCCCGCGGTCGTCACGATCAGCGGCGACGGCGCTGCGTACGACATCGGCTTCGGCGCGATGTCACGCGTGCTGGCTGCCGGCACCCCGATCAAGTCGATCGTGCTCGACACCGGTGGCTACTCCAACACGGGCGGTCAGGCCTCGACGGCCAGCTACTCCGGTCAGGACGCCGACCTGGCGCGCTACGGCGCGACGCACGCCGGCAAGCAGGAGACCCGCAAGGAGCTCGGACTGCTCGCCGCGTTCCACCCGAACGTCTACGTCTGCTCGACCTCGACGGCGTACTACGGCCACTTCCTCCGCGCGAGCGGCGAGATGCTCGGCTTCGACGAGGGCACATCGCTGATGGTCGTCTACACGCCGTGCGACACCGAGAACGGCCTGCCCGAGGACCTGGCGAACTCCAGGTCCCGGCTCGCGGTCGACAGCCGGGTCGCTCCGCTGTTCGTCCATGACCCGCGGAAGGGCAGCACGCTCTCCGAGAGGTTCAGCATCGATGGGAACCGCGAGCCAACCGGCCTGTGGACCACCAAGTCGCTCACGTACTCCGACGCCGACGGTAAGACCAAGGTGCTGAAGCAGCCGTACACGCCTGCCGACTTCGCACTCGGTGAGGGCCGGTTCGCCAAGCAGTTCCGCTGGCTCGCCGCGCATGAGGAGGATGGGGCGATCCCGATCGCCGAGTACGTGGAGTTGCCGATCGCACAGCGGACGGCGCGCACGCCCTTCGTGTACACGACGGACAAGCAGGATCACCTGGTGAAGATGGCCTGCTCGGCAGGGGTCGTCGCGATGGTCGAGGACCGCAAGCACTACTGGCAGACCCTGCAGTTCCTCGTGGGGCAGTCCGAAGCGAAGCTCTCCGCCGCCCACAAGGCCGAGGTCACTGCGCTCCGTGCTCAGTACAGCGAGGCCATGGAGGCCCGTGAGTCGACGCTCGACACGATCGCTCAGGCCATGGCCGATCTCGCCACGTCGAGCGGCGCACCGGCTGGTGGCCCGCTGAACATCGGGCTGATGGGATCGCCGTCCACCGCGTCGTCGGCTCCCACCGCGTCCGCTCCCAGCGCGGCGGCTCCCGCCGCAGCGGCGACAGCGCCGACGGGCCGGCCGATCTGGCTCGATCCGGCGGACCTGCCCAAGTGCAACGACTGTGCGACCTGCTACCAGGAGCTGCCGCAGCTGTTCGAGAAGGCGACCATCATCGTCGACAACGAGCCGCGCACGGTTGGCCGGATGATGCCGGACGCTCTCAAGGGTCTGGTCATGACCGACGAGCTGGCGGCGCGCATTGCACGGGTGAAGTCGACCTGCGACGCGGAGATCATCCAGTGAACGCGCCCGGGCTGACCAACCAGCTGGCTCTGCTGGAGCGACGTCTGGCGGCCGATCCCACTGCGTTCCGGAATCTGTTCACCACCGACGGCATGGAGGCTGTGGCCTGGGAGTTCCGTCAGCCGGAGCTGGGCCAGGACTTCATCTGGCAGGTCTGGGACGTGCTGAGCCGTGACGACGACGCCAGCCGCGTGATGATGCGCTTCCTCTGGAAGCTGCCGTTGGGCAAGAAGCGCATGTTCGTACGCGCGTTGGATGTCCACCTGTCGGAGAAGTACCCGATGTTCGCCGGGCTCAGCCAGAACTGGCCGGCCAGCAACGCGATCGAGCCGTACATCCGTGAGGCCGAGGACCGCTCGAAGGACTTCGAGCTCGTCAACAAGGGCTTCCTCGGCTACATGGACCTCGGCTACACGCGCCGCGACGTCGAGCTCTTCGTCTGGCTGGAGGCGCTGCGCGACAAGCAGTGCGCCGAGGCACCGTGCGAGCTGGGCGTACTCGTCGCGGGTCATGTCGAGCCGCAAGGCGGCTGCCCCGTA
This sequence comes from Propionibacteriaceae bacterium, assembly GCA_003158895.1. Classification (GTDB taxonomy): domain Bacteria; phylum Actinomycetota; class Actinomycetes; order Propionibacteriales; family Propionibacteriaceae; genus Fen-668. The sequence goes on from PMLO01000064.1 coordinate 4,303, forward strand.
CAGATCCACATCCCGACGATGTTCGCGCTGATCGGCGAAGGCCGCTTCCGCGAGGCGCTCGAGATGCTGGAGTCCTGCAACCCGCTTCCGAACGTGACGGGCCGCGTGTGCCCGCAGGAGCTGCAGTGCCAGGGCATGTGCCTCCACAAGAAGTCGATGAGCATCGGTCAGCTCGAGTGGTTCCTGCCCGAGTGGGAGAAGCTGGCGGACCCGGCCGGGCTCGCCGCGCGGTTCCGGGACCTGGACGATCCGTGGCAGAAGGCCGTACGGCCGCCTGTGGCGATCGTGGGATCAGGACCTTCGGGGCTCATCACCGCGTACCTGCTGGCCGCCGAGGGGTTCCCGGTCACGGTGTTCGAGGCGTTCCACGAGCTCGGGGGAGTGCTGCGCTACGGCATCCCCGAGTTTCGGCTGCCGAACCAGCTCATCGACGACGTCGTGGCGAAGATCAAGGCCCTCGGTGGGCGCTTCGTGACCAACTTCGTNNGTCGGCAAGACGGCGACGCTCGAGCAGCTTCGCGACGCGGGCTTCCTGCGCGTGTTCGTGGGCAGCGGTGCGGGACTGCCGCGGTTCCTGAACGTACCGGGTGAGCACCTCCTCAACGTGATGTCGGCCAACGAGTTCCTCACCCGCGTGAACCTCATGCAGGGACATCGCGAGAGCCACGAGACTCCGCTCCCCGAGATCAAGGGCAAGCAAGTGCTCGTCATCGGCGGCGGCAACACGGCGATGGATGCGTCGCGTACGGCTCGTCGTCTGGGCGGCAACGTCACAATCGTCTACCGGCGGACCCGGGCCGAGATGCCCGCGCGCGTCGAGGAGATCGAGCATGCCTTGGAAGAGGGCGTCGAGCTGGACGTGCTTCGGTCCCCGATCGAGTTCGCTGGAGACCCGCAGACGCACTTCGTGACCAGCGCGACCGTGGAGATCATCGCCTTGGGCGAGCCGGACAGCTCGGGGCGTAGGCGTCCCGTGCCCACCGGCCGTACGACCGAGATCGCCGCTGATCTCGTCATCATGGCGCTCGGCAACGCCTCGAACCCCATCATCAAGGACTCCGAGCCGAGGCTCTCGGTCTCGAAGTGGGGCACCATCGAGCAGACGGGCGTTCCCGGCTCGAAGGAGACCTCGATCGCGGGCATCTACACCGGCGGCGACGCCGCTCGCGGCGGTTCGACAGCGATCCGTGCGGCCGGCGATGGCCAGGCGGCGGCGCGCGAGATCGTACGGACAATGGCGACGATGGACCAAGCGGACATCACCGACCGCGTCAACCGCGCGCTCGCGTACAGCGAGGTGGCGGCCCAGATCCCGGTGATCGTCAAGAAGGTGCACCTGAGCGCCGGGATCGAGGAGTTCGAGGTCCGGGCTCCCGTGATCGCGCGCTCGGCGAAGGCAGGTCAGTTCGTACGGGTCCTCCCCACGCCGGATGGTGAGCTCATCCCGCTCACGCTGGCGGACTGGGATGCGGAGAAGGGCACGATCACCCTCGTCATCCAGGCGATGGGCACGTCCACGCTGAAGATGAACGAGATGAAGGTCGGCGAGGCGTTGGCCGGCGTTGCCGGCCCACTGGGTCGTCCGAGCGAGCTGACGCGGTACGAGGACGCCGAGGTCGTGTTCACTGCTGGAGGCCTTGGTCTGCCGCCCGTCTACCCGATCATGCGCGAGCACCTGAAGATGGGGAACCGTGTCACGCTGATCTCCGGCTTCCGCAGCCGCGACCTGATGTTCTGGAACGGAGCGGACGAGCGCGTCGGCATGATGAAGGCGCAGTACGGCGACCAGCTGACTGTGGTCTACACGACCAACGACGGCTCGTACGGTGTCCAGGGCTTCGTCACCGCTCCACTCCAGGAGATGCTCGACGCGCATCGCGACGCGACGGGACTGACGATCGCCGAGGTGGTCACCATCGGCCCGCCGCTCATGATGCGCGGTGTGTCCGATCTCACCAAGCCGTACGACGTGCACTGCGTCGCCAGCCTCAACTCGATCATGGTCGACGCCACCGGCATGTGCGGCGCCTGCATGGTCCCGGTCATCGAGGACGGCCAGCTGATCCGCAAGCACGCCTGCATCGACGGGCCTGAGATCGACGCCCACGGCATCGACTGGGAGAAGTTCCTCCCGCGCTTCGGCCTGTTCCGTTCCCAGGAGCAAGCCAGCCGCGTACGGAACGGGTTCTAGGCGATCTGACACGCACCGCCCCCGGTCCGGCATTCGCCCGGTCCGGGGGTTGCCTGCCGTTGTGGCAAGCACACTGAGGCAACCACTGGCGGCTCCTGGGTCGTGCCACGGCCCGTCTTGAGAGTCGGCCGCACACGACCACGTACGCAGCCCGTGGCTAGTGTCGTCCCGATGGGTGGAGGCTCTTCGACGGTACCGTTCGCGGCCGACGGTGACGTCGCCCGGTTGGACATCACGCTCGACGCGTACGCGGCGCCGGTGCTCTCATGATCGCGCTCGATCACTGGAACTCAAGGGGAGATGCGATGCGTCAGTTCGTCATCATCGGCGGGGGAGCCCGCGGCTTGTACTTCACGGAGATCCTCGAACAGGAGCTCGGCTGCAAGGTCGTCGCCATCGTCGAGACGTACAAGCCCGGAGAGTCGTTCATCGAACATCCCCTGGATGACGCGAAGATCGAGGGGGTCACGATCTTCGACGACCTCAGTCGGGCCCTCGACGCCTATCCGCCGGACGCCGTGGATGGTGTCTTCATCATGACGCCCGAATGGACTCACACCGCGATCTTCACGGAAGTCGTCAGCAGGGACTACAACATCTTCCTTGAGAAGCCGATCGCAACCACAAGAGAGGACGCCCTGGCGATCGGATCCTTGGTGAATGGCTACCCCCACGTCGTCCAGATCGGATTCGTCCTGCGGTATTCCGGGTTCTACCGCCAGGTCAAGAACTGGTTGGAGGGTCGTCCGATGGGCCGGGTCGTCATGATCCAGATGAACGAGCGACTCACCGTGCAGCACGGGATGAAGTTCAAGCGCAGCTGGCACCGGATGGTCCAGTACACCGGCGGGTACATCAACGAGAAGTGCTCCCACGACCTGGATCTGATGTGCTGGTTCAAGGAGCCCGAAGCCACGCCTGTACGCGTCGTGTCCTTGGGTAACCGCGGCTATGCCACATCCAGCGTCGGCGAGACGACGTGCGCCACCTGTACGAGGGCTGATTGCCTCTACCGGGATGAGCCGAGCAGCTACGACAAGTACGTCGACGGTGAGGTGCTGTTGGATCAGACCGCGAAGGGCGTCGGCCAGTGCATCTACGGGAACGACTCCGACATCACTGACAACCAGAGCGTGATGATCCAGTTCAGCGACGGAAGTCACGGCGTCTTCTCCTCGATCGCCATGAGCGGCGTCCCAGGACGAGACCTGGTGATCCACTGCGAGTACGGCACGATCTGGGGGAGTCTCGAGACGGGGGAGCTCCACCAGCTGGATTACCGTACGAACGTCACCGAAGACTTCGCGATCGGCGGGATGAACATGCACGGGGGCGGTGACGTCCAAGTGGTGCGTGAGTTCGTCGAGTGCATCGCCGATGGCACGCAGCCGAGCGCCAGGGTCAGCGATGGGGTACGAGCGACCTTGCTGGCCCTGGCAGCGGACGAGAGCATCGCTTCGGGCGAGGTGGTGGGGTTCAGTCTGTGACCATCACGACCTGCTGCGTGCAAGCGGTCGTAGCGTTCGGCCCACGTCTGTCCGACCATCTCGCCCGGTCGAGCACGAGGGGCCGGATCCCGCGGCGTAGCAGACAGGCGGCGGTGGCGAGTCCCGCAGCGCCCGCTCCGATGACGACGACCTGGACCTTGTCCATCACGCCGGTCTCCGGCTCAGTGGGAAGCCTGGGGATCCATCACGTTCGTCCCGTCGGAGAGCACGGGCGAGAGGAATCCGAAGACGTTTCCGTCGGGATCGATGAGATACGCGAGCCGGCCGACGCCGGGCATGTCGTCGGGTGGCAGTGCCTCGACCGCGCCAAGCTCGATCCCTCGGGTGAACGTCGAGTCGACATCGTCGACCGCCACGACCAGGTTCGCGCCCGCTACCGGAGCCCCAGCCACGGGGCTCGGGCCACGTCGTCGGGTGAGACCACCGTTGATGCCGGCGCCGGCGGACCCCACCTGAATCGATCCCTCTCCCGTGGTGATCGACCAGTAGTCCATGTCGCCGAACCTGGTGAACTCCCACCCGAGCAGGCTCGAGTAGAAGTCGATCAGCTGCTGGGGCTCCGATGCGTGGATCTCGAAATGGACGACGAGGTTCGCCATGATTCCTCCTGGCCGATGCGGGCACGTATGGCTGCGTGCGGCAGACCTTCCCGAGTCTGACCCCTGACGCGAACCAGCCGCAAGGCTCCAGCACGGCCCCTTTGCCACGAACGTTCATCGTCGCGCTATCGATAAGACCCCAGGCGGTAAGCAGTGCAAACGCGACTGCGCCCGCTGTGGAGTGCTGGCCGGTGCCGTTGACGACTCCGTTGGACCAGCCTCGGTTGGGTGAGGCAGTCACCGTCGACGAGTGGTTCAGGGTGGCTTGACATTAATAGTTCACTTGACAAACTTAACGGGTAGGTCTGTACTGCAAACCATAAGGAGTGGCCATGACCATCAACAACGAACCCTTGACCGCGGCAGGTGCCCGCTCGGTGCTGACCTCAGCAGCCACGGCCTCCCGCGCATTGCAGGTCAAGACACACTGGATCTTCGTGACCTGGGCGGTCGCCTGGCTGGTCGGCTACCTGGCTATCTGGTGGTCGACCAGAAGCCAATCCCCCTACCAAGGGCCAGAGGCGTGGTCGTCGGTCACCCTGATGGTCTCGTTAGCGGTGGCGCTCGCCGCCAACATCGCCTGGGTGGTCCGCGCCATGCACGGTGTCACCGGACGCAGCCGTCAGATCGGCACCTACTACGCACTCACCTGGGTGGTGGGCATGTGCGGGTGGGCCTCCGTTCAAGCCACCCTTGCTCGCCTAGGCAGTCCACCCGGTGTGATCGGGATCCTGAGCTGCGTGGTCCCGGCTCTATTGGTTGCAACGATCTATGTGGCATCGGCAGGGATCTGGATGCAGCCGGCCTTCCTTGTCAGCGGGATCTGCTTTGTGCTGGGTGCCGTAATCGGTGCCGGCACTGACCCTGCCACAGCCGCCCTCGTCATCGGAGTCGTCGGTGCGGCTGGTTGTGCCGCCGGCGCTGTCATCGCTGGCCTGTCGAGGAGACTGTGAACGACGACACTCTGGACCCGATCATCCACACCCAAGCCCGACTCCGGATCATGGTCACTCTTAACACCCTCCCCGAGGGCGACCAACTGACGTTCACCCGCCTCCGTGACGTCCTCGGCCTCACCGGAGGCAACTTCCTCACCCACCTGCGGACCCTCCAGGACGCGGGCTACATCGAACTCCACCAGGAAGGCACCGGACGCGGATCCCGCACAACAATCAACCTCACCCACCGAGGGCGCTCAGCACTCACCAACTATCGCGCCGCCCTTCACACACTGCTCAACGGCGACTCCGCTCAGGAAAGTGAGAGCCAGATCCACGCCCTGTAGTCGGCATCTGCGGACGTCCGGAGCGGAACGGGAGACGCTCTCGGGCCTAACGCCCGGGAGACACCAAGTCCACATGGTCGTGGAAGTGAAGGTCGGGCGCTTCAGCCGCGAGGAAGATCCTCGCTGGTCCGTCTCCCGTAGCCTCGCGGGCAACGCACGCGAAACAGTCACCCATGGCGCCGCTGGTCACGACACGATCATGGTCGTAGAGGACTGCGTCGCACCACGCAGTGCAGGACGCGTCCCACCGCAGTAGGTGGCGTTTGGGCCTGCCGCATAAGGAGGTGGTGACATCATGGCTTCGAACCATGGCAGGCGACGAACTCGACGGTCGATCCCTGGGCTGCGCGTGCGTGACGGGTACACAACGGGTACACATGACGGCCGCAAATGACCAGCCAACACCAACGTCGTAGGGTGCAGTAATCCGTCTATCAGGACAACTTTCGGCCACGACCATGCACCATCAACGATGGGCTGATCGCCCTCTCAAGGCGGTCGCGCGGGTTTGAATCCTGGCGGGGGCTACTTCGAAGATTCTCTGTCCTGCAGGGGATCGCCCTCTGCATTTGAGGCTGTTGTGATGGTCCACACCGTCCGTACGGCACGCGTCATCGTCGCCGACTAAGCCATGGCCGCGCACAGCGGGCGCGTGACTAGAGGGTGAGGTCGTTCCAGCGGCCAGGCTCGTCGAGAGCTGCCATCCTGACCTCGACGCCCTCGCTGCTCAGCGACGCGACGCTGACGAGCAGCGACAGCGTGGGATAGCCGTGGGGCCGGTTGTCGCGGATGATGGCGCGGTCATCCGTGGGGTCGAGCTCGGAGGTTCGGGCCAGGACCGCCAGCCAGTCGTCCCACCAGTGGCCGTCGGTGTCAGCACTGGTCGAGGCTGCTGCGAAGGCGTCACCCCACGCGGCAATGCGTGCCGTCCTCGGGTCGTCCACGTCGTCGTGCGCGATCATGTGCGTCCCGGGCGGCAGGTCGACCATCCTCGGGGCGCCATCTTCCCACGAGACGACTCTCGCGCCGACCGCGGTGACCTGGATGAGGTTGAACCCCAGTGTCGTCAACGGATCAGGGAGGGGTCGTCGGTCCACGGCATCCAGCACCAGGGCGCCGCGCGACGTCAGGACAGGGCCGTCCGCTCCTCCGGCGCGGTTGAGCAGGACGGCGAGCGTCGAGTGGTCCGCTGCCAGCCAGGCCCCTCCGGCGAGCTCGTCCATCACCCCGCGGATCCCCGGCCGGTCTGGCCACCATGCGCCCAAGGGCCGCCAGGCGCGCTGTGGATCCTCGTCGCGGACGGCCAGCAGCTTCACGGCTCCGCTGCCGGGCTCCGGGACGCGAATCACCACAGTGCACATGTCTCCGCAGGCTACGCCGCATCCACCGGCTGGGACGCGAGGCTTGTTGGCCCTCTGTCATCGGGACCTGGCGCCGCCTACAAGCTGCCGCACCAAGCGGCGCCGCCTGGCTTCCGGACGGTCGTCAACACTTCTACGGTCCGATCGGCGTGGTCCGCCATGTGGGTGACACCGAAATGGTCTGACGAGAAGCGGGGAGACCTACCCCCGGCAGGAAGAGGTAGTGATCCTCCCGATCGACCGATTCCGCGACCCCCTGAG
>PMLO01000206.1 GCA_003158895.1 Propionibacteriaceae bacterium
CCCTCCGGGATCGAGGGGGAGCGGAGGTAGTTCCGGGGGATGGTGTGCGCCCCGGACAGGGTGTCGGAGGACACGTCGGGTCGGGCCGTGCGGATGCGCGTGATGATGTCGTCCTTGGCGCTCATGGCGTTTCGCTCCTTGTCTGCTGCGCTGTGTGGGGGGTGGGCGGCTGAGTCTTGTGGCTGCGCCGCCACCAGCGGCGGAAGGACTGTCGCGGCGGTACGGGGATGTCCCGTGCCCCGGTCCAGTTCGCTGCCCAGCCCTGGATGGGGAGCGCTCCGATGGTGCTGCGGTGGCGGAGGGCTCGGGCGACCAGCCCGAGGGCACGTTGCGCAGCGCCGAGCAGCCCGGGCTTGGCGAGCACGAAGCCGGCGGCCCGCATGCCGAGTTCCTCGGGACCGGGGACGCCGTGGTGTGTTTCCTCGACGACGCGCCCGCGCAGGTGGATCAGGACCTCGGGGATGTCGATCCGTACCGGGCAGACCTCGAAGCACCGGCCGCACAGCGTTGACGCGAACGGGAGGGATCTCTCGACCGGTCCGTTGTCCACGCCGTGCAGGAGCGGGTTCAGGATGGCCCCGATGGGCCCGGGGTAGACCGATCCGTACGCCTTGCCGCCGACCCGCTCATAGACGGGACAGACGTTCAGGCACGCCGAGCATCGGATGCATCGCAGCGCCTGCCGGCCCACGGGGTCGGCGAGTGCCCTCGTCCTGCCGTTGTCGAGCAGGACGACGTGTACGTTCTTGGGCCCGTCGTCGGCGTGAGCGCCGGTCCACATCGTGGTGTAGGGGTTCATCCGCTCCGCGGTGGACGAGCGGGGGAGGAGCTGCATGAACACCTCGAGGTCGGACCAGGTGGGCAGCATCTTCTCGATCCCGACCACGCTGATCAGCGTCTCCGGGAGGGTGAGGCACATCCGGCCGTTCCCCTCGGACTCCAGGACGACGAGGGTGCCGGTGTCGGCGATCATGAAGTTGGCGCCGGAGATCCCGACCTTGGCTGACATGAACCGCTTGCGCAGGTACGTGCGGGCGCTGCCGGCGAGGTCCGCAGGGTCGTCGGTGAGGTCGTCCCGTACGCCGGACATGTTCTCGAGGAAGATCTCCCGGATCTCGCCCCGGCTCAGGTGGATCGCCGGTACGAGGATGTGGCTGGGCAGGTCGCCGGCGAGCTGGACGATGAGCTCCGCGAGGTCGGTCTCGAGGGCGGTGATCCCGGCTTCGGCGAGGGCCTCGTTAAGGGCGCACTCCACGGTGACCATCGACTTGACCTTGACGACCTCGGTCTCGCCGGTGGCGCGAACCAGGTCGACGACGATCCGGTTGGCCTCTGCGGCGTCGCGGGCCCAGTGCACGTGCCCGCCGGCTGCGGTGAACTCGGCCTCGAACTGCTCGAGGTAGCGGTCGAGGTGGCGGCCCACGTCGTCCTTGATGGCGGCGCCTGAGAGCCGAAGGTCCTCCCAGTCGGGTAGCTCGGCGATGACTCGAGAGCGCTTGTCCCGGATCGTTGTCGTGGCGTGGCGGAGGTTGCTGCGCAGCTGGGGGTCGTTGAGGGCCTCTTTGGCTCCGACCGGGAAGGCGGGCATTCCGATGAACGCGCGACTCATGACGCCCTCCCGTGGCGGTGGCCAGCTTGAGACTCTTCGGTCTGTGCGAGCACCTCGGCGAGGTGCATCGTTCTCACCCCGCCGCGAGACCTGGACATCAGCCCGCCCAGGTGCATGAGGCAGGACCGGTCCGCCGCGACGAGAACCTCGGCTCCGGTCTCCCTGACGTGACGCACTTTGTCGGAGCCCATGGCGACGGACACGTCGGGGTTCTTCACCGAGAACGTGCCCCCGAAGCCGCAGCACTCCTCGGAGTTCGGCAGGTCGATCAGGGTGAGTCCGCGGACGGCGCGGAGCAGCCGGTACGGACGGTCGCCCAGCACGATGCCGCGGCGGGAGTGGCAGGTGGAGTGGTAGGTGACGGTGTGCGGGAAGTAGGCCCCGACGTCCTCGACGCCGAGGCGGTCGATGAGGAACTCGCTGAGGTCGTAGATCCGTGGTGAGACCTCCTCGACGTCTCGGGTCAGGCCCGGGTCTCCTGCCTCGTCGGCCAGNNGCGCCCAGGAAGCCGCGCATCATCGTGGTCGCCTCTTTGCGGTAGCCACTGTTGATGTGCATCTGGCCGCAGCATGTCTGGCCGACCGGGAATTCGACGGTCACCCCGAGCCGTTCGAGCAGGCTCACGGTGGCACGGCCGGTATCGGGGAACAGCGTGTCGTTCAGACACGTGACGAACAAGGCGACTTTCATGGGGCGCTCTCTTGGTGGTGGTGTTCCTTCGCTGACGCTGACGCTGCCGCTCGCGGCCCGCGCCGACGTCGGGTCATCGACCCCGCTCGCACGGGTCACGTCAGACCACCATCCACGACAGCAGGGGCGTCGACTGCAGGTAGACCAAGATGCAGAGTACGAGCAGCAGGCCGAGGCTCCAGAGCACGACCTTGCGGAAGATCTCTGACTCCTTGCCGATCATGCCCACGGCGGTGGCTGCGATGGTGAGGTTCTGTGGGCTGATCATCTTGCCCATGACGCCGCCGGAGCTGTTGGCCGCGACGAGAAGGGTCGTGTCGATGCCGGCGCTCTTCCCTGCGGCGACCTGAAGGGTGGCGAACAGGGCGTTGGAGGAGGTGTCCGATCCGGTGACCGCTACCCCGAGCCAGCCCAGGACGGGCGAGAGGAAGGCGAAGGCTGCGCCGGCGCCGGCGATCCACACGCCGATGGTGGTGGTCTGACCGGACAGGTTCATGACGTAGGCAAGGGCCAGCACACTGGCCACGGTGAGGATGGCCCAGCGCATCTTCACCACCGTGGTGACGAACTCCTTCGCCCCCTTGAACGGGGAGATCCGGTACAGGACCATGACGATGAGGCCGGTGATCAGCAGCAGCGTGCCCGGGGAGGACAGCCACTGGAAGGTGTAGATCGTCGAGGTGGAGACCTTGCCGGAGGCGCTGAAGATGTGGCCGTCGAGCCCGGGCCACTTGACCTTCACGTCGGTGCGGGCGAGAAAGTCCACCAATGGCTGGAACTTCTTGGCGGCTGCGAACACGACGATGACGATGAGGTACGGCGCCAGCGCCATCCATAGGCGACCCCGGCTGAGCGCGCTGCTTGGCTGGTGCGTGGTCGTTTCCAGCGTGGCCGTCGTTGTCGACCCGCCGCCAGCGAGTACCAAGGCGCTGGTCGACGCGCTGGCCAGCTCAGTCTGGTGCTCGATCCGGAGACTCTCCAGAGCCTCTTCCGTGCCCTGTGGCTGCCAGAAGCGCAGGAACACGATCCCGGCGACGAGACCGACCAGTGCTGCGACGATGTCGGTGAGCTCCACGGAGAAGAAGTTCGACGAGAGGAACTGGGCGACGGCGAAGGCGCCGCCGATCACCAGCGCGATGGGCCAGGTCTGGCGCAGCCCTCGCTTGCCGTCGACGATCATCACCAGCAGGAGAGGCACCACGATGGCCAAGAACGGCGTCTGTCGCCCGACCATGGCGCCGATCTGGTGGTAGTCGATTCCGGTGAGGTTGCCGGCCGTGATGATCGGGATGCCCACCGCGCCGAAGGCGACCGGTGCGGTGTTGGCCAGCAGGCAGACCGCTGCGGCACGGATCGCCGAGAACCCCATCGCCATGAGCATCACGGCGGTGATCGCGACCGGCGCTCCGAACCCCGCCAAGGCCTCGAGCAGCGCGCCGAAGGAGAAGGCGATGATGATCGCCTGCACGCGCGGGTCTGTCGAGATCATCCCGAACGCGGAGTGAAGGTCCTCGAACCGGTTGCTGACCACGGTCAGCTGGTAGAGCCACACCGCGGTCAACACGATCCACATGATCGGGAACACCCCGTTCGCGACTCCTTGGGTGGCAGAGAGCAGCGCCAGGCCGGCGGGCATCTTGAACGCTGTCACGCTCACGAGGAGCGCGACGACGAGGGAAGCCAGGGCCGCCACCCACGCCGGAGTCTTGAACACGCCGAGCATCACGAAGAACGTGACCAGCGGGATGAGGGCGATCAGAGCTGAGAGCAAGAGACTGCCGCCGACTGGGGCGGGGAATTGGTGGAACATCATTGTCCTCCAGTTTGGTCCTACCGATGTGTGGACGACCATATGACCATGAGATGGCTAGGCGCAAGGGGTTGGTCGTACCATGAGCGAAGACGTCAACAGAGGAGGGCTCGATCCCGATGGACCAGGGGAACGACCAGGCGAGGGCCGAAGATGCCGGAGCCTGGCGGACGATCCCGCGGGCCAAGACGTACGAGCTCGTCGTCGACCGCATCGAGGCGCAGATCATGTCGGGGAACCTCCGGGTGGGCGACCGTCTCCCGGCCGAACGCGACCTGGCGTCCATGCTCGAGGTCAGCCGCTCTGCGGTCCGCGAGGCGATCCGGGTCCTCGAGGCCCGAGGGGTGCTGACCTCGATGGTGGGTAACGGACCCGACTCCGGGACCGTGATCTCCGGCTCGTCCTCCGATGCGCTCAACCGCCTCCTGAGGCTGCACGTGGCCCTGACGAACTTCCCGATCGACCAGGTCGTCGAGGCGCGGGTCATGCTGGAGCGGTGGAGCGTACGGCTCGCCGCCGCGAACGCCAGTGCCTCGGACCTGGCTGGGCTGCGCAAGCTGCTGGCCGAGATGGACGACGAGGGCATCAGCCGCGCGGCGTTCAACGACCTCGACACCGCCTTCCACGTGGCCATCGCCGACTCCAGCGGGAACCGCCTGGTCGCCGACCTCACCGGGGCCATGCGTGAAGCGGTGCGTCACTCACTTCTCGCAGCCTTCAGCGAAACCGCTGAGTGGGAGAAGCTGGCGAATGGNNCCAAGGCCAGCGACACAGTCGAGGCACACATCCGCAACTTCCTCGGGCGGATGCCCGTCCTGCTCCCGGCACGCTGAGCTGGGGCACGCCACGGGAACCTCCCCGGGTCGAGTCCCCGGAAGCTGTCCGTGACGCCGTCATCACGTGATCCGGTGATGGGACTTCTCGGCGGTACCGTTCGTGGCCCCTCGGGCACAGCCGACTCAGGGCTTCCTACGTCAGCAACCGGCGCAAACCCATCCCGTACGCGCGGCTTCCGATGGCGCCCACGAGCCCATCCATCCACAGGGGGAGCCAGGGGATCACGAGGTGCTGGGTCCACGTGATCGCGCTGCCGGTCGCGGTGGGGGCGACCGTCCAGCCGACCGTGCCGCCGACGACGCGGCCGTGCTTGGTGATCCCGACGAGCCCGGGCCGGTCTCCCTCGGGAGGCTGCAGCTCGTCGACCACCATGACGTCATCGAAGCCGATCGGGCCCACTCCCGTACGTGCCACGAACCGCTGTCCGACCCTGGGCACGCCCTCGTACTGCAGCGTCGTGAAGGGGATCGCCTCGGAGTGGCGGTCCCAGTCGACCAGCCGGTCGAAGGCTTCCCCAGCCGGCAGCGGACTGACAGCGTGAAGGACGAAGTCGGCCATCCCACATCCCTCGGGTCGACAGTGGATTCCCTCTGGAGGTTATCGGCTCGTTCAACGTCGCCGGTGATCCATCGCGTCCCGGTGGGACTGCACCACCCGGCGGAGAATTGGGGAGCGGATGTTAGGTTCGAGAGAGAACCAGAAGTTGGTGGCCAACCGGTCGGCGACGCGTCATGGATGACGGCCGCAAAGCCGGTGAGGCGAGCGAACCTCGCGGATGGCCCGGCGAAGGCAACGGTTCACGATGACACGCTCTGCTGACACGGCTCGGCGCCACCTCCGCTGACACGAGTGCACTTCTCGAAGGAGATCAGTCATGCAGATCTTGGTCAATACCGACACGAATGTCGACGCCACCGAAGAGCTGGTCCGGCGCATCGACGCTGAGCTTGATTCCGAGCTGTCGCGTTTCAGCGATCAGATCACCCGTGTGGAGGTCCACATCGACGACGAGGCCGCCGGCAGATCCGATGGGAACGACATTCGGTGCGTGCTCGAGGCACGTCCCGCCGGGCAGCCTCCCGTGGTGGCGATCCACCAGGCAGGCACGGCAGAGGAAGCCTGCAGCGGGGCCGTACAGAAGCTCAAGAAGCTGCTCGAGAGCAAGTACGGAAAGTTGGAGCATCACAAGGGCGGGGAGTCCATCCGCCACCTCGAGGTGGATGAAGGGCTGATCTGAGCCGAAGCCTCAGCATCGGACGTCATGGACGGCTGACTGTTCTCCTGGCGACTCGGC
>PMLO01000241.1:0-26737 GCA_003158895.1 Propionibacteriaceae bacterium
ACGACCTGGGCCAGCTCACGGTTGCTCGGAGAAACGCGCGACTCCCCTAGCCAGGACGGGGATACGCGGGCAAGCGTCGCTGCGGTGCGGACGGTGTCAGCGAGGTCAGCGACACGTGCCGTGCGTGCCTGGAGGTACGGACCCCAGACCGGGTCCTGGGCCACGCGGGTCGGGATGCTGCGCAGCCACGGGAGCGGTCCGGGTGCTCCGTCCTGCGTGAGGAGCTGGAGGCGGTGGTCGAGTACCGCCGCCGGATCGTGTGCCGTGCCGAGCTCTCCAATGTTGACGATCCTGCGAAGCATCACCACGGGGTCGTGACCGTCCGCGGCCAGGCTCAGCAGATCTGCTCGCAGCGTCGGCCACGCAGGGCTCTCGCTGATCCAGAGGACCATCCGGTCGGCCGACTCGTCGAGGCGCTGAGCCACCTTCTCCCCCACCACGTGCTCCGCGGCGATGCCGAGGGCGTCGGTGTACCGAGCGACGGCCGGCCCGAGGAGTCGTACTGGATCGTCCTGGTCGCGCAGCCGCGTCGTCGCCGAGACGGGCACGTCGTCGTGAGTGAGTGCGCGGTCGAGGCGCTCGACGGCGGTGAGCAGGTACACGGAGTCTGTGTGCGCGAGCGCGTGCAGGTCGCCGTCGCCGACGACCTGGAGGTACAGGTGGTTGGCCTGCCGGCCGCGGGTGAGCATCGTGTACAGCTCCTGACGCGACTCCTCCCCCGTCGCCAGCCCATGCATCGTGTCCGCGGTGATGCCCTGCGCGCCGTGGATCGTCGTGGCATACCCGAGCTCCACCCACTCGCGGACGTACGAGACCGGCAGCCTCACCTGCCGGCGCGACCGCAGACTCTGAACCTCGAGACTGCCGGCCCACGAGACGTTCACGACCTGCCAGCGGTCGCCGTTCTTCACCCAGTCGAGGTTGCCGACCCTCAACGGATCAGTCTGCTTCCAGGTGACGGTGTGGGTGGCGTCGATGGCTCGTGGGCAGCCGTCAAGTTGTGCGTCCGGCGCATCCGGTCCTGACAGGCAGAGGCCCATCACCCTTCGGGTCTATTGGCGAAGGTGCAGGGGTGGCTTTGTGGACAACAGGCTGCGGATCTGGTTGATCCGGGCGACCAAGCCAGAGCTCTCGATGATCTCGGGTGAGAAACGGGTGGAGTAAGCGCTATCCCCACCGTAGATCCAACCAAGGATTGAACCCGCGCGCGCGTAGAGCTGCCTAAGCCGATCCGGCGCATTTCCGAAGCCGTCGCCAGCCAGGGCGACTAGATTCAGCATTTGCTCGGTATGGAGTGTCGAGAGCACCTGATTGTGGTGATAGCAGGTGAGCCCGTCCCGCCCATTGGGGGTCGTGCTGCGTTGCGGCGACCAAGAGACCTGCGAGTCCCGACCTGCCACGCGAATCGTTTCGGTGAAGTTGCCGCTGCGACCGGCGAAGACCGTCGTCTGGCCGGGGGGTTGACCGGGATAGCACAACTGCTTCAGGACGCTAGTGGCATCGTCGATCGAGATCCCGCCCGTTGATCCGGCGATCGTCGTCACCGTTCGCGTGGAAGCGCCCACCGGAGCGGAACTGGGCAGCCCGAGCACCAACTCCTCGAACGCCCGGACTTCGAACGACAGGTTGCTGGCTATCCCGCGAGGGACTCCGTCTGAACCGACGAATACGTCGTCCTGGCACAACCTGAGGTGCCGCTCTGTGGCGTCGGCCAGCGTCATCTCACCGTCCGACGTCGCGTTGATCGCCAAGCCAATCCCAGAGGGGTAGAGGTAGCGTTCGCACGTGACCGTGACGCCATCGAAGGTTGTCGTCGGCGTAAAGCCGGCTTCGCGCCGCAGGGGTACTTGCTTTAGCCAGGCTGAGTACGCGTCGGTTCGGGAGTACCCCGAACCGAGTAGTTCCGACCAGTAATGGTGCCGGATCGTGTATGAGCCCCAAGGCTTTACCCAGTCCGCACCCTCGGTCGGCGCACCCTCGAAAACTTTGGCATAGTCCGTCAGGGCGCCGATGGACGGAACCCCGGCTGTGCCGGAGACCAACTCGGGCAGAGCCTCCGTCTGAAGCCAGCTCAGGTAAAAACGAGTGACTGTTGTCACCGGTGCCCTCTCTCTGGTAGATATTGCTGTGACTAGAATCTTCAGCTGAAGATTGGGCCGCCTGATGGCGGGCTTAGGCCGGGTGCAGCAGCACCCGGCCTCTCAGCTTCCATCACTGATGTCGATCACACGGCCCCTTGCGAAGTTGGACAACGCGGTCCTCTGCTGCCTCGACACCGCTACGCCGTCGATCTCGTAGTTGAGTCCACCGCTTGACGCGTACGTCTTGAGCAGGGTGTAGAGCTCCCTATTACGTGCGCTTCCCCCGCCGAGCCGGTCTTCGAAGTCCTTCGCGAAATCCGCCCTGCCCGTGGGGCCAACCAGCTGCTTCACGCGGATCGCGGGACACACGAGTACCGTCGCCTGATCGTCGCGAATGATGTACACCCGCCCCTGTCCAGCGAGGTCGGCACTGATGAACTCCGCGAGGTTGTCTCTTCTCCGGGTCAGTTTGCGTACTACCGTGGGAGCCGAGTCGCCAGGCATGAGTCGGTAGTAGCGGATCAGTTCACGGAAGCCCACTCCGACGAGCCAGCCCAGCAAGCCGGAGACAATCCCCAGCCAGCACATTCGACCGATGTCAGTGAACCCGTAGACGGCTCGATAATCGCGGCCCCACAGCGCCCGGTAAAGAACCGGGAAGGGAAGAGCGCACAGCACACCCAGAATCGCGAGAGCGGCCGCGGATGTCAGCGCAGACGGCGGTGTCAGGTCGACAGGGAACGCGCGCGGGTAGACGCGCGCCCACATGAACCAGACGACGAGAACGAAGAGCAGGCCAGGCACCACAAAGAGCGCGGGCGCGAGCGCCGCGCCGAAAGCGCCCGTCACGGCGGCCTCACCGAAGACACTCAGACTGAGCGTGTGGCTGCCAGTGACAAACCCAGTGGTTTTCGCTGTGGGATTTTCGTAGGTGACCGACAACACCAGCAGAGCGTCTCCAGGCTGGAGACCTCTGGGAGCCCGCACCTGCACGTGGAATGCCACACCGTTTCCGGCCGCTAGCGACGGGTCGAGTGGTAGGTCAAGGGTCCCTACGTCCCTGGCCGAAGTTACCCCCGCTTCGGCAAGACTCACCTCAAGGAAACTTGGGAAAGTGAGGGTCGCGTGACTGATGTGCACGTTGGTCGAAGTAGTGTTCTGGACGGTGAAGTACACGTCGGCGAGACGTGTGTCGACGAGGCTACTGTCACCCGAGGATGCGATCGCAAGCGCCGAAGGCGCAGCGCTCGGCACGGTTCCCGCCTTCACCACCAGGGTCGCCACCGCGGAACCCGACAGGCTGGCGATCGTCGAGTCGCGTGACGGCACTGTCGTGTAGTCGATAGTCGTGATAATGGTGACATCCGACGACGTGATCGCCGTGACCGTCACCGTCGCCGTGAGCGTCACCGATCCACCGGACGCGATCGAATCCTTACCCGTGGCGTCCAGAGTAGCCACGACCGGACCAGCGCTCGGAAGCGAAACGAGCCGGTCTATCTTCAACTGAGTCCCGGTCAGGTTCTGCACCAAGAGGACCGCGGTCCGAGTCTCGCCCGGCATCATTGTCAATTCGGTGGGGGCATAACTCGCGGAAACGGAGGGATCTGCGGCCTTTGCCTCCCCTGCTGCGGCAAGCAACGGCGTGAGTACGAACAAGAAGACTGCCGCGATACCGAAGAAGCTGAGACCTCGCTGTCGAGGCCGACACAAGTTAGCCACGCGCAACTCCTTTGTGCGCCCGTCACTGCGTTTCCATGATGACACACCGACTGACTAGCCGGAAGGCGCAAATTGGCGCAGTCATCGGCATCAACACAGACAGCGGAACCGGAATGTTGACGTCGGCCGGGAACCCCTGGCTGGTCCGAGCCTGACATTCCCCACGTCGTGGGCCGAACATCAACCCGGACGAAACCTTGGAACTGACAAGAGCTACATGGTCGGCTCGCGTCGGCGGCGTTGATGCGCCCTTCAGCCGATGACCGTCCCACGGGGGGCGGTGTAGCGCAGCTTGCGGATCTTCCGCTGATCAACAGAGTGCGATGTGCCACGCCAACACTCGCGGCCCTGGATCCTCGAGCACGATGTCCCAGAGTTGCGGGCGCGGGCGCTCTTCCTGCTCCAGAGCCGAGACCCGTGGACGGCAAGTGCGCAGCGGGTGCGTGGGAAGTGATGAGTCGTTTGTTCGGGCTCATCTTGCTCACGTGGATCCCCTCCAGTCCCAGCCGGGCACGGTACCGGGAGGGCCTCCCAGCAACGGGAGGCGCGGGAAAGCTTAGGAGGGGGAGCCGGCCCGACATGCATGCCGATCCTTTGCCCTGACCGGCTGCACGGGGTAGAACGGGATCCCGGAGGGTCGACGAGAGGAAGACGACATGAGTGCAGCCGAGAGCCGTGAGCCGGTCGCGTTCCTGGGGCTCGGTCGGATGGGCCGGATCCTCGCGGGCCACCTCCTCGAGGCGGGTCATGACGTCGCCGTCTGGAACCGTTCCGCGGGCCAGGAGGGCGACCTCGTCTCCCGTGGCGCGTCCGCTGCCGCCTCGGCGCAGGATGCGGTCGCCGGCGCCAGCATCGTCTTCACTGCCCTGTTCGGGCCGGCCGCCGTACGCGAGGTCGTGCTCGGGGGGCTGGACCTGGCCCCGGGTACGGTGTGGGTCGACATCACCACCGTGGCTCCGGCCGACGCGGACGAGTTCGCGACGTGGGCAGACGAGCGCGGGATCTCGTACGTGCACTCGCCGGTCATCGGGTCCCTCGGTCCGGCAGCCAAGCACGCCCTCGGCGTCCTGGTCGGTGGACCCAGCGCGGATCGCGTCGTACCGTACGTGTCGTTGTGGGCCGACCCTCAGCGTCTGCAAGTGCTGCCGACGGCGGCAGCAGCAGCCACCGGCAAGCTCGTGGCCAACCTCGCCCTGGCGGTCTCGTACCAGGGACTCGTTGAGGCCGTACGGCTCGGCAAGGCCGGCGGCCTTGACGTGGAGCAGATCCTCACGACGCTCAACGGCACCGGGCTGGGCGCCATCGCCGCCATGAAGGGCAACAACCTCCGTGCAGCCGACTTCAGCGACACCCAGTTCTCCGCCGACCTATTGCTCAAGGACACCAGGCTGATGCTGCGCACCGCCACCCGGCCCCTCCCGGCCCTGACCGCCGCTGCACAGGCCCTGCTTGTCGCCCAGCAGACCGGCCACGGGGACGACGACTTCTCCGTCATCGCCCGATTCGACCTCGACTAGCGGGTCTGCCGGGGGCAGTGGTTCCGCAGGCAACGGAGGAGGAACCATGCCACCTACCGCCGCCATCCCACCCGTCAGCCGTTGTCCGGTCCTCGGCGCCACCGCCGTCGCATCCGTCGTCCTCGGAGGCTGGGAGATCGGCCACAACCTCAACGGCGTCGACCCGCGCGACCCCCACCGGCAGCACTCGTTCTACGTCGACGAGGGCGGCCGGAGGACGCGGCTCGTCTGCATGGAGCCTGCCCGCGGACGTCCGACGAGTTGGCGCATCAGCCCTTCCGGCCAGCCATGGCATAGCGCCTAAGCCAGCTCGATCCTGCTCATACCCCCCATCCTCGCCGTACTACCCTCTAGGGGTATTCCACCACCTAGGGATGCTGCATCGAAATAGTCGTACGAAATCTCGTGCAATAGCGTCCCCCCTGGTCGCCAGGCCCAAACACAGGGATCGTTCCTGCATCGGTGACGATTTAGGGCGTGAATCCCTTGTTGATGGGGTCTCAGGGGTGGCTTCGGCTCCAGCCTCGGCGGGGCCGACAGCGAGAGTTCGATCACCCCGCCGAAGCAGACAACTTCTGTTGCCAGACACGACTTCCAGCGTCCCGAGGTAACCTGGAGTCGGAGACCGATCCTCGCCGGATACGTACGGGGGGATGTGCAGAAATGGCCAGAATCCTGCACAGAACGCGTCCTTGTTGACCGTTTCGTGCAATAGCCGAGGCATATGTAACGAGGTCGGATGATCCCTGTGCCGAGGTCGCCCTGACTTCGTGCCCATACGCGAACTCGGCTCTGTCGCTACGAGGCTGCCAGACCTCGGATCGGCGGTCCCCCTCAGGGCTGCGGATCATCACGCGCTAGCTTCGCCGGTCATACTGCGGTGGTGATCGGCGAGGACTTCCCCGCGGTGCTGGCCCGCGCCCAACAGGGCGACGAGGAGGCCCTTGCGGTGTTGTGGCGCGATCTGAACCCCGCCCTGTTGCGCTACTTGGGCTTGAACGGCGAGTCGGCCGAAGACGTGGCGTCCCACGAGCACCAAGGGCCCCGTCGGACCTGACGCGAGCGGGCCTGCCATGTTCGGCCTGTGCACCGCATGGACGGCCCACCAGGCCAATGGTGAGACCGCCAACGGCAAGGCTTCCGACGCCGTGGCCTTCAAGAACCTCGCTGCTGCCGCCGGAGGAGCCGACAAGATCGCCGCCTACTGCGCCACGATCCTGCAGTCACCGAGCCCCACCGTGGTGCCTGGCCAGCCCACCGCACAGCAGACGCCAGCCTCGACCAGCCACCCCACCGGCAAGCCCAGCTCCCTGCCGACTCAGGCGAACACCAACCACCCGACCGGCAAGCCCGCCACCCTGCCTACCAAGGCGTGATAACGCACCGGCCCCTGGCTAGCCCGGGATCCGGAGACGACCGACGTCTTGACCGCTCCGGGACTGAGCCAGCTTTGCGGGTTCCGGTTAAGGGCTCGTTAGCACTGCACCAAGAGGGTGTTTCACCTTGTCAAGCCAGTGAACTACCTCGTATTCAGGCCACACGGGGATTGGGTAACCACAGGGCGCGTTGCTACCTTGAGGCGGTGCCGATCATTCACCTAGGCGTCAGCCACCGCTCCATGGGGAGCGGAGAGCTAGCCACGCTCGGCGCTCGAGGACGAGACCTTCCGACCCTGCTCATGGCGCACCCGGCAGTTCGCGGGGTGATCCTGCTGGCCACGTGCAACCGGTTCGAACTCTATCTGGACGCCACCGAGTTCCACTCGGCGGTCGACACCGGTCGGGCCATGATCCTGAGCCTGACCGAGTCCGACATGCCCGAGGTGGATCCAGCCCTCGTCGTCCATGTCGGCGACGGCGCGGTCGAGCACCTGTTCCTGGTCGCCAGCGGACTGGACTCCGTCGTGGTAGGCGAACGGGAGATCGCCGGACAGGTACGCCTGGCCCTGGCGGACCATGACGCCACGGCGAGCCCGGGGCTTCGCCGACTGTTCCAGGCGGCGTTGACCACGTCGAAGGCGGTCGCGTCGAGCACGATGCTCGGGGCGTCTGGTCGCTCCCTCGCGGGCGTCGGCCTGGATCTGGTCGCGGACCGGTTCTTTCCTCTGGAGGGCCGACGCGTCCTGCTCCAGGGCACGGGGGCCTACGCCGGTGTTGTGCTGGCCGAGCTGCTCCGGCGTGGGGTCGACGAGATCCGCGTCTACTCCGGAACCGGGCGCGCGGACGCCTTCGCCGCGAGTCACTCGCCCTCTCTGCCTGTCACCCCCGGAGATCTCCCGCACGCTCTCGCGTGGTCTGACGTGGTGGTGTGTTGCTCGGGCACCGGGTCGCAGACCTTGAACGCTGACACCCTGGCCGACGCCCGTGTGGGACATACGGCGCCATTGCCCGTCCTGGATCTGGCGATGGCCGGCGATGTGGCGCCAGATGCTTCCTTACTGCCCCAGGTCGTGGTGATCGACCTCGATGAGGTGTCGCGCAACGCCCCCGCCGAGCAGGCGGACGCGGTCGCTGCCGCTACGGAGCTGGTACGGAGTGGAGTCGCCACCTTCAGCCACGTCGAGGGCGGTCGCAAGGCGGACCCCGCGGTCACGGCGATCCGCGCGTACGTGTCGGCCATCATCGAAGCCGAGATCGTAGCCGCCGAGCGGCGACACACGCCCGAGACGGCCGACGCCGTCGCGCGCTCCCTGAGACGAGTCAGCAACGCGCTGCTCCATACCCCGTCTGTCCGTGCGGCGGAACTGGCCCGCACCGGCGACTTGGAGGACTACCGCAACGCTCTCCACACGCTGTTCGGCATCCACGTCGAGGCCGATTCGTGATCCGACTCGGCACGCGCGGGAGCCGTTTGGCGCGAGTCCAGTCAGGCTGGGTGGCCGACATGATGGCCGCGACGAGCGGGCCGGTCGAAACAGTCGTGATCCGCTCTGAGGGGGACGACACGCGAATGCCGCTCGACTCGTTTCCGCGCCCAGGCGCGTTCGTGGCCGCCTTGCGGGACGCGCTGTTGGAGAACCGCGTCGACGTGGTCGTGCACAGCTATAAGGACCTGCCTTCCGGGCCCACCGAGGGACTGACGGTGGCCGCAGTGCCGGTTCGGGCCGGTGTCCGCGACGTCCTGGTGACGCAAGGCGGAGTGTCACTCACCGAGCTCCGAGCCGGAGCCGCGGTGGGCACATCCTCGCCACGGCGGTCGGCAGCACTGCTGCGCGTACGACCGGACCTTCAGCTCGTCGCCATCCGCGGCAACGTGGACACCCGGCTCAAGTCCGTGTCCGAAGGGGGCCTCGACGCGGTCGTCCTAGCCGAAGCTGGACTGCAGCGACTCGGGCTGCTGACAGTCGACATGTGTCTCCTGGACCCCGACCTGATGCTTCCGGCACCCGCGCAAGGCGCACTGGCCATCGAGTGCCGCGCTGACTATCCCCTCGTCGACCACCTCGCACGCCTCAACGACCGCTCGACGCAGTTCTGCGTCGCCGCCGAACGGGCGGTTCTGGACGAGGTAGGGGCAGCCTGCACGACGGCTGTGGGAGCGCTCGCGTCCATCGAGGGCGAGTGGCTGACACTGACGGCCGACCTCACCGCGCACCGTGGCGTCGACTATGCCCGGCACTCTGACCGCATCGAGGTCGGCGATGCGCGCCCTGAACGCGCCGATCTGCTCGGGCGTCGTGTGGCCCGCACGCTCCTGGCGGAGGGGCTTTGATCCGGCCTGTCCTGCTCGTCCGTCCGGACGGCAACGACACAGACGCGGCAGCCCTTGTGGCCGCGGGGATCCCTGCCCTGGTCGACCCGTACCTGGTCGTGTCTCCGGCGTCGGAGAAGGCCCCGGGTGCGCAGCTCCTGGTCGATATCGAGGCCGCCGGGGGCGGTGACTGGCTGGTCCTGACATCGCCACGAGCGCTCGACGCGTGGGGCGCGCTGGTGGGGTCGGATGCCCTCACCCAGGCTGTCGCGGGAGCGCGTGCGCGCGGCCTGCGGGTCGCCGCAGTGGGTACGAGCACGGCGACCGTGGTCGATCCGCCCGCAGAGCTCGTCGGGACCTCCGGGGCTGATGCCCTGATGGACGATCTGATGGACTTACTCCCCGGGAGGGCCCTCTTCCCCCACGGACGGCTGACCCGACCCGCGCTGTCTGACGCGCTCACGGCCGCGGGATGGAGCGTCGCGTCGGCCGTCGTCTACGACACCACCCCCGTCACCGAGCGTCCCGCCTCGGCAGGTGCTCTGTCCTCGGGCAACGTGGCCGCTGTGCTGCTGCGATCGCCCAGTGCGGTCGCTGCGGTGGCGAAATGGGCCAGTGTTCCCGCGACAGTGCGGGTCATCACCGTAGGTCCCAGCACGACCGAGGCCGCTCTCGAACGCGGCTGGGACGTCGTCAGCCTGCCTGTCTCGGATCCTACGAAGATTGCGGACGCTGTCCGGACGACGCTGGGCCGGGTGATTCCGAGGGTTGTCGTCGATCCTCCCGCCCCGGACGACCATCCCCTCCCCCGGAACCACCCGCTGCGAGCGGAACTGACCTCGGCATCGTCGCTCCTCGTCGCCTATCGAGGAGGACGGCCGGGACGTCGTCCGGTGTGGTTCATGCGACAGGCCGGGCGCTCGCTGCCCGAGTACCGGGCCATTCGTGAAGGTCACTCGATGCTCGGGTCCTGCCTCGACCCCGAGCTCGCAGCTGAGATCACGCTCCAGCCCGTCCGCCGACACGACGTCGACGCGGCGATCTTCTTCTCCGACATCGTGATCCCCGTACGGCTCGCCGGCGTCGGCGTCGAGATCGCCCCGGGCATCGGACCGGTGGTCGAGCACCCACTCCGGACCCTTGCCGACGTACGATCGCTGCCCGAGCTGGACCCNNGAGACGTGGCACCTGCTCCTCGCGTGGGTTGCGCGTACCACCACGCTCTTTCTGCGCGCGGAAGCCATCGCCGGAGCCAGCGCGCTCCAGCTGTTCGACTCGTGGGCCGGGCGTCTGACGCTGGACGAGTACCGGACAGCCTCGGCCCCACACTCGGCCGCAGTCCTCGCCGGCGTCGCGGACCTAGGCCTTCCTCGCATCCACTTCGGTACCGGGACGCGCGACCTCCTCGTCACCATGCGCGATGCCGGGGCTGATGTCATGGGCGTCGACTCCGACACCCCCCTGGACGAAGCGAACGCTCTTCTCGGAGGCCGCACCCCTCTCCAAGGCAACATCGATCCGGCCATGCTCTCGGGATCCTGGGACGCGCTCGCCAGCCACGCTGCAGACGTGGTCCGGCGCGGTCACGCAGCCCCCGGACACGTCGTGAACCTGGGTCACGGGGTCCCGCCAACCACCGACCCGGACGTGCTGACTCGGCTGGTCGCCCACATCCACGAACTGCCACATCAGGAGGAAACATGACGACGACACATGGGATAGGGGCGGTGCGTCCGGAGAACTGGGCGTACGACAGGGCGCCGATGATCGTCTACTGGGAGCTGACCAACGCCTGCGGGCTGGCGTGCCGGCATTGCCGCGCTACGGCGATGCCCGATCCGGCGCCGGGAGAGCTCACCTTGGCGGAGGTCGAGCATCACCTCGACTCGTTCTCCGCGTTCGGGGAGCCCCAGCCCCACATCGTCTTCACCGGCGGCGACCCCCTGCGGCGAGGCGACCTGCGAGACATTCTGCATGCCGCAGCCCGGCGCGGGATCGGCGTGTCCCTGGCGCCCGCTGTCACACCGCTGCTGACGCGGGAGCGGATGGCTGAGTTCGCCGAGGACGGCGTCCAGGCGATCTCGTTGTCCCTGGACGGCTCGTCCGCGGAGCTCCACGACGGGCTTCGGGGCGTGCCTGGCACCTTCGACGCGACCATGGAGGCGCTCGATGCTGCTGCCGAGGTCGGGCTTCCGGTTCAGGTCAACACGCTGGTGACAGATGTCACAGCCGACGACCTGCCGGCTGTTTACGACGTCTTGCGGTCCAAGACCCTGCAGCGTTGGAGCCTGTTCTTCCTGATCTCGATGGGACGCGGGAGTCAGCTGAACGAGCTGGCTCCGGGCAAGGCCGAGCAGCTCATGGGATGGCTGGGCCGACTCGGACGGGAAGCGCCTTTCCAGGTGAAGACGACCGAGGCGATGCAGTACCGCCGGATCGCTGCGCAGGCCATGCTGAAGGCGGGCAAGACGCGGGATCAGATCGAAGCGTCACCGATGGCGCGTGGCTTCGGCGTCCGGGACGGCAACGGCATCGTTTTCATCTCTCATCAGGGCGACGTGTTGCCATCCGGGTTCCTGCCGACCGCGGTCGGCAACATTCGCGACACCCCACTGGTGGACCTCTACCGGGACGCGCCGCTGATGCGCTCCTTGCGCGACCCTTCCGCCTTCAAGGGTCGGTGCGGTGTCTGCGAGTTCAACCTGTGGTGCGGGGGGTCCCGGGCTCGGGCTTACGCATGGACGGGTGACCCGTTGGAGAGCGACCCATTGTGTCCGTACCAGCCCAAGGTCTCCGCGTGAGGCTGGTGGTCGTCGGGGGCGGGATCGCAGGTCTCGCCGCTGCGTGGGAGGGCCTGCAGCAGGGGGCCGATGTTGTCGTGCTGGAGGCCAGCGATCGCTGGGGCGGCAAGATTCGTACGAAGCGGGCGGACGGGCGTGTCATCGAGTACGGGCCCGATTCGTTCGTTGCCTACCGTCCGGCAGCGCTCGCGCTGATCCGCGAGCTCGGCTTGGAGGAGGATGTCATCTCCACGCGCGGTACGAGGAAGGTGTACCTGCACGGCCGTGGCCGGATGCACCCGTTGCCCGATGGCATGGGCATGGTGCTCCCGACCAAGCTGTGGCCGTTCGTCACCACGGGCACGCTGACGCCCTGGGACAAGCTGCGCGCTGCATTCGACCTTGTCATGCCGCGTGTGCTGGGCGACGACGACGTCGCGATCGGCGCATTCCTGGGCAGACGGCTGGGCCGCGGGATCGTCACCAAGTTCGCCGATCCGATGATCGGCGGCATCTATGGCAGCAGCGTCGACGAGCTTTCCCTGGACGCCGTACTGCCCTCTCTTCGTACCAACGAACGAGAGCACCGCTCGCTCATGCTCGCGTCGCTGGCACAGGGACGCTCGAAGCGGACGATACCGGGGGCCGGGTCGCCGTTCCGGACCCTGCGCGGGGGTCTCGGCGACATGGTCGAGCGTCTGGTGGCGGAGTTGGTGCGTCGCGGCGCCGACCTCCGTACCGGCGTGGCGGTATCGGAGCTGGAAGACCATCCTGACGGGACACGCGTCATGTTCGGGAACGGCTATGTCACGGCCGACGCGGTGGTCCTGGCCACCGGCCCGGCAGGCGCCGCCCAACTGCTCGCGGGCCCGGCGCCGCAGGCAGCCGCAGCCCTGGAGGCGATCCCCCTCGCGTCGACCACGGTCGTGACCCTCGCGTATGCGGCAGCCGCCTTCCCGGCACCGGTGACGAGCCACGGCTGGCTGGAGGCCGGCCCGGCGCCGGTCAGCGGTGTCACGATCTCCTCCGCCAAGTGGGAGGGGCGGGCTCCGGACGATGAGGTCCTGATCAGGGCGTTCGTCCCCGACCGGGTGGGGCCTCTCGCGCGAGCAGGCGACGACGAGATTCTGTCGGCCGTCCGGACGCACGTGGAGTCGGCGCTCGGAGCGAGCGGTGGACCCGCCGCAAGCTGGATCTCGAGGTGGCGCAGCGTGATGCCGAAGTACACAGTTGGCCACCTCGACCGGGTCAAAACGGTCGAGGAAGCCCTGCACGACACCGCCTGGAGGGTGGCCGGTTCCGCGTTGCACGGGGTCGGCGTCCCAGACTGCATCGCCGACGGACGCGTCCAGGCCGTCGCGGCCATCCGTCTCGCTCAGGACCGCTCGGTAACCAACCTAGGATCGAATCATGACTGAAGACCGCGTCAGTTCCCGCGAGATCAACCAGGGAATCCGCTACACGTGCTGGGCCGTCTTCGGCCGCACGGGACCCGATGCCTACGGACTCGTCGAAGCCCTCGAGAGGGCGCGGGCGGGTTGGGATGACGTCGTCGTGCGTGGTTGGTACGACGTGTCCGGGCTGCGGGCGGGCACCGACATCATGGTGTGGCTGCACGGCCCGACGGCCGAGGGGCTACAGGCGGCCTTGCGTGACATCCGACGCGCCCTCGGCGCGGTCGAGCAGACGTGGTCCGCGTTCGGCGTACACCGCCCTGCGGAGTTCAACAAGGGCCACGTCCCAGCGTTTCTGGCCGGTGTGGAGGCGCAGCCGTGGCTGTGCGTCTACCCCTTCGTCCGCTCGCTCGACTGGTACCTCCTTCCCGACGAGGAGCGTAAGCACCTCCTCTTCGAGCACGGCCAGATGGGACGTGGGTACGCCTCCGTGAAGACCAACACGGTCGCTGCGTTCGCGCTGGGTGACTGGGAGTGGCTGCTGGCGCTGGAGGCGGCTGAGCTGCACGAGATCGTCGACCTGACCCGCCACCTCCGCGCGTCGGGTGCCCGTCGCCATGTCCGGGTCGAGATCCCGTTCCACACGGGCCGGCTGATCGAGGCTGCCGAGATCCCGGGCGTGCTGTCGTGAGCTACGACGCCGTCCTGCTGCTGGGTTTCGGCGGGCCTGAGGCCCCTGACGCGGTGCGCCCGTTCCTCGAGCGGGTCACGGCTGGTCGTGGCATCCCGCCGGAGCGGCTGGACGAGGTCGGGCACCACTACGTTGCGCTCGGCGGTGTCAGCCCGATCAACGCGCAGAACCGCGCACTGCGCGCCGCACTGGCGGCCGCGCTCGAGGAGCGGGACCACCCGATCCCGGTTGTGCTCGCCAACAGGAACTCCCCGCCCTTCGTGAAGGACGTGCTCGCCGAGCTCGCCGGCGGCGGCGCGCACCGGCTGCTGGCCCTGGCGACGAGCGCGTACTCGTCGTACTCCTCGTGCCGTCAGTACCGGCAGGACGTGGGCGCTGCCCTCGAGGGTTTCGCCGGCCTGGACGTCGTCAAGGTGCCACCGTTCCCCGACCTCCCCGGTTTCGCCGCGGCTGCCGCGGAAGCGCTCGTCCCCATCCTCGCTGAGCCCGGCCGACGTCCGTACATCCTTGTCACCACGCACTCCATCCCCATGTCCATGGCACGGACGTCCGGGCCGGAGGACCGCTGGCCCACGGATCCAGGGACTGCTGGGACATATGTGACGCAGCACTTGGCCGTCGCCGAGGCGGCCGTGACGCTGGCTGCAGCGCGCGCGGGCGTCGACGTACCACCCTGGCGTCTGGTCTTCCAGTCCCGCAGCGGGCCGCCGGCCATGCCATGGCTCGAACCGGACGTCAACGACGTCCTCGCCGAGCTCGCGGCCGCTGGGGTCACCGACGTCGTCGCGGCCCCCATGGGCTTCCTGTCGGACCATGTCGAAGTCGTGTGGGATCTTGATACCGAGGCTGCCGCGACGGCCGGCACGCTGGGGATCCGGTTCACTCGTGTCCCGACCGTCGGTACACATCCGGCGTTCGTCGGCGGCCTGGCAGAGCTGCTCGTTCGACACCTCGACGCGACAGCACCGCGGCCGCCCGAGCAGGGCGAGCTCTGTTTCGGGAACTGTTGCGCGCCGCAGAGCCGCATGGGTGCCCCCACCGACAGCCGACCCTCGATCCAGGGAGTGGTCGCATGACGTACGACCCGTTCCACCCGATCCACAGGCCGAGAAGGCTGCGTACGACTCCGGGGATGCGCAACCTCGTCGCTGAGACGCGACTGCACCCTGCCGAGCTCGTGCTGCCGGTCTTCGTCGCCGAAGGCGCTGCCGACCCGCGGCCGATCGCGTCGCTGCCGGGCATCGTCCAGCATTCCCGGTCGTCCCTGGTCGACGCCGTACAGGAGGCCTATGAGCTCGGTGTCGGCGCGGTCATGGTGTACGGAGTCCCCTTGACCAAGGACGCACGCGGGACGGGCGCGCTCGACCCCGACGGGATCCTGACCCAAGCCGTCCGCTGGTGCGTCGAGGCGAGCCCGCAGCTGCCGGTGATCGCCGACCTCTGCCTGGACGAGTTCACCGACCACGGTCATTGCGGCGTCCTGGATGAGAGCGGTCGCGTCGACAACGACGCCACGCTGGTCCAGTACGCAGCCATGGCGGGCGTCCTGGCCGATGCCGGGGCCGGGATCCTCGGGGCGTCGGGGATGATGGATGGCCAGATCGGCGCCGTCCGCTCAGCCCTGGACGATGGCGGGCACACCGACACAGCGCTTCTGGCCTACGCCGCGAAGTACGCGTCAGCGTTCTACGGCCCGTTCCGCGAGGCTGTGCAGTCGTCACTGGTCGGCGACCGGTTCACTTACCAGCAGGATCCGGCGAACGCCCGCGAGTCAGTACGCGAGGTGGCTCTCGACGTGGCCGAAGGCGCCGACATCGTCATGGTCAAGCCCGCGCTCGCCTACCTCGACGTCATCGCACGGACGCGGGCAGACGTCGATCTGCCTGTCGCCGCGTACGTGGTGTCCGGGGAGTACGCGATGATCGAGGCCGCGGCCGCCGCCGGCGCCTTCGACCGGCGACGGGCCATCGAGGAGGCGCTGACCTCCGTCCGCCGCGCCGGCGCAGGCATCCTCGCGACGTACTGGGCCAGCGAGGTCGCCGGCTGGCTGCGCGAGAGGCGCTAACGGCTTCAATGTAGGGAAGGGACTTCCATGAGCGATGCTCTGTTCGAACGCGCGCGGGCCGTCATGCCCGGCGGCGTCTCGTCGCCGGTACGGGCCTTCGGCGCTGTCGGCGGCACACCTCGCTTCGTCGCCTCCGCCCGAGGCGCGTGGATAACGGACGTCGACGGCCGCAGCTATGTGGACATGGTCGGGGGCTGGGGGCCCGCGATCCTCGGCCACGCGCATCCAGAGGTCGTCGAGGCGGTGCAGCGAGCGGTCGCTGACAGCTCGTCGTTCGGTGCGCCGGCGGTGCCGGAGCTGGAGCTCGCCGAGACGATCGTGGCTCGCGTGGCACCGGTCCAACGCGTCCGGTTCACCTCATCGGGGACGGAGGCCGTGATGACGGCCGTACGCCTCGCGCGCGCCGCGACCGGGCGTCGCGTCGTCGTGAAGTTCGCCGGCTGTTACCACGGCCACGCCGACTCTTTCCTTGTCGCCGCAGGGTCTGGTGCCATGACCCTCGGGTTGCCCGACTCGCCCGGCGTGACGCCAGGCGTCGCTGCCGACACGGTCGTCGTCGAGTACGGCGACCTGGATGCCGTCGACGCAGTGTTCGCCGCACATCCTGGCGAGATCGCCGCTGTTCTCACCGAGGCGGCACCCGCCAACATGGGCGTGATCGAACCCCCGCCCGGCTTCAACCGCGGCCTGCGTGAGGCGTGCGATCGACACGGCGCCCTGTTGATCATGGACGAGGTCCTCACGGGATTCCGCGTCGGGCCCGCTGGTTGGTGGGGGCTCGAGGGAGCGATCGAGGGCTGGTCCCCGGATCTTTTCACGTACGGCAAGGTGATCGGCGGAGGTCTGCCGCTGGCAGCGGTTGCCGGGTCAGCTGCCCTGTTGGACATGCTCGCTCCGGCCGGGCCGGTGTACCAGGCGGGCACGCTGTCCGGGAATCCCGCCGCCGCGACCGCCGGTCTCACGACCCTGCGGCTGTTGGACGCCGACGTCTACGCCACGCTCGACTCCGTCGCCGACCGCGTCACATCCCTCGCCGACTCGGCACTCAAGGCCGCCGAGGTCCCGCATGTCATCAATCGTGCAGGCAACCTGTTCAGCGTGTTCTTCACAGCCGATCCTGTCGTGGACATCCAGTCCGCCCGTACGCAGGACACGAAGGCGTACGCGCGCTTCTTCCACGCCGCGCTGGATGCTGGTCTCTGGCTGCCCCCTTCGGCATTCGAGGCGTGGTTCGTCTCCACCTCCCATGGCGCCGAGGAACTGGCTCGCATCGCCGCTGCCCTCGGGGCGGGAGCAACGGCTGCCCATACAGGGGGAGCCGACCACTAGACCTCACCGAGGGTGTGAGGCGGATTCCCGCGGCACCGTCGACGGGTCGTGCTCCGCTGTCGTCACCGGTCGCCGCCTCGGACCGTCGCCAGCCCGGTCCAGACGTGCTGCATGCCCACTGTCGCGAGTTCGATGTGCGGGTGCTGCAGAGGTACGTCGACCCACACGAGCAACACCTCGGGACGCCATCGGAGCACGGTCATGAGTGCGCGGGGCAGCGGGTCGGTACGCAGCAACTCGTGACCTCCCGAGCACAGCACCAGGCATCCGTCCTCCAGCTCGCCGACGACCGAGGTCAAGGGAGGAGGGTTTCCTTGCAGAGCGGACTCGAGACCCAGGACGGCCGCCTGGAGGGCAGCGAAGTCGTCAGGAAGGGATGGTCCGAAGCACAGGACCAGGCGGGGCTGCTCGTCATACGGGTGTCGCCCGAGCCAGTTCGCTGAGAAGAACGAGGGCGAATCAAAGAGGAACTCCGGTACGCGCAGACTGGACATCCTGGAATCTCCTGCCGATAGTCGGTGACTCGCCAGGCTCGGCCGAAATCAGCCTGCGCACCTTTGCGTCGACCGAGAGTTACATTTGCGTCTCGGCGTGGTCAATGGCCGGGACACGAGTCACAGGTTGGGACTGGGGTAATCACAGGTTGGGACTCGGCTACTCACAGGTTGGCAACAGGGCATAGCTAGTGTCCGAGTGCACAAAATGTTGAATACTCCCGGATATGGGACAACAAAAGGGCTGGCAGACACATTGGCACAAGCACCCAGGAGTGCGGTCCGGCGCGGACCTGACCCTGGGCGAGCGGGCTGCCGACCGGATGCGCAACGTGATGGGCTCCTGGCCCTTCGTGTTCGGCTTCTTCGCGGTCATGGCTGCCTGGGTGGTGACCAACTCCGTCTTGGCCGTCGGTGGGCCGCACGGCTTCGACCCCTACCCGTACATCCTGCTGAACCTGTTCCTGTCCATGATGGCCGGCGTTCAGGCAGCGGCCCTGCTCATCGCCGCCAAGCGATCCGACGCCATCGCTTCAGAGATCGCGATTCACACCGAGCACAACACGGAGGACATCAAGTCCTTGATCTCTCAGAACATCGAGCTGATTCGCGACGTGAAGCTCCAGACCGACCTGCTGGATGAGATCCACCGCCACGTGACAGCCCAGACTCCGCAGGCCGGCGACTTCGAGCCCGGCCCCAGGTGAAGTGATTCCGGCGGCCAAGATTCCAGTCGTGACGCACGTATAAGGCCTGTCGGATCACCCGGCTCTCCGTGGAGCCGAGACGAACCCTGGCCAGACCTCCACCAGGTCCCCGTGCCGCGAACGAACTCAGCCCAGACCTCGAGGGTTAGTAGAACTCTGGATTTCACAGGAGACAGACAGCCACCTACTGTCCAGCCCATGGGAAGCCGCAACAAGATGAGCACGCGCTAAGGCCAAGAATCCCTGTCCATGACCCTGGCAGTTCCATTCAGCAGAATTCGTGCATCGTTGAAAGTAGGGCATCACATGGGGAAGTGGCGGAAGCGCACAATTGGCATTGCGGCGGCGGTCGCGCTCATTGTTCTCGCTGTGGGCGGCATCCTGATCTGGAAGTTGCCTTCGGCCAAGGCTGCGACGGTCACGACGACGACAGTGGCGGCGGCGAACACGACGCAACAGACGACCGTCTCGGCGACCGGCACGCTGGCGCCACAGAACCAGGCGTACCTGAACTTCCCCGCGGCAGGCACCGTGTCGGCCGTGAACGCGCAACTGGGCCAGACGGTGGCCGCCGGTCAGGTTCTCGCCACCGAGGACACGACGAACCTGGCGTCCGCGGTGACAACTGCCCAAGCAGGGGTGGACTCGGCGCAGTCGAGCCTGACGACGCTCGAGGCGTCCTCGTCGTCGACCACGGCACAGATCGAGGC
Organism: Propionibacteriaceae bacterium; assembly: GCA_003158895.1. Classification (GTDB taxonomy): domain Bacteria; phylum Actinomycetota; class Actinomycetes; order Propionibacteriales; family Propionibacteriaceae; genus Fen-668. The sequence continues at coordinate 19,181 of PMLO01000241.1, forward strand.
GGCGAAGGCGCAGGTTGCCTCGGCGCAGGCGAAGCTCATGTCCGCGCAGAGTGACCTGGCGGGGGCGACGATGACCGCGCCGTTCGCCGGAGTGGTTGCTCAGGTCAACCTCACCGTGAACAGCACCGTGAACGGCACGTCGTCGACAACGACAGGGCCGGGCACGACGACCGTCTCCGCGGCGACCTCCACGGCCTCTCAGATCGTCGTGGTCGACACGAGCACGTGGTTGGTGAACGCGACGGTCGGCATGGCTGACCTGGCGAGCCTCAAGCAGGGCTTGGCATGCACCATCACCGCGACGGGGGCAACCACCAGTCTGCCGGCGACTCTGACGAGCATCGGCATCGTCGGGACGACAACGTCCGGGACGACCTCGTACCCCGTCATCGTCACCCTCACCGGGAAGCCGACCGGGCTGTACGTCGGTGGCTCGGCTGACGTCACGATCGTTGTCAGCTCGGTCACGGCCCTCACCGTGCCGACCACAGCGATCCAGCAAGCGAACGGCCAGACGTACGTGACCGTGGTCAAGAACGGCGTGAACACCCAGACCAACGTCACTGTCGGCACCACGTACGGGGCGAGGACCCAGATCACGGCGGGCATTGTCGCCGGTGACGAGGTCGTTGTTCCGGTCCAAGCGAGCAGCACGAGCAGCCGCGCGGGCGCCAACCGGTCCGGCTTCCCGTCGGGGGCCCGGCCCAGTGGCGCACGGAGCGCAGCCAACGGTGCAGCCGTGGCGTCAGCTCAGCCGACCTCACAGGCGAGCTGACCCATGACCGCGATCGTCGAGCTCTCCGAAGTCCATAAGACGTACAAGTCCGGCACGATCACCTTCGAAGCGTTGCGTGGCATCTCCGTCAGCGTCGCGGAGGGCGAGTACATCGCGATCACCGGCCCCTCCGGATCCGGCAAGTCGACCCTCATGAACATCCTCGGCTGCCTCGACACCCCCACCGAAGGTTCGTACCTTCTGGGCGGCGAGGACGTGAGCAGCATGACCGAGACTGATCTCGCTCTGGTGAGGAACAAGCGCATCGGGTTCGTGTTCCAGCAGTTCAACCTGCTGCGCTCGATGACGGCCCAGCGAAACGTGGAGCTGCCGCTGATGTACGCCGGCGTTCACGCCACGGAGCGGCACGCGTTGGCGCGCGAAGCCTTGGAGCGGGTCGGGCTGGGAGACCGTACCCACCACAGGCCCGGCGAGCTGTCCGGCGGCCAGCAGCAAAGGGCCTGCATCGCGCGGGCGCTGGTGACCAACCCCGACATCATCCTGGCCGACGAGCCGACCGGGAACCTCGACTCTGTGTCGACGCACGACGTGCTGAGTCTGCTCCACGAGCTCCACGACCAGGGACGGACCATCGTGCTGATCACCCATGAGCACGAGGTCGCGCTGGAGGCGCAGCGCCAGGTGCAGATCTTGGACGGGCTACTCACTGAAGGGATGCGGGCCGCATGACGTTCCTGGAGACGGTACGCACGGCCTTCACGGCCGTCATGGCACGCAAGATGCGCTCCGCACTCACGATGCTGGGCATCCTGATCGGCATCGCGTCGGTGATGCTGACCGTGGGCCTCGGTCAAGGTGCGCAACAGCAGATCACCAGCCAGATCAACAAGCTCGGCTCGAACCTGATCATCGTGAACTCGGGCGCCAACTCCAGCCTCACCGTGTCCAACGCGGCAGGTGCCGCGGCGGCCAACAACCGGACCCGGTTCACCACTCCGCTCACGCTCAACGACGCCGCGGCACTGGCGAACCCGACGGCGGATCCCGACATTCTTCTTGTCGCTCCGGTGACGACGACTACGGCGACCGCTGCCTACGGGTCCAACTCTGAGTCGACCTCGGTCGTGGGCACCACGCCAGCCTGGGCAGACGTCACCGCTCGCACGATGACCAGCGGCCGGTTCTTCACGACCAGCGAGTCGAACGCCGGGTCCATGGTCGCCGTCATCGGGTCGACCACGGCCACGAACCTGTTCGGCACAGGCACCGTCATCGGCAACTCGGTCACCATCTCCGGCCAGTCGTTCACCGTCATCGGCATCCTCAACTCGGTGGGTACGACCCTGACCGGCAACGGGGACGACCAGATCGTGATCCCCGCCGGCACGTACGCGCAGCGGTTCTCGACGTCCAGCAACATGAACACCGTCTCCACGATCCTGCTCGAGGCCAAGGACAAGGACTCTCTGTCCGCCGCGCTTCAAGAGGCAACGAACACCATGTACGTGATGCACAACGTCACCCCCGCGGCCCCGGACTTCACGGTCTCGAGCCAGCAGGCGCTCGTCAACACGATCGGCTCTCTGACCACCATCTTGACCGCACTTCTGTCCGGCATCGCCGCGATCTCGTTGCTCGTGGGCGGCATCGGCGTGATGNNCCTGGTCGAGGCCAGCATGCTCGGGCTGATGGGCGGCGCGCTCGGCATCGGGTTGGGCGTCGTCGCCGGCTCGATCCTCAGCAAGGCCATCAACTACCCCGTGATCATCTCCTTCGCGGCAACCAGTCTCGCGCTCGCCGTCTCGTTGTTCATCGGCATCGTGGCGGGCGTTTACCCCGCGTGGCGAGCAGCCAAGCTCGCCCCCATCGACGCACTACGAAACGAGTGACCTTCATGTCCACCAAGCGCACGAAGAAGACACTGGTCACCGCAGGGGTCGGCATCGCAGTCGTCGCCGTGGTTGGCGTCGGGCTGCTCGGCTACAACGCCGCTGCCGCCACGAACAACCCCAACCAGTACCGCACGGTGACCGCGGCGGCTGGCAGCGTGACCCAGGTGCTGTCACTGTCCGGCACCGTCCACCACGTGTCACAGGCCAGTGTCAGCTTCCCCACCAGTGGGACCGTCACCTCCGTCAACGTGAAGGCCGGCGACACGGTCACCGCCGGCGAGGCGCTGGCATCGATCAACGCCACGCCGCTGCAGAATGCGGTGCTCGCTGACAACGCTACGTATACGGCGGCGATCGCCCAGTACCAGACCGACCAGCAGACGCTCGCGTCGTCGTCGACCACAACGAGCAGCACAACGAAGGCCGCGACAAGCGCAGCCTCCACGTCACACCCGGCGACGGCAACCACGAGCTCCGCCCCGGCATCCAGCGCGTCCCCCTCCGGAACCGCAACCCCGTCAGTGACCGCCACCCCCTCAGGCGGCAGCACCGGCGCGACGACCACCACCGATCCAACCGCCGCGGTCAAGGCAGCGACGGACGCCATCGCCGCGCTGCAGACCGGAATCGAGACGGTCGATACGACACTGCCCACGTTCATCGCACAGTGCGTCCCGCTGATCCCCACCACGGCCGCCAGCCCTCAAGCGACAGTGACCAAGACGGTCACTGCTACCGCCACGGTCACCCAGACCGTCACGGACACCGTCACGGTCAAGGCCGCCGCAGCCAACAGCGGCGCCGCGGGCAGCACAACCGTTGCGGTAGGTACGTCCACAGCCACATCGGCGCCGGCATCGACGACTCCCAAGCCCACCGCGTCGGCGACCGCGGCAGCGAAGGCCAACGCCGTCTCGACCGCGACACCAACGGCCAGCACCCCCGTCACGGCAGCCTGCCAGGCCGCCATCAACACACTGACGGCGAGCAACGCCACCCTCCCCGACCAGATGACGGCCGCGAACGTGGCGCTCACCGCAGCAGTGAACGCCCTCGATGCGCAGGCAGCATCGCTCGATCAGCAGGCAGCCACGCTCGCCAAGGCGGGCCAGTCTGCTCAGTCTGCCGCCGCGAGCAGTGGAGCTGCAGCGGCCAGGAGCCAGTCCTCGTCCCTGTCCTCGACCAACACAGCGCTACAGGCTGCAGCTGCGGCGGGACTTTCCCACAGCGGCACCGGTGGCACGGTGACGGCAGCGACGTTGATCACTGACCAAGCCGCGATCCAGACTGATGCCATCGCGCTCTCCCAGGCGCAGGACCAGTTGAACCAGGCCACCATCACGAGCCCGATCGCCGGCAAGGTCGCCTCCATGCCCTTCGTCGTCGGCCAGCAGGCCAGCGCGACCGCATCCGCAGTCGTCATCGGTACCGGTGCCATCGAGATCACCGATGCCGTCCCGTTGGCTTCTCGTCCACTGGTAGCAACCGGCGAGCCGGCGAGCGTGACGAGCGTCGTCGGCGGCTCGACCCTCGAGGGCACCATCTCCCGGATCAGCCTGCTGCCCACCACAACCGGCTTCTCTCTCGCAGCCGCAGCCGCAGGGTCGGCAGCAGGGGGATCCTCCAGCTCGACCACCACCTCAACGACGACCTACGCCACAGTGATCACCGTGGCTACCGGCGGCGACCTGCTGCCCGAAGGGTCCCGGGTCCAGACGACCATCACCACCAAGACCGTGAACGCGGCCGTCGTCGTACCGACCTCGGCCGTCACGCCCATCAGCTCAGGCTCGGGCACCGTCGAGGTAGTCACCAACGGAGTCGTATCAACCAAGCGGGTCGTCACCGGCGCAGTCGATGAAACCGACATCCAGATCGTCAGCGGCATCAACGCCGGCGACACCGTCGTCATCGCCGACACCACCAAGCCGATCCCAGGCGCCAGCATCACCGCGTCGCGAGCCTCGCAAAACGCACAGGCATTCCCCAATGGCGGAGGCAACTTCACCGCCGGAGGCGCCGGAGGAGCCGCGGCTGGTGGCGCTGCCGCTGGTGGTGGTGCAGCGCCGGCTGCCGCTCCAGCCAGCTGATCGACACAACGCGCCCGAGGCCTCAAGCCTCGGGCGCGTCGTCGTTTCGTCGCGGATTGCGTAGCACGAGCGAGTCGCGGTGGACTGGCCCCTCGCTCCTGGCAGGCCCAAGACCGACGCGTACTCAAACGGATCAACACTCTCCTCGAGGACATCGCCCGCAACGGCAACGAAGGCATCGGCAAGCCCGAAGCCCTCACGCACGACTGCGCGGGCTACTGGTCACGCCGCATCACCGACGAACACCGACTCGTCCACAAGCTTGTCGACAACGAGATCCGCATCGCTGCCTGCCGCTACGACTACGGCCGCTGACTGATGCTTCTCCCCGGTGTCCGACAGATCACGCGGTACTCGCCACGACGGACTGCGTACCGCAGCCCCACGTAGTGGCGTCCCCACCAAGCGGGGACCCTCCAGCGTCCCGGCCAGGTCTCACAGGGACTGGCGGGTGCAGATCAGGTGGGCGACCAGGGATGTCCAGCCTGTCTGGTGGGAGGCGCCGAGTCCTTCNNTGGATCGTCAGGGTGGTCGTGGGGCTGGCTGGGCCGGCGGCCACCGGGACCGGTTCGGAAGAGCCCGATCAGCCGCTCGGACAGGTCATCGGCGGCTTGCGACAGATTCCGCTGCTGGCCTGAGCCCGTGGGGAGCTCCACCTCGAGGTCGTTTCCTGCGCCGTGCGCGTACGTACGCATGGCATCCACGAGGAGGACGTTGACCGGCAACCAGACCGGTCCGCGCCAGTTCGAGTTGCCGCCGAACAGGCCCGAGTCCGACTCGCCCGGTGCGTACTGCAGCGACAGTTCGTGCTCGCCGACCTGCACGGTGGTCGAGTCACGGTACGCGGCGGACAGGGACCTGATGCCGTACGGGGACAGGAACTCGGCGGTGTCCAGCACGCGCTGCAGGACGCGGACGTACCGCGCTGGCGGCACCAGCGCCAGGCCGCCCTGGTGGCCCTCTTCTGAATGGACGATCACCCTGCGCTGGAGCAGGTCCTGACGGTGCGCCTCGAGCCAGTCCCGGCGCTGCACGTACGAGTCGAGCTGGTCGACCCACTCAGGAGTCAGGGCGACCGCCAGCAGCGGGACCAGTCCCACATAGGAACGTACGCGGACCGGCTCGGACTGGCCCTGGTCGTCGACCAGCAGGTCGTAGTAGAAGCCGTCGCCGTCGTCCCAGAGGCTGACCCCGGTGGACCCGAAGGCCTCGCTGGCTTCGGCGATGGAGAGGAAGCGTTCCAGGAAGGTGGTGGGCAGCTCGCTCCAGCCGGGGTCGTTCCTCGCCAGCTCCTGGGTCATCCGCAGCATGGCCAGGAACGCGAAGGCGACCCAGCTGGTGGCGTCGGACTGCTCCAGGTGATGACCGGGAGGTACGTCGCGGGACCGGTCGAACACCGAGATGTTGTCCATGCCCAGGAACCCGCCGCCGAACAGGTCCGTGCCGTGGTCGTCCTTGACGTTGGTCCACCAGCCCATGTTGAGCAGCAGCTTGCTCACCATGCGGGCCAGAAACGCCTGGTCGCGCGACCCGTCGATGACGTAGACCAGCCAGCTGGCCCACGCCTGTACGGGCGGGTTCACGTCCGAGAACGACCACTCGTACGCGGGAAGCTGGCCCGACGGGTGCTGGGCCCACTCCCGGCACAGCAGCAACAGCTGCGCCTTGGCCAGGGCCGGATCCACGTGGGCCAACGTGACGGCGTGGAACGCGAGGTCCCAGGCGGCGAACCAGGGGTACTCCCACTCGTCGGGCATCGAGATCACGTCGGCGAGTTCCAGGTGGGGCCAGTCGGTGTTCCGTCCGGCAGGTTCCGGGGCGAGTCGCTGCGGCGGGGCCGGCGGCTGGCTCGGGTCCCCCTCGAGCCACTCCATGATCGAGTACCGGTACACCTGCTTGCCCCACAGTAGGCCCGCAAACGCCCGCCGCGCGGTGAGCGCGTCCTCGTCCGTGGTGCCGGCCGGGATCACACCGGCGTAGAAGGCGTCCGCCTCGGACCTGCGGGCCTGCAGTACCTGCCCGTACCCGTCACCGAACGCCGGTTCGTCATGTGCGGAGGACCGCAGCCGCAGCGTCACCGTGACCGACTCACCCGGTGCCACGGCGTCGAAGTCGTAGTCGAGAGCGACCTTCGTCCCGCGGCCGTCCGGGTTGATCTTGGTGTCGTCTCCGTGGACGATCGCGTCGTTGACGCCGTTCTTCGGGTAGCTCGACGTGTTGTGCGCCTCGGCCCCGAACAGTCCCACGGCGTCGGTCTCGTTGTCGCAGAACAGCACCCGCGGGCTGCCGGCGGCGTCGAGGACATAGTCGCCGAGGAACGCATGATGGGCGGCGACACGTACGCCGGTGTCATCGGAAGCGGGTACGAGCTCGAGCGTGGGGCACCGGTCGTCGCGACCCCAGGCCCAGGTGTTGCGGAACCACAGCTGCGGTACGAGGTGCAGCGGCGCGGGATCGGGACCGCAGTTCACCGCGGTGACGCTCAGCAGGATGTCGTCCGGGGACGCCTTGGCGTGGGTGATCGTGACGTCGAAGAACCGGTTCTCGGCGAGGACGCCGGTGTCCGCCAGCTCGTACTCGCGGTCGTCGCGGCCTCGCCGGGCGTTCTCGGTCACGAGCTGCTCGTAGGGGAAGGGGGCCTGCGGGTAGCGGTAGAGCAGCTCTCCCCATGAGTGGGTCGGGGTGGCGTCGAGGGGCCACCAGTACTCCTTGACGTCCTCGCCGTGGTTGCCCTGTCCGTTGGTCAGCCCGAACCAGCGCTCCTTGAGCCGATCGTCGTGCTCGTTCCACAGCGCCACCGACAGGTGCAGGAAGCCGTGCGCGTCGCACAGGCCGGCGA
>PMLO01000241.1:26774-46758 GCA_003158895.1 Propionibacteriaceae bacterium
GGGCGATCAGTCTCGTCGATGGGCATGGCCTGCTCCTTGCTCGGCGCGATGATGCGTCTCAGCCTAAAGGCGCTCACCTGACGAACCGCCCAAGGAGGAGTTGAATTCTGTACGAGGTCGTTTCGGCCGCCACTGCAGAGATCTGAGGGGAACGGGACATGGGCTCAGGAGGACTGGCAGGCAAGACAGTCATCGTCACCGGGGGCGCCACCGGCATCGGCGCCGCGATCGCCACCAGCGCCGCTCTGGAGGGGGCCAAAGTCATTGTCGACTACGTCGTGTCCCCGGAGCAGGCTCTCGCGTTCGCGACGACGCTCGCGAGCGAGGACGCCGGGTCGGTGGAAGCCTTCGATGCCGACGTGAGCAAGGTGGACCAGGTGCAGGCGCTGGTCGCCGAGGCGGTGCGCCGCTACGGCCGGCTCGACGTGCTGGTGAACAACGCCGGCATCGAGACCCGCCAGTCGCTGCTTGATACCACGGAGGCTGACTACGACGTGGTGCTCGGCATCGACCTGAAGGGTGCCTTCTTCGCCTCACAGGCCGCAGCCCGGCAGTTCATCACCCAGGGCGGTGGTGGCGTCATCATCAACATCTCCTCGGTGCACGAGGACTGGCCGATGCCCGGCAACGCGGCGTACTGCGTCGCCAAGGGCGGCATGCGGATGCTCACCCGCAACAGCGCTGTCGAGCTCGGCGAACACGGGATCCGCGTCGTGGGGGTCGCCCCCGGCGCGGTCAACACGCCGATCAACGCACAGACCGCTGCCGACCCGGCGGCCATGGCGAGGCTCGATGCGGCCATCCCGCTCGGGAAGATGGCCCTGCCCGAGCAGATCGGGGACGTGGTCGCCTTCCTCGCCAGCGACGCCGCGTCGTACGTGACCGCCACGACCGTGGTGGTCGATGGCGGTCTCATGCAGTCGTCGCCCGGATTGTGACGACCGCCTCCCTGTCCACCTTTCGACGTCGCCTGCACAGGTGGCACGACCTCGAAGCGGATACCGATCGCAGCGCCTGGTCCCTGTACGTGGCCGAGTTCTTCGGCACAGCCCTGCTCCTGGTGGGCGGCCTGTCTGCGGTCATCGTCGTCATCTCACCGGCATCACCCGTCGCCGCCCTGGCGCTTCCGGGCTGGCTGGCGCGCGGCATCGCCGGCGCTCTCTTCGGACTCACCGGCACGCTGGTCACCGTGTCTGCCCTAGGCAAGCACTCCGGAGCACACCTCAACCCGGCGATGACCCTCGCGTTCCTGATCGAGGGCAAGATCAGCGCTTCGCACGCGTCCTGGTACGTCATCAGCCAATGCCTAGGAGCGATCGCCGGCGCATGCGTGGTTCTGGTCTGGGGACCCTTGGGAAAGCCCCTTCGCTATGGCACCACGACTCCTGCGCAGAGCCTCAACCCTGTGCTGGCGGTCGCGCTGGAGGCGCTGTGCACGGTGGTGCTGGTGGGCACCGTGTTCGTCTTCCTCGGCAACCCTCGGCTGCGGCGATCCACCGCGTGGACGATGGGTCCGATGTACGCGGTCATGGTGTCGCTGGAAGCACCGTGGACGGGTACCAGCACCAACCCGGCCCGGTCGCTGGGCCCCGCGATCGCCACCGGTACGTGGCAGGGGTTCTGGATCTACCTCGTCGGCCCAGCCCTGGGAGCCGTCGTCGGGGTCGCACTGGCACGGGCCCTCGGACGCGGGGGGCGTCGCGTCGACCAGGCCCGGATCGCACCCCACCCTGCCGACCCGCTCACCAGGTCGCCCGGTCGTGCGGCACGCTAGCCGCACCCGATCAGCTGCTCCAGATCACGAGGGCGGACTCTGACACAAGACATCCCATCCCCTCCCGCAGCGGGTGGGATTCAGGATCAGGGCAGGCGACTCTTGAGCCAGTGGATGGCCTCGGCGGCTGTCCAGCCGTCCGGGTGGGTCTCGGCCAGGCGTTCGGGGCCTGCCAGATCCTGGCCGAGGGTGATAGCGGGTTGCTCGACGTAACCGTTCTTGCGCACTTTGCCGAGGCCCACGTCGGCCAGCAGCGCGTTGCACAGACACATGCGTCCGACGGTATCGGCGGCTTCGCCACCCTTCTTCACGTACATGTGCTCGGGCTCGGAAGCGCAGCGATACGTCAGTCTTCCGTCCTCGCGCTCGACCGGGGTACGCAGGAAGCCGAGGTCGCAGATGCGCTCGCGCGCCGCGTACGTCGCGGGGTCCGAGAGGGTGCCCGCGATGCTCGCGATCTTGAACGGGAAGTTGGTAGGCGATGCGCGGGGATCGTTGCGGACCGAGAGAGTGCCCTCCGTGAGCGATTGGAGCAGCCCCAGCCTCAGGTCGCGACGCAAGCCCGACTCCTCCGCGAAGGCGAACAGAGTTCCCACCTGCACTCCGGCGGCGCCGGCGGCGACTGCCTCGGCGACCCGCTCGGGAGTGCCGTAGGCGCCGGCCAGCCAGAAAGGCAGGCCGATGGCGGCCATGGCCCCAAGGTCAGCGTCGTCCTTGGCGCCATAGATCGGCTGCCCTTCCTCGTCGCACGTCATCTTTCCGCGCGGCGGCGCGCTGTGGCCGCCGGCCAGCGGACCCTCGACGATGAAGCCATCGGGCTTGATCTCGTCGTTGCGGTTGAGGAAGGCGGCAAGCACGTGCAGCGACACGATCGCCAGGAACTGCGGACGGTGCATCACCGGCAGCTCCTCGCCGAGCAGCTCAACAGGGTCGAGTGACGCGGTGTACGTCCGGCTGGCGTTCGTGACGTCGACCGAGAGCTCCCCTGTGTGTCCTGCGGCGAAGTCATTGAGCAGTTTCGGGAGCTGGCGCGGGATGCCGGCGCCCATGAGGACGTAGTCGACACCGGCGAGCATCGCCCCCAGGACCGCTGACAGGGTTGCCGTCTGGATCTTCTCGAGAAGGTTGATGCCGACGATCCCCGCGTGGCCCTCCTTGGCGAGCCAGACCTCGGTGAAGCTTCCGACCAGGGCCAGCTCGATGGCCGCCGGGGTCGGGTCGATGCCGAGAGGGGGCTGCGGACGGTACGGGTCGCCCTCGCGGCCTCCGACGCGGAGGTAACGCTCGAGCACGCGAGAGACGATCGCAGGGGACGGGAAGTGCCGAAGAGCGCGCCGGATGTGGTGGCCCTTGTCGCCGTCCTGAAGCCGCCGGGCGATCACGCTGTCGAGAGCTGTCCCAGACACGACGCCGAGTTGTCCCGTTCTGGCGACCTCTCGGGCGAGCTTCCAACCGGATACCGCAATGCCCATGCCGCCCTGAATGATGACGGGGCGGGTCACCCCGACCCTCTGCCTCAATGTCACCTTCATGAACCTACGGTACCGTAACATCGGCCGGCTGCCGATCCGCGGGTACCGGGCGAACCGCTTGCACTCGCCCGTTCGGACCACGCTCCGGCCCTTGAGGTGATGTGCGTTCCCTCAAAACACGCTCAGGACAGCGCCAACCCGGCCAACCCCAACACGGCGACCAGGGCGCCGATGGCGTACCTGGGGGGCGGTCGGTATCCCTCGATCCATCGGGCGGACGGGATGGCGATGAGTGGGGCCAGCGCCGCGATCGCCTGGGCAACCCCCGGCTGCAGGTACTGCAGCGCCCAGATCATCGCCGTCACGCCCAGGATGGGGCCGAACAGTGCGTTGGCGCCTACCCAGAACCACGGCCGATCCGGGAGCCCACCGCCCTGGCGGGTGTCCGGGGTGGTCCAGATGGCGCCGCGCTCGGCGCCGAGTGCCGCAGGAGTGAGGGACGCCCGCGCCCACTCGGCCCGGCGGGCCAGAAGGATGGCGACCACCAGCAGCACAAGGGCGACGGCGACCCCGCCGGCCAGCCGGTCGAACGCCGCCGAGAAGACGAACTCGAAGCTGCTGCCCACCTTGACGCCGCCGCCGCGAGCATTCGCCGCCCGCTGGGTGGCCAGCAGAGCCTTGCGGCTGAGAACCCCGCTGAACGCCTGGGCCAGGGCGGAGAGAAGGGCGAACAGCAACCCGAGCCGAAGGCGCGGGTGCGGCTCCACGCTGCGTACGTACGGGAGCAGGCCAATGACCACCCCCGCCAGCATGATCAGGCTGAACGCGGCAGCCGGGATCGACACGGCGTCTCCGAACCACACCCACGCCAGTACGCCGGCAACAACCGCCGCTGTGGTCTCGACGACCAGCGACGCCAGTGGTGCCCCGAGCAGCGGCAGGGCCCGGAACATGGCGAAGCCTCCGAGCCCGAAGCCGACCGCGCCCGCCAGCGCGAACGCGGCGGCCTCGTCCCCGAGGCCCCGGCCGACGGTGAAAGCGAGGACTCCGATCACTGCGAGGGCGACCACGAGGCGCCACACGTTGGCCCGTGCGAAGCCCAGCAGCCGGATCGATCGTCGCGAGCACGCTGTCGTCACCCCGTAACACAGGGCGGACAGTACGGCCGCCACCACCCCGACCGGGATCATGCGGGGACGCCCGCAGCGCGCAGGGCCCTGATGACCTCCCTCACGTGGGCGGGGGTGACGCCACCTAGCGCCTTGGCGTCCGCGAGCAGGGCGGGCGGCGTGCTGCACATGCCGATGCAGTTCGCCCACTCCAGCGTGAACGCGCCGTCGGGGGTCGTGCCGCCGAACGGGATGCCGAGCTCAACCTCGAGGGCGGCCGCGACGTCGCGCGCCCCGGCCATCACGCAGCTCAGCGTGCGGCACAGCCGGATCACATGGCGTCCGCGCCTATCCACTCCGAGGAAGGAGTAGAAGGTCACGACACCCTGCACCTCCGACGGCGCGGCCCCGAGGCGGTCAGCGACCACCTGCATCGCCAGGTGGCTGATCTCCCCGCGCTCGGCGAGGAGGTCCTGCAGGATCGGCAGCAGCGCGCCGCGCTTGGCGCCATGGCGCGCCACGAGGGCATCGATCGCGGCAACCAGCTCGGCGCCTTCCTCGGCGACGGTGGCGGGCAGGATCTGCAGCATGGCCGTCATCCTCTCTGGCCCGTCGGTACGAACGTCCCGCGGGCTGTGTAGCCGGTGTGGAGCAGGTGGTGGCTGGTCGCCCCCCCGGGTCCGTCGGTCAGCAGTTCGGCGTAGAGGCGCTGTACGGCCGGGTTCTCGTGGCTCTTCCGGGTGTGCCCGGCCTCGCCGTACGCGGCGTCCTCGGCGTAGATCGCCCGGGCGCGGGCCTTGCGGATCTCGAGGCTCGTCGGGATCGGCTGCCCGCCGCCGCCCAGGCAACCTCCCGGGCAGGCCATGAACTCGATGAAGTGGCACCCGGCGAACCGTCCTCCCGCACGGATGTCCTCGACCACGCGACGGGCGGTGGACGTGCCGTGGGCGACCGCCACGCGAAGCGTGACGCCGCGCAGCCAGTCCCAGTCGGGGATGAAGTGGGCGATCAGCGGCGGGACAGGGCCCACGGCGTCCGGGATCGTGAGCTCGAGGAGCCGGACGTCGTCGAACCCGCGGACCGGGGTGATGTCGGCATGGGCGTACAGGTCCTCGACGGGCTCACCAGTGACCATCTCGAGGACCGTACGGAGGGCGGCCTCCATGACCCCGCCCGTGGCGCCGAAGATGACGCCGGAGCCGGTGGCCGTGCCGAACGGGTCGTCGAAGTCGCTCTTGGGCTCGGTCGGCAGGTCGATGCCCTGCCGACGTAGCATCTTCGCCAGCTCGCGGGCGGTGAGCACGAAGTCGACGTCGGCGAAGCCGCTGTCGGTCATCTCGGGGCGGGACGCCTCGAACTTCTTCGCGACACACGGCATCAGCGCCACTGACACGACGTCGGCGGGATCGAGACCGTGGTGTTCGGCGTACCAGGTCTTGATCAGGGCCCCGAACATCTGCTGCGGGCTCTTGCAGGTGGACAGGTGGGGCAGGTAGTCCGGGAACGCGTGCTCGAGGAACTTGACCCAGCCGGGGCTGCAGGAGGTGAACATCGGCAGCGCGATGTCCGGCTCGCCCAGCACGAGGGCGTGGTACAGCCGCCCGATCAGCTCGACGCCCTCTTCGATGATCGTCAGATCCGCCGCGAAGGTCGTGTCGAACACCTTGTCGAAGCCCAGTTCGCGCAGGCCGGTGTTGAGCTGCCAGGTCATGGGTGTGCCCGGGGCCAGCCCGAACTCCTCGCCGAGCGCGGCCCGCGGCGCAGGCGCCGTCTGGATCACCACGTGCTTGCGCGGGTCGTCGAGCGCGGCACGGACGCGGGCGGTGACGTCCATGGCCGTGAGCGCCCCCGTGGGGCAGCGGTTCACGCACTGGCCGCAGTTGATGCAGAACTCACTCGACAATGGAAGGTCGGCGAAGGTCGTCACGCGGACTCCGGCGCCCCGGCCGGTCACGCCGAGCGCCCGGACGTCCTGCAGCTCAGCGCACGTGCGTACGCAGCGCAGGCACAGGATGCACTTGTCGGGGTCGAACACGATCGACGGACCGGTGTCGTCGCGGACGAACACCGGTTCGGTCCGCTGGCCGAAGCGGTAGTGGTCGACGCCGTACTCGGACGCGAGGTCCTGGAGTTCGCACGAGCCGTTGCGGGCGCACGTCCGGCAGTCGCCGTAGTGCTCGCCGAGCAGCAGGTCGATGATGTCGCGCCGCGCAGCGGCGACCCGTGGGGTGTGCGTGCGGACCTCGAGCTCCTGGGTGATCGGGAACACGCAGCTGGGCTGCAGGTTCTTCTGACCCGCGACCTCGACGACGCAGACCCGGCACACGCCGACGTCGGGAAGGTCGGGGTGGTGGCACAGCGTGGGTATCCGGATGCCGCAGGCGCGGGCCGCCTCCAGAATGGTCGTACCGCTCGCGACGTCGACCTCGTGGCCGTTGATCGTTGCTCGGACGGTAGCGCCGACACCCGCGGGGGCCTCGGTCGGCAGGGGGATCGTGGTGGTCATGGGTGACTCCCGTCAGACGGGGACGCGGTCGAGGATCTCGGGACCGAACTGGTCCACGAGCGAGAGGAAGAAGTTGGGGCTGGTCTGACCCAGCCCGCACTTGGAGGCGTCCTGCATCGTGCGCCCCAGCTGCTGGAGCTCCCTGAGTCGTACGGCTGTGCACTCGCCGCGCTTCAACGACCGGACGCCCTCCAGGAGCACGGGGTTGCCGAGCCTGCAGGGGGTGCACTGCCCGCACGACTCGTCGACGAAGAACTCGAGGAAGTTCTCGGCGACGTCGAGCAGATCGCGGTCCGGGCCGAGCACGATGATCGCTCCCCCGGTGCTGACTTCCTCGTAGCTGATCGTGCGGGTGAAGTCCGAAGCCGGGACGCACACGCCACACGCCCCACCGGCGACGACGGCATGCGCGTCGTCGCCGCCGGACGCCTTGAGGACCTCGTGGATGGTGACTCCGAAGGGGAACTCATAGACCCCCGGACGCGCAACGTCGCCGGAGACGCTCAGCAGCTTCGGACCCGTGGACCCCGGTGTCCCGATCCCGACGAACCAGGCGGCCCCACGCGCCAGGATCGCCGGCACCCACGCGAACGTCTCGACGTTGTTCACGATCGTGGGCGCCTGGTCGAGGCCCCGAACGACCGGATAGGGGAACCGGTTGCGCGGTTCGCCCCGACGCCCCTCGAGGCTCTCCAGGAGGGCCGTCTCCTCACCGCACACGTACGCCCCGGACCCGAGCCGGATGTCGATGTCGAAGTTGAAGCCGGGCATGCCCAGGATGTCGTTGCCGAGCAGTCCGCCCGCCCGACGACGGGCCAGGCAGTCCTCGAGCCCCTGCCGCAGGTACACGTACTCGCCCCGCAGGTAGACGACCCCGCTGGTGGCGCCGATGGCCCAGGCGGCGATGGTCATGCCCTCGAAGACGAGGTCAGGCATCTCGCTCAGCAACGCACGGTCCTTGAAGGTACCCGGCTCTCCCTCATCCGCGTTGCACACCACGTGGCGACGGCCATCCGGGGCGGGCGCCTCCGACGCCAGCCTCCACTTGAGTCCGGTACGGAATCCAGCTCCTCCGCGGCCCCGGATCCCGGAACGGGCCACTTCCTCGACGACCTCGGCAGGGGCCTGCCCGAGGGCCGCACGCAGACCGATGTCGAGGTGGACGGTTGCCAGGGTGAGCGGCGTTCGGATAGTCATCGGGACTCCTCCCGTGCGACGCCCGCGGCTCGACGTTGAGCTCGCGTACGAGGCTTTGCTATGCCTCCAGCATGTCACTGAGGCGATGCAGCCGCCGGGCTTGGAGGGAATTGGTTCGTCCCGGATTTCCCCGGTTTGACAAGGCCATACAGGCCGCCGACCCAGACAGTCAGCGTGATCGGGTTGACGACCCCCCGAACCGGGAACAGGGTCGAAGTCATCCACGTCTCGGGTCGCCAGCCGGCGCCCGGGCCGAAGGCGCGGTGCACCACAAGTTCGGAGATGGCGTCAGCGCGCGAGGCCCGTCCCGCGGTTCGGCGGGTACAGTGGCGATACCGGCGATGGGGCTCGCCGTAAACCGCGAACGCTAACGGTCCCTACACCTTCCGAAAGGGACTGCGGTGTATCCAGCGGCGGTTGTGGTGGGGGCGGCAGAGGCAGAGTCGAATCGGGGCGGCTCTCCCAGCGGACCCGTGCGTGAGCGACCCAGCGTGTTGTGGCCGCCTGGCCTCGAACAGGTGCCCAGCGCCGCGCCGGGGCAATGCCTGTCCGACCTGCACCTGAACGACGTGATCGAGGCGGTCACAAGCCGTACGGACTCGTTCCAGCGCTCTGTCTGGTACACGCCGTGCACCGACGTCGCGGTGATCGACTATCGGCAGGCGGTGGTCGCTGAGCTCCTTCAGCCGGACTTCCGGCGGATCGCGAAGGCATTCGTGGAGGGGATGGCGCACGCACGCCAGTCGGTCAATGCGGCCAACACGCTGCCCTATCCCCTGCCTGCGGATCTGGGCCGAGCGGAAGCGATCGCCAGGTTCGTGACGATGGCTTCGGAGACCACAGAGCATCTGGTGGGCCTGGACCCGCAGTCGGCGGGGCTGCGGGAGATGACCGCCAGTCTGGTCGACTACACACGCGGCCAGGGATTCCGTGATCTCGCCGCAGGCATCGCCGACGTCCTCAATGACCTGCACGGTCTCGAGTTCGAGCTGGGGACGCAGTCCGGCACCGTGTGGGTGGGGCCTGTTCCGGATCGCCAGCGCTGGGTGGAGGCCATCCGGACCACGTTCGACCGCTTCCGGACCGGGGCTTCCCCGGCAGTCCCGAAGCCGCAACGTCCGCAGCGCTACATGAACCACGTCGAAGCGAACATCCTGGGCCTGGTCGCTCGGCTGTTCCCCGAGCAGCTCGATCGACTGCGGGCCTTTGTGGCTACCCATGCGGATTTCCTGCCCGCCCCGTTGGAGGATCTCGCCCAGGAGCTGAGGTTCTACCTGGACTACCTCGGGGAGGCGGACAGGCTGGATCGCGAGGGCGTGCGCTTCTGTCTGCCACGTCTCCAGTCCGAGGCCGCAGGTCCCGTACGGATCGTCGGCATGGTCGACCTGGCACTGGCGCTCGGCGCCAAGGCGACCCGGGAGCCACTCGTACCCAACGACCTTGTCATGTCCCCCAGTGAACGCGTGGCGTTCATCACCGGACCCAACCAGGGCGGAAAGACGACGTACGCCAGGGCAGCCGGGCAGCTCGCGTACATCGCGTCGTTGGGGTTGCCGGTGCCGGCACGCTCGGCATCGCTGCCGTTGCTGCAGCCTGTGCTGTCGCACTTCCCGCGGCCAGATGACCCGGAGCACGAACGCGGCGGCCTGGCCGACGAGATGGTCCGGTTGCAGCGGGTGGTCCAGGCGGCGGGCGCCAACTCCCTGTTGATCCTGAACGAGCTGTTCTCCGCCACCTCGGCCGAGGACGCCGTGGGCCTGTCGGCGCTGATCCTCGAGAGGTTCGACGCCTTGGGCTGCCGAGTCCTGTGGGTGACGTTCCTGGAGGAGCTGGTCACCTCGACGCCGGCGGCTCTCAGCCTGGTCGGGCAGGTCGACCCCGCCGAACCGACCCGGCCGACGTTCACGTTCCGAGTCCAACCGCCGGCGAACCGTTCCCACGCCGTGGCACTCGCTGCCCGCCACGGTCTCTCGTCGGACGACCTCGAGGCCAGGTTGCCATGAAGGTACGGCTGCTCCACCCGGACAGGGACGCCGAACTCCACGCGCCCCTCAGCGATGGTGACGAGGATCTGGTCGCCGACCTCGACCTCACGGCTGTGCTCGACGTGATGATCCCCGACCGGCAGCTGAGCGACATCCCCCGGACGGTGCTGCGACCACTGACCGACCCGCGTGAGATCCGCTGGCGACAGCAGGTGGCGGCCGACGCGATCGCCGACCCCGCGGCCATGAGGGGCTTGTTCGACCTTGCCGGCCGCGCCCTGGAGAGCCAACGTGGCAGCTGGATGTACTCGGCACGTACCGCCGATTCCCTGCTGTCGAGCTCGCTGTTCGCGTTGAACGCAGTCATCCCCTCGATGCGCGAGCTGGCCCGCGTCGCCAGGCGGCAGCTGCCTACCGCCATATCGCCCGGGCTCACCGCTCTGTACGAGCGACTGATCGAGGAGCTCGACGCCACCTACCTCGACGAGGTCGAAGCGATGCTGTCCCAGCTGCGCTTCCCCGGCGGAATGGTCGCCCAGGCGGTGGTGACAGGCACCGCCATGGTGGGGGCCCTGGAACTGCTGGCCCCCAGGACGGGCCGGCGGACGTGGCGCGAGACGCTGGGGCTCGGCGTGCAAGGCCGCTTCCGGTTCACGATCGCCGAGCGCGACGACGCCGGCGCCAGAGCGCTGAGCGAGCTTCGCGACGACGCCCTCTTCGACGTCTCCACGGTGCTCGCCGAAGCCGCGCACCACGTCAAGAGCTTCTTCCGGCAGCTCCAATGGGAGACCGGCTTCTACGTGGGCTGCGTACAGCTGCAGCAACGGCTGGACAGCGCCGGCGTCCAGCGGTGCTGGCCCGAACCGCTCACCTCCACAGACGGGATCCTGGAGACAACCGGGTTGGTCAACATGAGCCTTCCGGTACGACTCGGAGCTCCACCTGTGCCGAACGACATCTCCGGGGATGCGCCACGGCTGGTCATCGTCACCGGCGCCAACCAGGGCGGCAAGACGACCTTGCTGCGCAGCATCGGCTGCGCCCAGCTCTTCATGCAGAGCGGCCTCTTCGTGGCAGCGGCCACGTACAGATCGGAGCTGGCTCCGGCCGTACACACCCACTTCCGGCGAGCCGAGGAAGACTCGCTGCGCAGCGGAAAGCTGGATGAGGAGCTCGGCAGGATGAGCGGCATCGTCGATCGTTGCCGTTCTGGCGATCTCGTCCTGATGAACGAGTCCTTCGCGTCCACCGACGAGATCGAGGGCTCGTACATCGGCGGCGAGATCATCGACGCACTCCTCCGGCACGGCATGAGAGTGCTGGTCGTCACGCACTTCCACGCACTGGCGCGGCACTACCTCGATCGTCAGGGGACGCTGTTCCTGCGGGCCGAGCGGCTCCCGGACGGCGGCCGCAGCTTCAGGGTGCTGCCCGACACACCGCAGGCGACGAGCCATGGCTTGGATGTGTACGCGAAGGTGTTCGGCGACCAGCAGTCCGACGGCTCAGCGGTCGGTGATGCGAGGACTCCGCCGGGAGAAGCGGACCCGGCACAGCGCAGGCGGGCGTAGGAAGGGGGACCCATGACGAGGGATGTGTACCTGGTCCGTCACGGCCAGACCCAGCTCAACGCCGCAGGCCTGTTGCGAGGACACCTCGATCCCCCGCTGGACGCGGTCGGGCAGGCCCAGGCGAGAGACCTGGCCACGCAGCTCGGTGGGTACGAGCTGTCCCGAATGGTGTCGAGCCCTCTACGGCGGGCCAGGGAGACGGCCGGCCCCATGGCAGCGGCTGCCGGGATCAGCGTCGAGATCGACGAGAGGTTCATCGACCGGGACTACGGAGTCTTCAACGGCCGCGCGCCAACCGAGGTGGCCCCTCAGTTCAGCGTCCTGGATGATGCCCCAGGAGTCGAGTCGGCCGCCGACGTGGCGGCACGGGCCGGGGCTGCGCTGGCCGAGCTGGTCGCGCACACCGACTCCGGTCCGCTCGCGATCGTCACCCACGACGCAGTGATCCAGCTGCTCATCCGCCACGTGGTCCCCGTAACCGAACGCCACGCGCCGGTATCCCCGCGCACCGGCTCCTGGACCCTGCTCCGCGTCACCGGTTCCGGCTGGAGACTGGTCGCTGTCGGCAGCCAAGACAGCCCCGTACGCCTCGAAAGCCCATGAGCCGCCCACCAGACGCTCGCAGGCGAGCGCTCGACTAGGCTGGCTCGCGGTGATGGATCCCACCATGGGCGCTGCCCGAAACCGCCAGCAGGCTGATGGGTCCTCTTGCAGCGTCGGGTGCACGTACGAGGCCCCCAGCGAGGAGAAGCGCGTGTTCTTCCACCGGGTACCGCAACCCAGCCCGCAGCGCATGGTTCCGATGGCCGGGCATCCACTCGTCGTGGGCATCACACCTGGCCAGTCCGAGCTGGTGGCTCTGACAGCAGCCTCGTGGTCGGAGGCGTTGGGCGGCGTGCCGATCTACTTCGGCTACGTGGACCGATCACGGATCGTTGACGAGGAGTACGCCGACGGTACGGTGCGGCACTCTGACATGGATCCCGATCTCGCAGATGACTCCTGGCGTGTCCGCGCGACCCAGATCCAGCGATTCCTGGCAGAAGCACTCGTGGAGCACAAGGGGCCCTGGGAGTTCCGCTATCTGGCCGGGCGACCCGACCGGGCACTGACCCACCTGGCCCGTGCTGTGGATGCGTCCGCGATCATCGTGGGGGCGCGCCACCCGTCCTCCACCGAGCAGCTCCGGGAGTTCCTCTCCGAATCGGTCGCGCTCCACCTCAGCCGTCATCAGCACCGGCCCGTACTCATCGTGCCTGTGGCTGTGGTCGACTGGAAGGCCCCGACTCCGTGGTAGGTGATGACGCGGCACATGGCCACACGATCCCCGGCCTGCGGGTCCTGCGCCTACCGGTGCGGCCCGCGTGGCTGGGGGTGATCCTGCTCGGAGGAAGTGCCGGAACGGCCGTCCGTGCGTGGCTCGAGACGATGTACGCGACGCCTGCCGGGGGCTGGCCGTGGGTGACCTTCTGGATCAACATCTGCGGATCCTTCATCCTTGGCGGCCTGCTGGAGGTGCTCGCCGAAACGGGCCCTGACCAGGGATGGCGCCGAGGGCTGCGGCTGGGGCTGGGGACGGGGCTGATGGGCGGGTTCACCACGTACAGCACGTTCTCCGTCGAGACTGTACGGCTCGTCACCGCCGGGCTCTGGGGCTCGGCTCTCAGCTATGGGCTGGGGAGTGTGATTCTCGGGCCGATGGCCGCGTGGGCCGCCACTCGGATCCTGCGCGGGCTCCTGCACCGTCGCCTCCGCGGAGGCGCTCGATGATCGAGCTCGTGGTGGCATTCGCCGGTGGGCTTGGTGCGGCAACCCGGTTCGTCGTCGACGCGCAGATCGGGCGCCGAGCACCCAACCTCGGTATGCCCCTGGGCACCGTGGTGATCAACGTCACCGGATCGTTCCTGCTCGGCGTCGTCGTCGGCTGGTGGACCGCGCACACCGGAGACCCGGGGCTCAAGATGGTCCTGGGGACGGGGTTCATGGGTGGCTACACCACGTTCAGCACAGCCAGCGTCGAGGCCGCCCGCCTCGCCCGCGCCGGGCAGAACCTACAAGCCCTCCTTCATGCCGGTGGCATGTTCGGAGTCAGCGTCGTCGTGGCCGGCCTGGGCATCTGGCTCGGGACGTTGTGAGGCACACGTTCGCCCAGGGCGACCACGCGGTTTCCGTACGGGGACGTGGCACAGGTCCCTAGAGTGACCCGCGTGACTATGACGCGCTCCGAGGCAATACTGCAGCGGATCCGGGAGTCGGTGGTCGGTGACGACCAGGTGCTGCCGGGCCCGTACGGGCCGCGGCGGGTGACGTACGCCGATTACACAGCATCTGGGCGAGGGCTCAGCTTCCTCGAGGACTTCCTTCGGCTCGAGGTCCTCCCCCGCTACGCCAACACCCACACCGAGGCATCGGGCACCGGCCTCCAGACGACACGGCTGCGCGAAGACGCCCGTCGCCTCATCAAGGAGTCGGTGGGCGGCGACGACAGTACCGTCGTGATCTTCACCGGATCCGGCTCGACGGGTGCGATCGCCAAGATCGTCGGCATCCTGGGGCTGCGGATCCCCTCGGCCCTCGAGGACCGGTACCACTTCTCGACGCAGATCCCCGAGGCCGAGCGGCCGGTCGTCTTCATCGGCCCGTACGAGCATCACTCCAACGAGCTGCCCTGGCGGGAGTCGATCGCCGACGTGGTCACGATCTCCGAGGACGCCGACGGCCAGATCGACCAAGGACAGCTGGCCGCGGAGCTCGAGCGGTACGCCGACCGGCCCCTCAAGATCGGCTCGTTCTCGGCGGCATCGAACGTCACGGGCATCCTGTCCGACGTCGGCGCCATCGCCTCGCTCCTCCACGCTCATGGCGCCTTGAGCTTCTGGGATTTCGCCGCCTGCGCCCCGTACGTCCCGATCAGCATGCAGGCAGTCGAGGACCAGCCGGACTCGTACCTCGATGCGGTCTTCGTCAGCCCCCACAAGTTCATCGGAGGCCCCGGCACACCCGGGGTGCTCATCGCGCGTCGCGAGCTCCTCACCAACCGGGTGCCGGACGTCCCCGGCGGCGGCACGGTTCTGTACGTCAACCAGACCGAGCACAGCTATCTGTCCGAGCCGAGCCATCGCGAGGAGGGCGGCACGCCGGCGATCATCGAGTCGATCAGGGCCGGGCTCGTCTTCCAGCTCAAGGACGCTGTGGGCGTCGAGGTCATCAAGGCGCACGAGGACGTCCTGCTCGAGCGCGTACTGAGCGCCTGGCGCGACGAGCCGGGCGTGGAGATCATGGGCAACCTGACCGCGCCGCGACTGTCGATCGTGTCGTTCGTGATCAGTACCCGCAGCGGCGACCACCTGCACCACAACTTCGTGGCGGCACTCCTCAACGACCTGTTCGGGATCCAGACGCGCGGCGGCTGCTCGTGCGCGGGACCGTACGGACACCGCCTGCTCAAGATCGACCAGGAGACCTCGCACGCGTTCGAGCGCCTGATCGCCGCCGGTTACGAAGGGATGCGGCCCGGGTGGGTGCGGGTGAACTTCAACTACTTCATCGACCCGCTCGTGGGCGACTACATCATCGAGGCCGTACAGCTGATCGCCCGCGACGGCTGGAAGCTCCTGCCCGACTACCGGTTCGACCCGCTGAGCGGCTTGTGGCATCACCGCCACGGGCCGACCGAGCCGGTACTGAGGCTCAGCGATGTGCGGTACGCGGCGGACGGCTCCATGGCGTACCCCCACCACACCACGACCGCGCCCCAGTCGGTGTTGCAGGACTACCTGGCCGAGGCTCGGCAGCTCCTGGCCGATGCCCCATCGGCGGCGCTGCCACAAGGCCGGATCACCCCTGAGGCCGACACCCTGCGATGGTTCGCACTCCCGGCCGTATGCCTGGACTGATCAGGTTCGTTGGCTTGGCGTCTCAGTCAGCTCGGCGAGGTCAGTCCGCACCGGACGTGTAGTCGTAGAAGCCCTTGCCCGCCTTGACGCCCGTACGACCCTGGTCGACGTAGCCCTTGAGCCATGCGGCGTTCGCGAGGAGCTGCGGGTCACCGGTGGCGGTGGCCCAGTACTGGGTGATGTGCCATGCCGTGTCGATGCCGACGAAGTCGAGCATGCCGAACGGGCCGCGGGGCGTCTTCATCACTGTCGTCCAGGCTCGGTCGATGTCCTCCACTCCTGCGACGCCGTTGGTGGCGAGGGTGATCGCCTCGCGGTTCAGTGCGTTGTACATGGCGTTGAACACGTACCCCGGACTCTCCTTGTGCAGCCGGATCGGAATCTGGCCGATGCGCTCCGCGAACCCGAGCAGGATCTCGATCGTCTCAGGCGACGTGCCCGGATGCGGCATGACGTCGACCAGGTTTGCCGACCACACCGGCTGGTGGAAGTGCAAGGCGGCCAACCGGTCGGGGCGGCCGCTCGCCTCCGCGTACATCGACGGCAGCAGCGACGACGTGTTGCTCGCGAACACCGTACGTTCCGGGCACCATCGGTCGAGCTCGGCGAACACCGCTCCCTTGAGGGCGGGGTCCTCCGGTACGGACTCCGACACGATGTCCACGTCGGCCGCAGCCTTGGCCGGGTCGCTCTCGTACGTGATCGCGGCGACGGCCTGTACGAGGTCGGCCCCAGCAAAGGCCGGATCACCAGCCAACGCGGAGCCCAGACCGGCGAGCTGACCCTGTGCTCGCGTCAGTGCCTCGGCGTCGGAATCCAGCACCACCACGGCGAATCCGTGTCCCGCGCACTGCAGCGCGATCTGCTCCCCCATCGTGCCTGCCCCGACAACCAAGACCTTCGCGACCTGGTCCGCCTTCATGTCGTCTCCCTCGGATCACCACCATCCTGGCAGCCCGGCGGCCACCGCGAGCGAGTTCGGCGGCGGACACGGTACGGCCGCGCGGCGGGCTTGCTGATTGGATGGATCCCCCCAACCGACAGCGGGAGTGGAATGTCATTGCACGAGAGCATGTCCGAGGCGCCCGACTGGCGGCCGGCGGCAATCGTCTTCGACTGTGACGGCCTGTTGGTCGATACGGAGCCGACTGGTCCGTTGCCCAGACGGAGCTGTTCCGGCGACGGGGCAGGGACTTCGGAGAGACCGAGAAGGCACTGCTGATCGGGAGCTCGTTGGAGACAGGGGCGCGCATCCTCGAGCGGGAGTTCGCGGAACCGGGGCAGCACGAGGACATCCGCGACGAGTACGTATCGCTGGTCCGCGAGGCGTTCACCGTAGGCGCGCCCATGATGCGAGGGGCAGGCGCGCTGGTCCGTCGTGCGCGTGCGGCCGGCATCCCCATCGCAGTAGCGAGCAACTCGCCGCGCGAGATCGTGGACCTCGCGCTGAGGGGCGCAGGCCTCGATGGCCTGTTCCACGCGTCCATCGCCGCGGACGAGATCACGAACCCGAAGCCGGCGCCCGATCTGTACCTGGAGGCGTGTCGCCGACTCGGCGTCGACCCGCTGCACACCCTCGCGTTCGAGGACTCGGCAAAGGGTCTCCAATCCGCGGTGGCCGCAGGACTTCGTACCGTCGGCATCCCGTCCCTCGCCAGCCAACCCCTCGCCGCCGACTGGGTCTGGCCCTCCCTCGACCATGCGGCTCTTGTCGCCTGGGCACGCACCTGGGACAGCGAGCAGCTCGATGGTGATCCGCGCAGCACCTAGAGGCCACCGGAGCGCAGATCGGTACGGTCGTGGGTTCGAAAGCGCCGGAACTGGCGTGTGATCCCGACTGATGTGCCGATCTGACGATCAGGGAGGAAAGCCCTCTCATGAAACATGATTCTGCTCCGACCGGCTGGCTACGGTCGTAACACGACATCATGCGCGGGCGCCGGTACGACCTCGCCACGAGTCGACCCCTGTCTCAGGAGAGCGCCTTGCCGAACACCCCGCTTGGATCGTGGCCGCAGCTCGAGAACATGTCCTGGGAAGAGTTCGAGCTCGCCATGGGGATGGCATTCATGCGGCAGGGCTACCGGGTGACGCAGACCAAGTCGGGAGCGGACGGGGGCGTCGACCTCGTGCTCGAACGGCCGGGCGAACGGATCCTCGCGCAGTGCAAGCACTGGGCTGCGTGGAAGGTGAACGTCAAGACGGTCCGCGAGCTGTACGGCGTGATGGCCTATCAGGGAGCGACCGGCGGGATCGTGGTCACGTCCGGGCGGTTCACCCAGGATGCGAAAGCCTTCGCCCGAGAGGTCGGTATCCGCCTTCTCGACCGCGACGACGTCATCGTCATGCTTCGCGCCGCGCCGTCGGCGCCCGGCACGACGCCCGGCACGACGCCCGTTGGCGCCCTCCAGGCGCCGCGGCCGAAGTTCACGACACCCAAGGTCAGCGCGAAGAATCCAGCACGCCGCGTGGGCATCACCCTCCTCGCTCTCTCCCCGGTCCTTGTTCCCCTGGCGTTCGTCATAGGGCTGGCCCTCATTGCTGGAGTGGCGACGTCCGTGATCCCCAGGCTTCCCACGGCCGGCGGATCCACACACGCAAACCCGTATCTGGCTCCGTACGTAGCGCCAACGCCAACCAATGATTCCCGGGTGATCGCGGTGATCCAGGTGCCCGACAAGCCCAACAAGGTCACCGCGGACCAGATCGGTCATCGCCTGTACGTGACCGGGCTCGAGGCGAACTCGCTGATGATCCTCGATATCGCCACGAACACGGTCGCGTCGCGGGTCGCGCTCGATCGGCAACCGGGTGACATCGCCTTCGACAGTAACTCACGCACACTCTGGATCAGCAACTACAACGACGGAACGGTCTCGGTCCTGGACGAGAACGGGAAGAGTATCGGCACGATCGCTGTCAGTCAGCACCCGACGGGGATCGCCATCGACACGAGTCTGCACAAGGCGTACGTCGCCAACGGTCTCGACGGCGCGATCAGCGTAGTCGACACCGGTTCTCACAAAGTTCTGACGACCGTGAAGCTGAGCTACGCGATGGGCTCCGGAGCAATCGACCCCACGACTCATGACGTGTGCTTCGTGGTTCCGTCGATCATGAACATGGTCTACTGCTACGACGCCAAGTGGAAGCTCGCTGGCTACGGCAGTCCCGGTGGAGAGTCGTTCGCGGACGACTCGGTAACACACAGCAGCTTCGGCGTACACCCCGCCCTTGGTGAGCTGCGCATCGTCGATGGTGTCACGAAGAGAGGGAGCAGCATCCCCCTGCACGCGACGCCTACCGGCTTGGCCGTCGACTCGAGTACACACCTGGTGTACGTCGCGGACCACGACGGCAAGGCGATTCAGGTCATTCGCCCGCTCTGATGCTCTCGGCGATTGTTGGTTGACACCCTCACGAGTGTGCTGGAAAGTGTGGGAGAGAAACGTTTCGCCAAAGGGGGCCGACGTGGTCGCGACGTACAAGGACATCCGCCGCATGACTGGATTGTCGCTGGCGACGATCTCCAAGTACTACAACGGCGGGAACGTCCTCGGGCCCAACCGCGAGCTCATCGAGAAGGCCGCGACAGCCCTCGACTACCAGCTCAACAACGTCGCGCGCGGGCTTCGGAGCCGCCGCTCCATGACGGTCGGCGTGATCCTCGATGAGCTGGATTCCTCGTTCAACACGACGATCGTGTCCCGCATGGAGGAGCGGCTGCGAGAGGCCGGGTACGGGACGATCATCTGCGACTCGCGCAAGGATGCCGAGGCACAGGCCGATGTCTTGCGCTTCCTCGTCGGAAAGATGGTCGATGCGATCGTCGTCGTACCCGTCGATGACGACACCTCGTTCCTCGCTCCCGCCCGGGACCGCGACGTACCGGTCGTCGCCGTCGATCGGCTGATGCCTGGTACGGACTCGGTCATCATCGACAACCGCGCCGCGATCGCATCGGCGATCCAGCTGCTCACCCACGCCGGGCATACGACCATCGGCCTGCTCGCCGGCCCCGACACCACGTACACGATGCGCGAGCGACGCGCGGGCTTCCGCGACGCCGTGCAGGACCGTACCGGGCTGCTCCCCCGTTCGGAGCTCATGACCCCCGAGGACGTGAGCATCGAGGGAGGGTACGCCGGGTTGCGGCGACTCCTCCGTCTCAGCGCCCCGCCGACGGCAGTCGTCTGCGCGAATTACGGCTTCACCCTCGGCGCGACGATCGCCCTCAACGAGCTCGGCCAGGAGTCGTGGCCCGCACTGGTCGGTTTCGACAACCTCGAGCTCGCGCGGCTGATCCGCCCGCGCCCGACGCTCGTGACTCAGCCCATCGAGGCCTTGGCCCTCGAGGCAGCAGAACTGGTCCTACAGCGGCTCAGCGGAGCCGGACCGGACGAGTCAGTGACGATAACATTGGAGACGACACTGCTGGTGGGCCACGAGAGCACATAACAGCTCAGATCGATTC
>PMLO01000021.1 GCA_003158895.1 Propionibacteriaceae bacterium
CGCCGGTGGGGCCGAGGAACAAGAACGAGCCGGTGGGACGGTTCGGGTCGGAGATGCCGGCGCGTGCGCGACGTACGGCATCGGCCACGGCCCGTACAGCATCCTTCTGCCCGATGAGCCGAGCGCCGATCCGTTCCTCCATCGCCAGGAGCTTCTCGCTCTCGCCCTGAAGCATCTTGCCGACGGGGATACCGGTCCACGCCGAGACGACCTCGGCGATGTCGACGGCGCCGACCTCCTCGGAGACCATCGACTTCTGGCGGTCGATGCCCTCGGCGCTCGCGACCTGCGCCTCGATCGTGGGGATCTGGCCGTACAGGATCTCGGCAGCCCGCGTCAGGTCGCCCTCACGCTGGGCCCGGTCGGCCTCCATACGGAGCTTGTCGATCTGCTCCTTGAGATCGCCGACCCGGTTGAGTCCCGCCTTCTCGGCCTCCCAGCGCGACTCGAGGGACCGCAACTGCTCGGACGCATCGGCGAAGTCGGCCTGGAGCCTCTTGAGCCGGTCGACCGACGCGGCGTCCTCCTCCTTCTCGAGGGCGAACTGCTGCATCGTCATCCGGTCGACCTGGCGACGGAGCTGGTCGATCTCCTCGGGGGACGAGTCGATCTCCATGCGCAGGCGCGACGCGGCCTCGTCGACGAGGTCGATCGCCTTGTCAGGCAGCTGCCGGCTCGTGATGTAGCGGTTGGACAGCTGTGCCGCGGCGACGAGGGCGCCGTCGGTGATCCGTACCTTGTGGTGCGCCTCGTACCGCTCGCGCAGCCCGCGGAGGATCGCGATCGTGTCCTCGACACTCGGCTCTCCGACGTAAACCTGCTGGAACCGGCGCTCGAGCGCCGGGTCCTTCTCGATGCGCTCGCGGTACTCGTCGAGCGTGGTCGCGCCGATCATCCGCAGTTCACCGCGGGACAACATCGGCTTGAGCATGTTGCCGGCGTCCATGGTCGAGTCGCCGGACGCGCCGGCGCCCACCATCTGGTGGAGCTCGTCGATGAACGTGATGATCTGGCCCTCGGCCTCGCGGATCTCGTTGAGGACGGCCTTGAGCCGCTCCNNCTCGAACTCGCCGCGGTACTTCGCACCCGCCACCATGCTCGCCAGGTCGAGCGAGACGAGGCGGCGTCCCTTGAGGGAGTCCGGTACGTCTCCGGCGACGATCCGCTGCGCGAGCCCGTCGACCACAGCGGTCTTGCCGACGCCGGGGTCGCCGATGAGCACGGGATTGTTCTTCGTACGGCGCGCAAGGACCTGTACGACGCGACGGATCTCCTGGTCGCGGCCGATGACGGGATCGAGGCGGCCCTCGCGGGCCCTCTGGGTGAGGTCGACGCTGTACTTGTCGAGCGCCGACTCGCCGCCCTCTGCTTCGGCGGACGTGACGCGCTTGGAGCCGCGGCGCTCGTTGAACGCCTTCACGACCTTGTCACTGGTCACGCCGAGGTCGTTGAGGATTTTACGAGCCTCCGACTGCACGGACGCGAGCGCGATCAACAGGTGCTCCGTGGCGACGAACTGGTCGCTCAGCTGGGTCGCCCGGGTCTCCGCGTCGGCGACGACGCGTGCGAAGGCGCCGGAGAGGTTCGGCTGCGCGACCGACGAGCCCTGCGCCGACGGCAACTTCGTGATCGCGCCCTTGGCGGCGGCATCGACGATCCGCGGATCCGCCCCGAGCTCCGACAGCAGCGGCCCGACCGTGTTGTCCGGGATCGTCAGCAGTGCCTCGAGCAGGTGTACGGGCTCGGCGTTGGGGTTGCCGTGGGTCAGGGCGGAACGCAGCGCGATCGAGACCGCGTCGCGGCTCATGGCGGTGAGCTTGGAAGTGTCCACTCGGTCATCTCCTCGAAAGTTGAGCGTACTAGGCTCAACCCTACCCCCTGAGGGGGTATTCCGCTCGTGTCAGGGGTAGTCGAGGCGACTGGAGGCGGCCGGCCGCCATTCAGTGGCACGTACGCGGTCGCCGATCGAGATACGCACCGCAGACCCGATACGTGCCACTGAATGTACGAGTCAGGGCAGGACGAGGGCCAGGTCGAGCCAGTCGGCCAGGGATGACAGCTCGTCGAGGACGGCGGCCCGCTGCTCAGGTGCCCAGGGTTCGTCCTCGTACAGCGCATGGACGATCAACTCGCCCTCCTGGCGCTCGGCAATGACGTCGGCCTTGCCGATGAAGCGATCTCCGACCAGGACGGGCAGCGCCCAGTAGCCCCAGATGCGTTGCACGGCCGGCTTGTACATCTCCAGCACGTAGTCGAACTCAAAGATCTCTGCGAGCCGCTTCCGGTCGAACACCAGCCGGTCCAGTGGCGACAGCAGCGCCGCACGGCCCTCGAACGGCTCGTCCACCCGCTCGAGCTGATCCGGGTCGACCTGCCACGTGCCTCGTACGCCCTCGACGGTGGCCTGTACGCCCACCGGGCCGACGTCGTTGGGCTCCACCGGTGCCTGCACCGTCTTCGCACGGGCGATGCCGAACGCGACCAACCGCCGGCGGTTGCGTTCCCGTACGGCGTCGGCGAACGGTACGGGCGGGACGTCCGGGTACACCCGTTCCGCCAGGTCCCACCAGGGCATCGCGCCTTCTCGGCGCGCCAAGGCCACCTCGCCACGCGCCACGAGCGCGCTCAGCATCTTCTGCACGTTCTTGTCGTGAGTCCACCCCGACGACCGCCACGGGACCGCGCACGTGTCCGGCAACTCGGTGGTCGGGAGCGGCCCGTCGCCGCGCAATTGGTCGAGGATGTCCTCGGCGCAGGCGGCATTGGCCCCGGCCCAGTCGGCGAGGCGTTGCTCCCAGGTCCCGGCGGCCGGCCAGGCAGCCATCTCCGCTCGGTACAGCGCGATGTCGCTCGCGGGCCTCAGCACCATGTGCAGCTCGATGAGCTCCTGGGTGTCGAGGAGGTGCTGCAGATCGCTGCGATCGTACGAGTCCCCCAGCCGGCTCCACAGGATCACATCCTGGCTCGGAGCGATGGCCCGCGTGAGGTCGTACTGGAGGAAGCCGAGCCGCTGTACCACCTCGAGCACGGACCGCGGCCGTCGGGCATCCAGAAGCTGTGCCCGCACAGCGATCCGCCGCGCTTGCTCGCGGGTGAGCTGCTCAGGCATGGAAGGACCGTACGTGAACGGATTCGCCACGTCGACGCTGTGAGGACCACATGTCGCGTGGCTGTGCGCGTCTCTCCTTTTCGGCCGTCGCACATCCGTAACAGAACCGATGGCAGTATGTGCCGCATTCATACTGAGAAAGGACGCTCATGAAGCGACTCCTGGCCCTTACGGCAGCCGCCTCTGCGCTGGCGCTGACGCTCACGGGCTGCGCCAACTACTCCAGCTCCACCACCGCCGCCAGCAGCGTGGCCGGCTCGAGCGCTCCGGCGCCGACCCTGGTCGCCGCGGGCAAGCTCACCGTCTGCACCAACCTGTCGTACAAGCCGTTCGAGTACAAGGACGACAGCGGCAAGGTCGTGGGCTTCGATGTGGACCTCATGGATCTCGCGGCGAAGAAGCTCGGCGTGACCCAGGACATCGTGGACATCGAGTTCCAGCAGATCACCTCCGGCGCTGCCTTCGCGGCGAAGAAGTGTGACGCGGGCGCGGCGGCGATCACCATCAATGCCGACCGCCAGAAGGCGACCGCCTTCTCGGACCCGTACTTCTCCGCGACCCAGGCGTTGTTGGTCCCAGCCAGCTCCGGTGTCACGGACCTGTCGGCTCTCAAGGGCAAGGTCGTCGGCGTCCAGACGGACACCACCGGTCAGACGTACGCGCAGAACAACTCCACCCAGTACGGCTACACCGTCAAGGTGTTCGANNGGCGTGGTCTACAACTTCTCCAAGGACAACCCGAAGACCGTCGTCGGCACCGAGTTCAAGACGAACGAGAGCTACGGCTTCAGCATGGCGACGGACAACACCGCCCTGCAGTCGGTCGTCAACGGCGTTCTCGCGTCGGCGAAGTCCGACGGGACGTACAACACCATCTACAAGAAGTGGTTCGGGGTCGACGCCCCCAAGTGATCCGCTGAGCTCCTGGCCGTCCACCGCACCGGTGGGCGGCCAGTGGCACGAAGGAGACGAGCATGTCCGCCATCACCGTCGAAGGTGTCCGGCCGAAGAAGAAGACCTCGCCCCGCAAGAGGGCTCAGAGGATCAGGTTCGTCCAGTACGGCGTACTGGCGCTCGTCGTCCTGCTCGCAGTTCTCTTCGTCGACGGCCGGCAGGTCTCCTCGGCGTTCTTCCGGCTCGACCTCATCGAGAAGACCCTGACCCAGGGCCTGCCCCTCGCTTTCCTCAACACGCTCGCGATGACCGGAGGAGCCTTCGTCGTAGGGCTGGTCCTCGGCACCGTGCTGGCGCTGATGCGACTGTCCCAGGTCGCCCCCTACCGGTGGCTCTCCATGATCTACATCGAGTTCTTCCGAGGCCTCCCGGCCTTGATCGTGCTCATGGGGTTCAGCCTGGTGTCGCTGGCCTTCCCCGGCCTGAGGATCCCCCTCGACCCGTACGGCACGGTCTGGCTGGGGCTCGGCCTGGTGAGCTCGGCCTACATCGCGGAGACGATCCGCGCCGGCATCCAGGCCGTCCCCAAAGGGCAGGTCGAGGCGGCGCGGTCGCTGGGCATGCCGTCGGGGATGGCCACTCGCCGGATCGTGCTGCCCCAGGCGTTCCGCATCGTCACGCCGCCGCTCACGAACGAGCTCGTGGCCCTGACCAAGGACAGCTCGCTTGTCTACGTGATCGGGCTGACGGCGACATCGTTCGACCTCACGAAGTACGGCCGCGCGATGTCGAACACGTACTCCAACATGACGCCGCTGGTCATCGCAGGAGCGACCTACCTCCTCATCACGCTTCCCCTCACCTTCCTGGTGCGGAGGATGGAAGCGCGGGGGGCGAGGGCGAAATGAGCAGTGACGTGAATAGCAGTGACGTGAATACCGGCGTGACGATCCCCACGGGGAACCGCGAGGACGAGATCCAGGTCTACGACCTCCACAAGTCCTTCGGCGACCTCGAGGTGCTCAAGGGCATCGACCTCGTCGTCCANNAAGGGCCGGATCTTCATCCTCAACGACGAGATCACCGACCCCGATGCCGACGTCGACCACATCCGCACCCTCATGGGCATGGTCTTCCAGTCGTTCAACCTGTTCCCCCACCTCACGGCGCTGGAGAACTGCTCGATCGCGCTGACCCAGGTGCTCAAGAAGTCGCCGGCCGAGGCCAAGAAGATCGCCATGGAGAACCTGCACAAGGTGGGCCTCGGGGACCGCGGCGACTCGTACCCGTTGAAGCTCTCCGGAGGCCAGCAGCAACGCGTCGCCATCGCGCGGGCGCTCTCGATGGATCCCGAGCTGATGCTGTTCGACGAGCCGACCTCTGCGCTCGATCCCGAACTCGTCGGCGATGTGCTGTCGGTCATGCGCGACCTCGCCGCCGACGGGATGACGATGATGGTCGTCACCCACGAGATGGCGTTCGCCCGNNGTCATCGTCGAGGAGGGCCCGCCTGCCGACGTCATCGGGAACCCGAAGGAGGAGCGGACACGTACGTTCCTGGCGCGCGTCCTCGACCCCACCCACGTACACACCCCGGACGACGAGCAGCCCGATCGCTCAAGGCAGTCGGGACCTACTGACCCGCCGGTCGAGCCTCGGCCACATCGCTCGAGGTTGTTGGGCTTCTGAGTCTGACTCGGCTCGTCTGAGACCGCGCGGCGTCGGCCGTCGAAGCGACGACGTCGGTCAACGCCCCCTTCTGGGCATCGCGGGCCCATTCTGCGACGGCCACGCGCCAGACGCCCAGGGCTGTCTCTGCGGCCAGTTGCGCGTCGAGGGCGGGAACGCCGCTGTGGCTGAGCGCCTGCGAGACGGCGTCGGCGATCTGGCGCTGGCGGAGGAGCTCGCGGCCGGCGAGCGCCGGTACAGCCGGGATGACCTGTGCGTTGAGCCGGGTCCGCTCGGGCTCCTGCGAGGCGTACATGGCCAGCTCTTGGACGGCGGTGAGCGCAGCGTCCAGGGGGTTGTGGCCCGCGTCGACCGCATCCGTGACAACCGCCGACAGTCGCACCAGCAGTCCGGTGTTGTCCGGGAAGATGGCGTCGGCCTTGTCGGCGAAGTAGCGGTAGAAGGTGCGCTCGGTGACACCAGCGGCCGCGGCGATCTCGGCGACCGTCGTGGCGTCGTACCCCTTCTCGGCGCTCAGCACGAGCGCGGCGCGCGCCAGTCGCCCTCGTGCGTTCGGTTCCCAGCGACCCATGCGTACATCCTAGGTGATGACAGACTCTGACATCACAGGGTATGGTGAGTGATGTCAGAGTCTGACATCACTGAAGGGAACGATATGAACATCTTCGTCACCGGGGCCTCCGGTTGGATCGGCTCAGCCGTCATCCCCGAGCTGATCGCAGCCGGCCACACGGTCACCGGACTCGCGCGGTCCGACGCATCGGCGGCAAAGGTCGAGGCGCTCGGCGCCTCCGTCGTCCGCGGCTCGCTCACCGAACCCGACATCCTGCGCGAGGCGGCGGCATCGGCCGACGGCGTCATCCACCTCGCCTTCCCGCACGAGAACATGAACGACCTTGCGGGCGCGGCGGTCACGGAGCGCGGAGGCGTTGTCGCCATGCTTGAGGCGCTCGCGGGCACGGGCAGGCCCATCGTGCTGGCATCGGGGACTCCCGTTGTCGCCGGGCGTCCCAGCACGGAGGACGACGACACGCCTGGCGGTCCGATGGCGGCGCGCGGCGCGAACGCGGAGCTCGTGCTCGCCAGCGCGGCAGATGGGGTCCGGCCGTCGGTCGTCCGGCTGCCCCGCTCCGTACATGGCGAGGGCGACAAGCACGGCTTCGTCGCCCAGCTGTCACGCATGTTCCGCGAGGCCGGCGCTGCGATGTACGTGGGAGACGG
Organism: Propionibacteriaceae bacterium; assembly: GCA_003158895.1. Taxonomy (GTDB): domain Bacteria; phylum Actinomycetota; class Actinomycetes; order Propionibacteriales; family Propionibacteriaceae; genus Fen-668. Next base: position 6,914 of record PMLO01000021.1, read on the forward strand.
CACCAACCGCTGGTGCGCTGTACACGTGCTCGACGCGGCACACCTGTTCCGACTGGCGCTGGAGAACGCACCGGCTGGAGCCGTCTTGCACGCCGTCGGCGACGAGGGCATCCCGGTACGGACTCTCGCGGAGGCACTCGCGGCGCGCCTCGATCTTCCGACCGAGTCCGTCGACGCGGAGCGCCTCGGATTCTACGGGATGATGCAGTCCGTCGACCACGCGACGACCGCTATCCGCACCCGTGAGCTCCTCGGCTGGGAGCCGACCCACCCGGGCCTCCTCGACGACATCGCCGCCGGACACTACGACGGCTGAGCGAGAGTCGCCGCCATTCAGTGGCACGGACGAGCATGCCGCGAACGTGTGCGGATGGGCCGCGGCACCCGCCCGGTTCATCATGTTATCCAGGCGAGTGTGAGGTTCTCATGCCGAATTGGCCATGAGAACCTCACATTCACCGGGTTAACGTGATGAACCAATGCGGCAAGCACGAGCCGTCACCCGCCCGTGCGCCACTGAGTGGCGGGGTCAGCCCTTCAGGCCATGATCAGCGTGGAGCCCGGGTCACGGAGGATGGCGGCGATGTCACTCAGGAACGCCGATCCCTCGGCGCCGTCGACCATGCGGTGGTCGAAGGACATCGCCAAGGTGGTCACCCACCGGGGCTCGACGCGGTCCTCGACGACCCAGGGGCGCTTCGTGATCTGACCGAGCGCGAGGATGCCGGCCTGTCCGGGGCTGAGGATGGGCGTGCCGGCGTCGATGCCGAAGACGCCGATGTTCGTGATCGTGAACGTACCGCCCGTGAGCTGCGCCGGCTGGGTCTTGCCCGCCCGGGCAGTCGCGGTCAGCTCGTTGATCGCGACGGCCAGGTCGTACGTGCTCATGGTGTCGGCGTCGTGGATCACCGGTACGACGAGGCCACGAGGGGTGTCGGCGGCGAAGCCGACGTTGATGTGGCCCTTCCGTACGATCTGGGAGTTCTTCTCGTCCCAGCTCGAGTTGAGCTCGGGATTCCGGCGCAGCGCGACGCACACGGCGCGAGCGATGAGGAGCGTCGGCGTGATCCGTACATCCCGGAACATCCGCATCGTTTTCATCCGCTCGAGCAGCTCCATCGTGCGGCTCACGTCGACGTCGGTCCACTCCGTGACGTGAGGCGCGGTGAACGCGCTCTCGACCATGGCCCGCGCGGTCGCACGCCGGATGCCGGTCACATCGATGCGGGTCTCGCCGCGCTCGGCCAGGAAGCCTGTCCACCCGCCCTGCTGCGTGGCGGCGGCGGTGACGTCGTCCTGGCTGACCGTACCGTCGGGTCCGGTCGGCGTGACCGCCCCCAGATCGACGCCCAGGTCCCGCGCCAGCTTCCGTACGCTCGGCTTGGCCAGCGTGCGCACGTCCACCTCGGGCGGTGGCGGCGGCGCCAGCGTGTTCTCAGCCGTCTTGCGCGGCAGCCGCGTCTGCTTGAGCTCCCGCGGCCCGGTGCCCACGAGCGTCGCCTGCGTGGCAGGGGCCTCGGGCTCCTCGGGCATCGCACCCGCCCCGGCCTCGTTCGCCAATGCGGCCTCGGCCCCGATCCCGTCCTCGACGGCGATCAGCGCGGTACCGACCTCGACGGTCTGACCGACCGGTACGAGAAGGCCCGCCACCACGCCGGCGTACGGGCTCGGCAGCTCGACGACGGACTTCGCGGTCTCGATCTCGACGACGGGGTCGTTGACGGCAATGCGGTCGCCCTCGGCGACGAGCCAGTTGAGGACGGTCGCCTCCGTCAGGCCCTCACCGACATCGGGCAGGCGGTAGTGCTGAAGTGCCATGGCAACCTCTCAGTACGCGAGCGCGCGGTCGACCGTCTGGAGCACCCTATCGACGCTCGGGACGTAGTCGGTCTCGACCCGCGACGGCGGGTAGGGCATGTCGAGACCGGTGACACGCAGCACCGGCGACTCGAGGGCGAAGAAGCAGCGCTCCTGGATGCGGGCNNGCCGAGTGGCCCTCATCCGCGAGTACCTTCGCCGCGCTGAGAAGGGTGGACACCATCGGCCCGTACCCGATCAGGGTGACCTCGGACCCGAGCCGTACAACCCGTGCCCGGTCGATCTCGCCCGACGGCGGTGCGTCGAGGTCGACCTCGCCCTTGAGCGAGTGGTACAGCCGCTTCGGCTCCAGCACGATCACCGGGTCGGGGCTGTCGATCGCCTGCTGGATGAGCTCGTACGCGTCGGCCGGCGTGCTCGGCGTGACGATCCGGAGGCCGGGTGTCGGCGTGAAGTACGCCTCCGGCGACTCGCCGTGGTGCTCGATCGAGCCCACGTTGCCGCCGTACGGGAGCCGGATGACGATCGGCGCCGTCACGTGCCCCTGGCTGCGGAACCGGAGCCGCGACGCCTGGTTGATGATCTGGTCGAACGCCGGGAACACGAAGCCGTCGAACTGGATCTCGCAGACCGGCAGGTAGCCGCGCTGGGCCATGCCGAGCGCCGTGCCGACGATGCCGGCTTCGGCCAGCGGCGAGTCCATGACGCGGCGGGCGCCGAAGCGCTCCTGCAGACCGTCCGTGATGCGGAAGACACCGCCAAGCTTGCCGATGTCCTGCCCGATCGTCACGACGTGGTCGTTGCGGTCCATCGCACGGCTGAGGCCGGCGGTGATGGCCTTGGCCATCGAGAGCTGCACCATCTAGCGGCCTTCCAGGGTGGCGAGGTAGCTCTCGACCTGGGCGCGCTCTTCGACGAGCGCGTCCGACGGCTCAGCGAGCACGTAGTCGTACAGCTCGGTGATCCCGGCGGGGGTGAGCGCAAGCACGCGAGCCCGTACGTCGGCCGCGAGGTCGTCGGCCGCGTCGGAGAGGTCGGAGAAGTACGAATCCGCTGTGCCCTGCTCGCGCAGCCAGCGCTCGACACGTACGAGCGGGTCGCGTTCGGCCCACGACTCCTCCTCCTCGCGGGAGCGGTAACGCGTGGGGTCGTCGGCGGTGGTGTGCGCGCCGATCCGGTAGGTCATGGCCTCGATGAGCGTCGGCCCTCCCCCGGCGCGAGCCCTGGCCGCCGCCTCGGCCACCACCGCGTTCATCGCGAACAGGTCGTTGCCGTCGACACGGATGCCGGGCATGCCGAAACCGGCCGCGCGGGCCGCCGGGGCGCCGCGGAACTGGCCCGACGTGGGCACCGAGATCGCGTACTGGTTGTTCTGCACGAGGAAGATCACCGGCGCGTTGTACACGGCGGCGAAGTTGAGGGCCTCGCTGACGTGGCCCTCGCTGGTCGCGCCGTCGCCGAGGCAGACCATGACGACCTCGTCGGCGCCGTCGAGCGTGACGCCCATCGCGTAGCCCGTGGCCTGCACGGTCTGCGCGCCGACGACGAACGCGAACAGGCCGAAGTGGAGCGCCTCGACGTCCCAGGTGGCATGCGTGATGCCGCGCATGATCTGGAAGATCGCGACCGGGTCGAGGCCCCGGTGCATCGCCATCGAGAGCTCGCGGTACGAGGGATAGACCATGTCGGTCGGCCGCAGCGCACTGATCGCGCCGATCTGCGCCGCCTCCTGGCCGATCGCCGGCGCCCAGAGCGCGAGCTGCCCCTGCCGCTGCAGGTTGGTCCCCTCGCCGTCGAGGCGCCGCGCCAGGAACATCGTCCTGTACGCATCACGCACCTGATCGGCCGAGAGCTGCGGGCTGTACGAGGGGTGGCGGACCTGGTGTGCGTCGGCATCCAGGAGCTGTACCGTCTCGATGCCGTCGGCCGGCGCGCTGCCGGCCACGTCATCGGGGTGCTCACTGGCGTCACCGACGATACGGGGGGTCCAAGCGTTCGTCGAAGTCACGCGTCTCCCTTCCTACGGTTCCGTAGGTTACGGTTCCGTAGCCTAGCCGGACAGGTACGTACGAGGTCAACTTCCTGCCCAGAATCGAACCACGGGCATCCCCCAATTCAAACCCTGCCACGGCTGACAGTCCTCGCACACACAGCCTGACCCACAGATCAGCCTCGCAACGGTGCGGTCATGACCCGCCCCGGTTCCGTGGTCGTGCCGGGATTTCGTGTGCTCCAGGACCTCGCAGAAGGACGCCACGAGGCTGTTCGCGCGTGGGACGAGGGTCCGCGAGTCAGGGCACCGTGAGGTACGGCGCATTGCTGGTCACGAGTCGCGCCGAGACCTTGATGGCGTTCGGCGGACCGGCGTCCGCCTGAGCGAAGGCCCGAACGTCGTCCGGGACCGCCCGCGTCGTGGTGACGAGCCACTCGTGATAGGCCCCGTGCATCGTCAACCGGAACGTGGTGAAGTCGGGATGCTTGTCCAGCCATGATGCGACGTTCCTGAGCTGGTTCGCCATGTCAGGCGAGATGTCCTCCGAGTTGATCGCGGTGACGTAGCCGGGCCGCACGGTGTTCTCTCCGATGTACCAGTTGACCCAGCGGATGCCTTCGGGGCGCGTGAGGGTGAGCAGGTCGATCCCCGCACGAAGGAACTCCGCAGGACTCGACGTGGTGACCGTTCCCATCAGATCGACGTAGAGGCTCCCCGCTCCGTACATCCTCGAGTGGTTCGCGTGAGTCCGATCTATGACGCCGTAGACCCAGGCGACATCCGAGGCGATCGGGAAGCCGTTGACGACGAGGAGGTCCGTCTCGCCGGTCATGAAATCCGTGCTGACCAGGTCGGGGCCCCCGAAAGAACGGACGATGTCGTACACACCGCCCACCGCCGCACCCCGCTCCTCTGCAGTCAGTGACGCTGCAAGCTGGACGGTTCCGGAGCAGACCATCTCCCCGCCGGGCGTGCCCACCCCGTACGTGGCGGCCGTGACACCCGGCACCGCCCCGGCGTGGTCCTTCAATGACTGACAAGCCTGCTTGATATCTGTTCCCCCAGGGAACGAACACGCCGAGAGCACCAGACCGATGACCACGAGGCCGATCGCGAGCGGGGTTCTCACGGTCCGAGAGTAGCGGCCGAAATGCGCGGGACCCGTTGGCTGATGAGTTGCTCATCAGCCAACGGAACACGCCCGCAGCGCGCTCGGTTGGCGGTCACTGTCAGGATGGCCGAATGATCGACGTGCTCGTGATCGGTGCCGGATTGGCTGGGCTGCAGTGCGCACGGGTGCTGTCCCGAGCGGGACGCAGCGTGGATGTCGTCGAGGCGAACGANNCCCTTGATCTGCAGGCGTTCGGGCGCGGGATCGCGGTGAGGCGCGCGACCGGCTGGGTCGAGCTCGGTCTCGACCCGAGGTCGCTGATGGGAGCGCTGCACACCCCGTACGCGGACCTTCGCCAGCTCGGCGCATTCGCCCGCTGGGCGGCGCCGGCGCTGGGCTCGGTCCCGCGGCTCCTCACGGCACCGGACACGACGCTCGCGGAGTCGTTCGACGCGGCCGGCTTCCACGGGCCCCTACGCAAGGAGGTCGTCGAGCCGTTCCTGACCGGAGTGCTGCTGGAGACCGCTGGGACCACGTCCGCGCGGTTCGCTCGCCTGCTCGTACGGTCGTTCGCGCTCGGTACGCCCGCCGTGCCCGCGCTCGGCATGTCCGCGATCCCCCGCCAGCTGGCGGCACTGCTGCCTCGGCCGGTCGAGCTGGAGACCCCGGTCACGAGCGTGGCCCGAGAGGGTACGGCCTGGGTGGCGCAGACGCCGCAGGGCGAGCGAGCGGCGAGGATCGTCGTCGTCGCGACCGATCCGACGACGGCGGCCGGGCTCGCTCCCGTACCGGCACCCGCCATGAAAGGCGTAGCCACGTGGTGGTTCGCGGTGGACGCCGCGCCGACGGCGAGCACGTACGTGGCCGTCGATGCACGACCGAACGCTGGACCCATCATCAACACAGCCGTGATGTCCAACGTCGCGCCGAGCTACGCACCGGCCGGGCGCCACCTCGTCCAGGCGTCAGCACTCCTCGTCGACGATGTCGTCCCCTCCGAGCCGGCCGTACGCGCGCATCTGACGTCACTGTACGAACGGGACACCGCCGATTGGCAGCTGCTGACCACCCATGTGGTCCCGGACGCCCTGCCGGTGATGCCGCCGCCGCTGCTGGTGCGCAAGCAGATCCGGTTCGGCGATGGCCTGTACGTGTGCGGCGACCACCGCGACACCGCCTCCATCCAAGGCGCGTTGGTATCCGGCCGCCGGACCGCCGAAGTGATCCTCGGATCGTGAGGCCCTCAGGGGAGCGTGATGTACGGCGCCTTGCCGGCGATGCTCGCGGACACCTTCGCCGAGGCACCCGACCCTGCGACGGCAGCGAAGCTGCGGACCACGTCCGGGACCTCGCTCGTCGTGATCAGCGCCCAGGTCTGTACGGCTGACTCGTCCTTGAACGAGTACGACGTCACCGCCGAGTTCGTGTCGAACCAGGAGGCGACGGCGTCGAGGCTTGTGGCCTCATCCGACGTGATGGTCGGCGCCACGATCTGGGTGTCGTTGAGGTACCAGTCGATCTCGCGGATGCCCGCGGGCGGCGTCAGCTGGAGCAGCGCCGTTCCTTCGCGCAGCGAGGCAGCCGGTGCCGTACTCGTCAGATGCGCATGCACGCTGGCCACAAGGCCAGAGGCCTGCGACCAGGAGATCTCGACCGGATCCGCGTGCGCTGCGTCCGCGATGCCCAGGATGCTCGTCACCTGGTCGGCCGTGGGGAATCCGGCAGAGACCAGCAGCGTCGACGTACCGAGCGAGAACTGCGTGCTGAACTCCACCTCTTTCACACCACGAGCGCGTACGACGTCGTACACGCTCCCGACTGCTTGCCCGCGCTGCGTGGTGCTCAGGCCGGGGTCGAGCGCCACGACGCCGGAGCAGCGCGGCAGGCTGCTCACGATGGCATCGGTGAAAGCGGCGTCCTTCACACCCGCGATGCCCGGCACCTGATCGGCGAGCGCCCGGCATGCCTTCGTCTGGTCGGGATTGCCCAGCCCCTGGCATCCGCTCAGCAGCACCAGGATCAGCGCCACCAGCCCCGCCATCGCGACTCTCACGGTTCGATCCTATGGCTCCCCCGTCAGACCACCTCTGGACACCGACGAGGAGTCACGACGCGCCGAGAGTCGCAGAGAACCCGTGCAATTACTGGCCCCTCGACGCGGGAGTGGACCCCGGCTCGATGTCGAGGAGTCACGACACGCCAACGCTCGCGAGCAGCCGGCGCCGTTCGTGGCCCCTCGACGATGAGGCGGGAGGCGCAGTACGTGCTGCACTGCGCAGCCTAGGAGGATCCATGCACCGCCCCCAGCCACCCGCAGGTCTCGGAGGAATCCCCAGGACTCCCGAACGGCCGCAGATCTCGAAGAGCATGCGTAGGACTCCCGGACCGTCCGCCGCCCCCAGCCACGACAGCGCGCAGTGCAGCACGTACGGAGCCTCACGCCGGGTACGCCGCGTGCAGCACGCACGGAGCCTCACGCCGGGTAAGGCGGGCGCGTCGAAGGTGACGACAAACGACACGTGCCCGGCTGGCGAACCCGGCAGGGTCGCGCGTGGCCCGTGCCCTAGCCTCGCCCCCGAGAGGGGGCAGGATGCGAACACTGCTGGCGGACCGTCACACGTACGTGGCGGGTCTGGTCACCGCGATCGTCGGGTTCACGAGCGCGTTCGCGGTCGTCCTCACCGGCCTTCGGACGATGGGAGCCACCCCCGTACAGGCGGCATCGGGTCTCGCCGCCCTCTGCCTCACGATGGGCATCGCGACGATCCTGCTCGCTGGGCGCTACCGGATCCCGATCACGATCGCGTGGTCGACGCCGGGAGCGGCCCTGCTCGCGGCGAGCCCGACACCTGCCGGCGGGTGGCCGACTGCCATCGGCGCGTTCGTCGTAACGGGCCTGCTGATCGTGGCGACCGCGGCGATTCCCGCACTCGGCACACTGATCGCGCGGATCCCCACGTCGATCGCGCAGGCGATGCTGGCCGGGGTCATCGTGCCGCTCTGCCTGAAGCCCGTCACTGCGACAGCAACCTCGTTCAGCCTGATGTGGCCGATCCTGCTCGCCTGGGTGGTCGTACTGCTCTTCGCGCCCCGCTGGGCGACCCCGGCCGCGATCGCCGCGGCGTTCGTCGTCACCCTGCTGCACCTCACGACCGCCCCGCAGATCTCCATCGGGTTCTCCCTTGTCGCGCCGCACTTCTCCTGGCAGGCGATGGTCGGCATCGCGGTCCCGTTGTGGCTCGTGACGATGGCGTCGCAGAACGTACCGGGGGTGGCTGTGCTGAAGTCCTTCGGGTACGAGACGCCGTGGCGCCCGGCGCTGCTCACGACAGGGATCGGTACGGTCATCGGCGCGTTCGCCGGAGGTCACGCGATCTGTATGGCCGCGATCAGCGCGGCCCTCGCGGCCGGGCACGACGCCGGACCCGACACCTCCCGCCGGTGGAAGGCGGCGATGACGACCGGGGTCCTATACGTGTTCCTCGCCGCCGGCGCCGGCGTCATCACGGCGATCGTCCTCGCGGCCCCGGGCGCCCTGCTCCCGGCCGCAGCCGGCTTGGCGCTCATCGGCACCCTCGCCGGCAGCATCCAGCAGGCGCTCGACGACGCCCCGGGCCGCCTGCCCGCCGCGGTGACGTTCCTCGTTGCCGCGTCCGGCATCACCGTGTTCGGCATCGGCGGCGCGTTCTGGGCCCTGCTCGTCGGCGTACTGCTGCGGCTCATCCTGGTCCGCCACCGCCCGACGGCATGATGGAGCCGTGGACGAGATCGAGCTCGCGGGCGGCGGGATCAACAGGGTCGTACAGATCGGGGACGCGGTGCATCGGCCCGGCGCTCCGTGGAGCCCTGCGATGCGGGAGCTGCTGCCCCTGCTCCACAGCGAGGGACTCCCCGTACCGGCATGGCGCGGTACGGACGATGCTGGACGCGACGTGCTCGACTACCTGCCCGGCGAGGTGGGGCATTACCCCTTGTCAGAGGCGGTACGAAGCGAGGCTGCACTCGTCTCGGCCGCGCGGCTGCTGCGGCGCTTCCATGACGTCTCCGCACCGCTCGTGGCCCGAGACCTCCCCTGGCAGCTGGCGCCGCTGCCCGATGCCGAGGTCATCGTCCACGGCGACTACGCCCCGTACAACCTGGTCTTCTCCGGCGAACAGGTGGTCGGGATCTTCGACTTCGACTACGCGCGGCCTGGCCCGCGGACGTACGACCTGTCGTACGCGCTGTACCGCTTCGCGCCGCTCGGGAGCGGCGATGACCTGTGGGGCACGATCCCCGAGCGGGCGGCACGGGTGCGTCTGTTCTGCGAGTCGTACGGGCTCGACGCGTGCGACGTCGCGGAGACGGTGACGGCTGTCGTGCCGAGGTTGCTCGGCCACGTCTCGTACATGCGCGAGGAGGCCGCCGCCGGCAATGAGGCGTTCGCCCGGCACATCGCGGAAGGACACGCAGAGCTGTACGAGCGGGACGCCGCGTACGTTGTCGTGCACCTCGCCGACTTCGGCGCCTGACTCAGCCCCTGCGGGCGAGTGCCGCGTCGATGCGCTTGCGGAGCGCAGGTTTCGGCTGTGCACCGATGACCGTGTCGACGACCTTCCCGCCATCCATGACGAGCATCATCGGGATGCTGCGGGCCTGGTAGCGCTGCGCGATGACCGGCGACTGGTCGACGTCGACCTTGACCACCTTGATCGTGCCGGCCAGCTCACGGCTGAGGGTCTCGAGGATCGGCGCGACCATCCGGCAGGGACCGCACCACGGCGCCCACCAGTCCACGAGGACGATCCCCTGCTTGACGGTGCTGTCAAAGTTGCTTTGGGTAAGCGCTGTGGTTGCCATGGGAATTGTCCTTTCACCTGCTTGGAGCCAGCTCGCGGGAAAAGGATTCACCGAATGGGGTGGCAACCACCCGCGTATCCTTTTCGCCAGCCCGTGGCTCCAACCAGCAGACGCCCAAGAACGGAGGTTGCCAAAATCGACAAGATGAAACCCGTCCTGCTCTTCTGCCGCAGCGGCAACGCCCTCAAGGTCCTGCGCGAGCAGGGCTTCACCCTAGCCAAGCACATGGATGGTGGCATCAACGCCTGGCAAGCCGCCGGGCTACCCGTCACGAAATAGGACGGGCTAGAGCATGAACGACGCGCCGATGGCCACGGTCGGGTAGCCGATCCGACCGGTCAGGGTGACGCGGCTCCCGAGCTGAACCCGCCCGCCCACGTAGGCGGCGGGACTGACGTTGAACCCGTGACTGCCGAGATAGTAGAAATCCACCCCCGGCTCGCCGAACGCGGAGAAGTGCCGTGTCAGCCAGAAGTTCCACTGCAGGACCACGGGCACGAAGAAGTAATTGTAGGTGCCGCCGTTCGACGTCACCTCGGTGCAGATCGAGGTGCCGTTGGGGCCGGGCTCGAAATGCAGGCACTGGTCGCGATAGCCGTTGATGGCCCACGACCCCGTGTAGTGGCCGATGTCCAACCCGAAACCCACCGCCACCGAGTCGTTGACGTTTCTGAGGAATCCATCCGGAAGAATCACGACGCTGCCCCGGACGCCGATGCCCACCCCCGATCCGTATCCCGGACCGGGTGGCGCCGTGCCGAACACCAGGTGCGGCTCCAGCTCGAATTCGTACCCGATGGGCGTGCGCCAGTCGCGGATGATCACCTGCTCGTAGGCGTGGGCGCCTCTGGCGAGCAGCAGCAACCCCACGACGAGAAACGTGACGAACGCGGCAACCTGCCGGCGGCGAAGAGAGGAGCGAATGAGCGGTGGGGATGTCATCGTGATCGGTGCTCCTTTGCTTAGCAAGTACCGCATGCCAGCAGGCCGTTCGCGCACGAAATGGGGGAGGCCCCGTTCGGGCAGGTCACGTCGCAGGGGTTGGTGTCGTTGCAGGAGACCTGGCAAGTGCCCAGGCATTCGACGACGCAGGTGGTGACGCTCGTGCAAGAGATGAAGCTGCCCGGGCCGGCACGCACCCCGCAACGGTCCACGCTCTGGCAACTGTACTGGCAGTTGGCCCCGCAGAAGGCGCCGCAGGAAACCGTGTTGTGGCAGTCGATGATGCAGTTGTCGCCACACGACGAGGAACAGTCGTTCACGTCGTGGCATTGCAAGGCGCAACCGTTGCCGCACACGCCGCCGCAGTGAACCATGTTGTGGCAGGAGAGGTCGCAGCCGTCGCCGTCGGCGCACCCTTGGTAGCAGTCCGAGCCGCCGTTGCAGTCGCACAGGGCGCCGGCCGCGCAGCTACCGCCTCCGGAATGGCATCCGGGAACGCCCAGGAGGACGACGACGGCCGCGGCAGCGAGGGGAAAAACGTGTCTTCCGTGCATGACGACCGCATCGTAGTCAAATCCGGGCGAAAGACCATAGAACTCCGCCGCGGCGCCACGGCGCGTGGCGGGGAGTGGCGCGGGGCGTGCGATCAACTAGGATTCGCCCATGGCCAGTGAACCCAGGCATCCCGCCGGCAGGCTGGAAGACAGGATTAGCCCCGGCATCTACGCGGAGATGGAGCAGCACGTGGCGGGTTGCCCGCACTGCACGAGCCTGTGCGACTCGCTCAAGCGCACCCTGGCCCTGTGCAAGGCCCTGCCCACGCCCGAGGTGCCCGGGCAGGTGCAGAAATGCCTGCGCCAAGCCGTCGCCGCCGCCCTCGCCGAGAGCAGGCAATAAGAATTCACCACAGAGAGCGCAGAGAGCGCAGAGGCCGGAAAAGAACGGGTTTTCGGACCCTCGACCCGCACCCCTTCTTCCCATCCGAGCTCTGTGTTCTCTGCGCTCTCTGTGGTGAAAAATCTGGGTCCGAGCCCTTCCCTTCTCCGCAACCTCTTCGTCCTCCCTGCTCTCTGTGTTTTCTTCTTGGCCTCCCCGGCTATACACTGCAGCCGATGAGTAAGAGCGACGACATACGGGCGGCCGCCGAGAAGATCCGCAAGGGCGGGGCGCAGAAGTACCACGACGCCAACCAGACGGCCGGCAAGCTGTTCTGCCGCGAGCGCATCGCGCGCCTCTGCGACGACAGCGCCGACTTCATCGAGGACGGCCTCTTCGCCAACGCCGGCGCCGGGAATCTGCCGGCTGACGGCGTGGTGACCGGCATCGGCAAGATCCACGGCCGGCCGGCGGCCATCCTGGCCAACGACCAGACCGTNNCGCATCCCTCTCGTCTACCTGGTCGATTCCGCGGGCGCGCGCATCACCGATCAGCTCGACATGTTCCCCGGCCGCCGCCACGCCGGCCGCATCTTCCGCAATCAGGTGCGCCTGTCGGGCTCGATCCCGCAGCTCTGCTTGCTCTTCGGCCCGTCGGCCGCGGGCGGCGCCTACATTCCCGCTTTCTGCGACGCCGTGTTCATGGTCGAGGGCAACGCCTCGATGTACCTCGGCTCGCCCCGCATGGCCGAGATGGTCATCGGCGAGAAGACCACGCTGGAAGACATGGGCGGCGCCCGCATGCACTGCGAGGTTTCAGGCTGCGCCGACCTCCTGGCCACGGATGAGCCATCCTGTCTCAAGGCCGCGCGCGACTACCTGGCGTACATGCCGCAAAACGCCGAGTCGGCCGCGCCCGCCGCCACCAGCGCCGAGCCCGGGAGCAGCCAGCGCGTCGACGACCTTCTACCCGAGAATCAGAACCAGGCCTTCGACATGTTCGCCCTCATCGACGTGCTCGCCGACGCCGGCACCTTCTTCGAAATCAAGAAGCGCTACGCGCGCGAGATCATCACCGGCTTCGCCCGCCTGGGCGGCCGCGCCGTCGGCATCGTGGCCAACCAGCCCAAGTGGAAGGGCGGCGTACTCTTCGTCGATTCCGCCGACAAGGCCGCGCGCTTCGTGTGGTTGTGCGATGCCTTCGGCATTCCGTTACTGTTCCTGGCCGACGTGCCCGGATTCATGATCGGCAGCGTGGTCGAGCGCGCCGGCATCATCCGCCATGGCGCCAAGATGATCTCGGCCATCGCCGACGCCGCCGTGCCCAAGATCAGCGTCATCGTGCGCAAGGCCTATGGCGCGGGCCTCTATGCCATGTGCGGCCCCGCCTTCGACGCCGACGCGACCCTGGCCCTGCCCCAGGCCAGCATCGCCGTGATGGGCGCCGAGGCCGCGGTCAACGCCGTGTACGCCAACAAGATCGCCGCCAAGCCCGAGGCCGAGCGGGCGGCCTACGTGGAGGAGCTGCGCCAGGCCTACCGCGCGGACATCGACATTCTCAAGCTCGCCTCCGACCTGCACGTCGACGCCCTGGTTCCCGGCGACGAGCTCCGCCAGGACCTCATCCGCAGGTTCGCGACCATGGGCGCGAAAGTCGACCGCGGGTACCCGCGGCGCCGGCCCGTGGCGCCAGTCTAGCGCGTGGGTAGCCGCCGAGCTTCGCTCGGCGCGGACCATCGCGGGCATCGTGGGAAGGTTTGGAAACCCTTCGAGGGGTTTCCATTACAATC